>JBJEWG010000131.1:0-13456 GCA_051884935.1 Kiritimatiellia bacterium | reverse complement strand
ACGGGCGGCGTCTGCCGGTGCGGCACCGGCAACCAGCCGCCCGGGGACGACCCCGTGCCGCCGCCGCCCGACCCGCGTATCGGCGGCCTCTCGGTCGAGTTCTCGAAGGCGGCGGTGGTCTTCGAGGAGGCGTACACGAACGCGCCGGGGGACGTCGTGGCCCGTCGCTCGACGACGACGCGCCTGACCGTCTCGGCGAGCGGCGGGCCGCACGGGGGCTCGTTCACCCTGCGGACGCGCGGCCTCGACCGGCTCTCGACCCGGGGCGGGACCGGACCCCTGTCCGTCCCGCCGGGGATGACGCTCGGGCCGGGGGAGACGTACTGCGTCTCGTTCGTCTGCGGCGCGGCCCGCCACAGCGAGGCGGAGGGCGACGTCCGCGTGGAGGGGACGTTCACCGACGCGGCCACGGGGGAGACCGAGAGCCCCGGCGCCGAGACGACGGCGGTGAGGCTGGAGGTCGTCCCGGAATTCCTGTTCCCGCCGCATCTGCCGAACCGGCACACGTTCGGCGTCTGCGAGCGTGTAGGTTTCTTTCATTTGCCCGATGGCATATCGGATGCGTCATGGCAGGCTTCGGTAAATGTGTTCGATCAAGGCACGGAACGCAATAAAAAACTGTTCCAGTATTCCCTGACGCCGGGCGAGGCCACGCTGACGTTCTCGTACAAGGGTGTGAGCTTCCCGGTTCAGACGCGCTGCATCGCCCCGTCGTCCATCGTCTGCAGCCGCACGCCCACGGTCCTCGCCTATTCGGTCCCCGCGGGACACGCGGGCGGAGTCGGCATGGACATGGAGCTGACGCTCTGCCCCAGCAACGTGTCCTTTCGGAATATCCGGATGAAGGAGCTCGCCACGACCGACGGGGTGGTGAGCGGCTACTTCAGGCAGAACTCGTTCTCGAACTGGTGGAACCACACGGAGGCCCAGGGTGCCAACAAGGTCTTTCCCGTCGGAAGGTACAACGACTTCTTCGACACGGTGGCGATCGGCGACTGCCCGCCCCTTCCCGAGACGGGGGGATGGTCCGAGGGGAGCATCACGTGGCGGATCCCCACCGTGTGGCGCGAGCCGTCCACGTTCTCGATATCCCGGGGATTCCAGCTCTTCACCGTCGAGACGCAGCGCTCCACGATCGACTCGGCCGGGACAGTGGGCGTGGAGAAGTATAAACGCCGCGTCGTGCGCCCTCCGGGCGGACGGCCGGTTCTCACGGAGATGCAATGATGACGAAGATGGTTATGCGGATGACGATGCCGGCGTGCGGTCTGGCGTTGGCGCTTGCCGCGGGGTGCTCCCCACGGACGCCCACGCTGGAGGACGAGATCGCCGCGCTGCCGGTGGAATGGACGGGGTTCAAAACGCTCGGCGCCTCGTCCAACAACTGGGCGATGCTGGACCGCGTGATGGCCGTCGGGGACGCGGGCGAGCGGGTGCGCCTCGTCAAGGCGCTGTACGTGCATATGCGGAGCACCCCGGAGGAGATTCTCGCCAAGGACCGCGACAACCTCTACGTCTTCGGCGAAAAGACGCACTTCGCGGGGAGCTGTGCGGGACGGCTGATCTCCGACACGAACGCCTATCCGTCCGCGGCGTTCGAGGGATGGCGGCTGGAGGCCCTGTGGCTCGACGACCTTGAGCGCCTGATCGACCTGACGGAGGCGGACTGGAACGGCGGGAAGTACGACAGCTTCGCCCCGCAGCGGGCAAAGGACGCATGGGGGTTTGCGGCGCGCGTGCGGAGGAAGTACGAGCTGTACTTCAGGTACAGCTTCGGCGAGTACGGCACCTACAAAAGGCTGCCGGAGGAACTGCGTCCCGCGTTCGTGGAGCAGTTCAGGCGTGACTTCTTCCACCGAAGGGGGGTGTCCCTCGCCGATCTGAGCGAGTTCCCGCCCGCGTTCAGGGAATGACGGGGGGCGGAGGTCGGAAGGTGTGAGTGGATCGTGCGCGTGATCCCGGTCAGGTGACGCGCGTCATCCCGGGTTGCTGAAAAGCTCGTCGCCTCTTGCCGCTTGACCTTCGTCGTGGGATGCGATATGATATCGCAATCCGTCACGATTGGAGGTTTGAGACATGGCAAGGCCCGTTCACCCCGGGAAGATTCTTCTGGAGGACTATCTGCGTCCGCGCGGATTGTCGCAGTACCGTCTGGCGAAGGAGGCCCAGGTGCCGCTGCGGCGCATCAACGAGATCGTGCTCGGGCGGCGGGGCGTCTCGGCGGATACGGCGGTGCGGCTCGCGCGCTACTTCGGCACGGCGCCGGAGTTCTGGCTGAACCTCCAGGGGCGGTATGAGATGGGGGTGGCCGCGAAGGGGGCGGCGACGGGCGGCGCGGCGCGTCCCCCCGCGCCGCGCGCGGCGAAGCGGGCCTTCGACGTGATCGTGGTGACGGCGGCGAACGAGGCGCAGGCGGCGGGGTACCGCGCGCAGCTCGCGTGGCGGCAGGCGCACGGGTTCTTCCCCGAGGGGACGGAGGTGCTGGTGGTGCCCGACCCGGGGGGGCGGCGCGTGGGGTCGCTGGGGGCGACGCTCAACGTGTTCCGCGCGCTCGCGAAGACGCGGCCGGACCCGTTCACGGATCGGCGCGTGCTCATCTGCCACTCGGGCGGAGACAGCCGGCGCACGCCGGCCTACGCCGCGATGGGGAAGGCGTTCACGCCGCTGCCGTGCCGGACGGAGGACGGGCGGCCGCTCGCGCTCTTCGACCTGATCGTGAGGAACGCGGGGGCGGTGCCGGAGCGGGCGGGGGGGCAGGTGCTCATCCTCGCGGGCGACGTGCTCTTGACGTTCGACACGAAGGACATCGACTTCTCGCGCCCGGGGCTCACGGGCGTGGCGTGGTTCGCCGAGATGGCGCGCGGGTCGCGCCACGGCGTCTACGTGGTCGATGAGGAGGTGAAGGCCGGCTACACGGCCTGCCGCCGCGTGGCGAACTTCCTCCAGAAGCCCTCCGCCGCCGAGGCGACCGAGGCGGGGGCGGTGGACGAGCACGGGCGCGTGGCGGTGGATACCGGGATCCTCTCGCTGGACCCGACGCTCTGCAAGACGATGCTGGCCTTCGCGAAGCGGGAGGCGCGGTGGCTGAAGACGGCGCCGAGCCTGGACCTCTACGAGCAGTTCGCCTTCGCGCTGCTCGGACGGGGCGAGCCGCGCCTCGCGGCGTGCTTCGAGGGGACACCGTTCCACGTGAACGTGCTGCCGTTCTGCGACTTCTTCCACATCGGTTCGAGCCGCGAGCTGCTGGCGGGGATCACGGAGGCCTCCCGCACGGCGACGGCGCACGCGTTCACGCGGGGCGTGCTGGCGGCGGGGACGGCGCCGGAGGGGCTGTGGCCGTTCAACGCGGTGATCGAGGCGTCGGTGAAGGGCGGGCGGGCCGGGCTCGTGGAGGGGTGCTGGCTCAAGGCGCCCGTCACGCTGGGGGAGCGGTGCATCCTCACGGGCGTGCCGGCGGCCTGCACGGCGCCGATCGAGTTGCCGCAGGAGGCGGGGCTCGTGTGCGTGCCGATCGGGCGGGCGGACTGGACGGCGATCGCCTACCGGCTGAGCGACGACTTCAAGCGCGACGGGAAGTGGGAGGCGAAGCTCTGGAAGGTGGGGAGGCTGGACGACGTGGTGGCCCACGCGCAGGAGGTGCTGGCGGGGCGGGTGAAGGAGGCGCCGTCGCTGCACGCGCTGGGAGAGTTGATTCCGCAGGTCAACCACGGCCGGATGCTGGCGGCGCGGAACGAGGTGTTCCGCGAGGTGAACCGCGTGCGCGTGGCGGAGGCCGTCTCGCAGAGCTATCAGGCGCCGACGGAGCCGCGGGCGGCGGCGATCCTCAAGGACCAGGTGGTGTGGGCGACGTCGCCCGTGCGCATCGACCTGGCGGGCGGGTGGAGCGACACGCCGCCGATCTGCCTGGAGCAGGGGGGCACGGTGGTGAACGCGGCGGTGACGCTGAACGGGCAGTACCCGGTGCAGGCGATGGCGAAGCTCACCGACGAGCCGAGGATCCGCGTGTCGTCCATCGACCTGGGCGACAGCCGGGTGTTCGCCACGTCGGAGGAGATACTGGACCACTCGGATCCGCGCGACTGGTGCGCGATCCCCAAGGCGGCGCTGGTGCTCGCGGGGATTGCGCCGTCCCGGAAGGGGGCCTCGCTCCGGTCCTGGCTCGAACGGCTCGGGGGCGGGCTGGACCTGACGATCTTCTCGGCGCTGCCGAAGGGGAGCGGGATGGGGACGAGCTCCATTCTCGGCGCGACCGTGCTGGCGTGCCTGGACCGCGTGCTGGGGATCGCCTTCGACGCGGAGCGGATCATCCGGCTGACGTCGATCCTCGAACAGCGGATGTGCACGGGCGGCGGGTGGCAGGACCAGATCGGCGGGCTGCTGCCGGGCGTGAAGATCATCGAGACGCAGCCGGGGTTCGACCAGACGCCGACGTGCCGCCCGCTGCCGTTCGCGTACGCGGAGGAGAAGGACCTCGCCGCGCGGTGCCTCCTCTACTTCACGGGGCAGAAGCGCATGGCGCGCAACATCCTCAACAACGTGGTGGACCGCTACGTGTCGCGCGCGGGGGACGTGCTCGACATCGTGGACGGTCTCAAGGCGGGGGCGCAGCGGATGGCGGACGCGCTGGAGGCCCGCGACCTCGACGGGTTCGCGGCGGGGGTGCGCGAATACTGGAGCCTGAAGAAGCGCATCGACCCGGGTTCGACGAACCCCGAGATCGAGGCGCTGCTCGCGCGTGTGGAGAAGGAGACGGTCGCCGTGCTGCTGCCGGGCGCGGGCGGGGGCGGGTTCGTGTTCATGGTCGCGAAGAGCGCGCCGGCCGCGCGCCGTCTGCGCGCGGACCTGGAGGCCAACCCGCCGAACGCCGCCGCCCGGTTCTTCGACTTCACGGTCGATCCGGTCGGCCTCAAGGTGACCGTGCTGTAGCAGGGACGAGGAGACGAGATGAAGCCACTATTGGAGATGACGTTCACCGCGCGGAAACGGGCCGGAATCGTCGCGATGCTGATCGCGTGCTTCGCGCTGTGGGGGCTGCTGAACAACATGACGGACAACCTCGTGCCGGCGTTTCAGCGGATCTTCACGATGGACCAGTCGAAGGCGGGCCTCATCCAGGTGGCCTTCTACGGGGCCTATGCGGTGCTGGCGATCTTCGCGAGCATTCTGGTGGAGGAGTTCTCGTATCGCGTGGGCGTGCTGATCGGGCTGGGGGTCTACGTGGTCGGCGCGCTGCTCTACATCCCCGCGTGCGTGGCCGCGAGCTTTGAGGTCTACTTCGCGGCTATCTTCGTGGTGGCGGCGGGGTGTTCGCTGCTGGAGACGACGTGCAACCCGTATGTGCTGGCGCTGGGGACGCCGGAGACCGCGGTGCGGCGGCTGAACTTCGCGCAGGCGTTCAATCCGCTCGGGAGCGTGCTGGGGGTGTTCCTCGCGCGCGGCGTGATCCTCGCGAACCTCAACCCCGCGACGGCGGCGGAGCGGGCGGCGATGGACCCGGCGGCGCTGCGGCAGGTCGTGGACGGCGAGCTCTTCTGGGTGTGCGTGCCGTATGTGGGGCTCTGCACGCTCGCCGCGCTGATCTGGGTCTTCTTCCTTCGAATCAATCCGTTCGCGAGCACGGTCGCCGAGAAGAGAACGGGCATCTCGCGCACGCTGACGGCGGGCGTCTTCGCCCTCGCGCCGCTCGCGCTGCTGGCCTGCGTCTTCCCGCAGATGGACAAGGTGACGTGGATCCTGCTGGGGATGCTGGGGCCGATTGCGTATCTGCTGTGGGTGGGGGACTACCGCGCGATGCTGTTCACGCTGCTGCGGAACCCGCGGTACGTGGGGGGCGTGGTGGCGCAGTTCTTCTACGTGGGCGCGCAGATCGCGGTGTGGACCTGGCTGAATGTCTACTGCCAGAAGGAGCTGGGCGTGACGCCGGACGCGGCGGCGGGCTACTATCTGGTCTCGATCTTCCTCTTCATCGCCTGCCGCTGGATCGCGACGGCGTTGATGAAGTTCGTGCCGCCGGCGCTGCTGCTGGCGGTCTTCGCGGGGACGGCGATTGCGGCCTGTGCGGGCGTGATGTACGGTTCGGGCGAGGTGTGCTGCACGTTCTTCGGGATGGGGTTCGCGCCGAACGTGCTGTGCCTGGTGGCGCTGAGCGGCTGCATGAGCCTGATGTTCCCCACGATCTACGGCATCGCGCTGGAGGGGCTGGCGCCGTCGGCGTTCCGCCTGGGCGCGGCGGGGCTCATCATGAGCATCCTCGGCGGGGCCATCGTCACGGCGTGGATGGGGGGCGTGCTGGGAGCGAAGGAGAGCGCGTTCTTCGCGCTCGTGACGGGCGCGGACGCCGCGTTCGACGTGAATCTGATGACGAGCGACCTGGCGCTGCGCGCGAGTTTCGCGATCCCCGCGATCTGCTTCGCGGTCGTGCTGGTCTATGCCCTCGTCTTCCGTCGGGGGCGTGCGGGTGAAGAGAGACAATGTGACAAGGAGTAAAGAGAAATGAAGAAGAAGGCGTTGATTACAGGCGTGACCGGGCAGGACGGCTCCTACCTGGCGGAGTTCCTGCTCTCCAAGGGGTATGAGGTGCACGGCCTCATCCGGCGGAGTTCCGTGGACTACCGGGAGCGGATCGCCCATCTGGAGGGTCGCGAGGGCTTCCACCTCCACTTCGGCGACATGGGCGACAGCACGAGCCTCTTCGCGGTCGTGGCGACGGTGCGGCCCGACGAGATCTACAACCTGGCGGCGCAGAGCCACGTGCAGGTGAGTTTCGACTCGCCCGAGTTCACGGCGGACGTGGACGCGACGGGCGTGCTGCGCGTGCTGGAGGCGGTTCGCCTCAACGGGCTCGCGAAGACGTGCCGCGTCTACCAGGCGTCCACGAGCGAACTCTACGGGAAGGTCGAGGAGGTGCCGCAGAACGAGGAGACGCCGTTCCACCCCTACTCGCCCTATGCGGTGGCGAAGCTGTACGGCTACTGGATCGTGAAGGAGTACCGCGAGGCCTACGGGATGTTCGCGTGCTCGGGGATTCTGTTCAACCACGAGTCGGAGCGCAGGGGTGAGACGTTCGTGACGCGCAAGATCACGCTCGCGGCGGCCCGCATCGCACAGGGCAAGCAGGAGAAGCTGTTGCTGGGCAACATGTCCTCGCTGCGCGACTGGGGGTACGCGAAGGACTACGTGGAGTGCATGTGGCTCATCCTCCAGCACGAGACGCCGGAGGACTTCGTGATCGCGACGGGCGTGCAGCACTCCGTGCGCGAGTTCGCCGCCCTGGCCTTCAGGGAGGCGGGCATCGAGCTTGAGTTCCGCGGCGAGGGCGTGGAGGAGAAGGGCTACGACCGGAAGACGGGGCGGGTGGTCATCGAGACGAGCCCCGACTTCTACCGTCCCACGGACGTGGTGAACCTCTGGGGCGACCCCTCGAAGGCGAAGCGCGAGCTGGGGTGGAATCCGCAGAAGACCAGCTTCGAGGAGCTGGTGCGCCTGA
Source organism: Kiritimatiellia bacterium (assembly GCA_051884935.1). Taxonomy (GTDB): domain Bacteria; phylum Verrucomicrobiota; class Kiritimatiellia; order RFP12; family UBA1067; genus RUG572. The sequence goes on along the minus strand of JBJEWG010000131.1, from coordinate 5,970 downwards.
TGGTGCGGCACGACATGGAGAAGGTCGCCGTGGAGCGCGCCAGCGGACAGATTCGGATGAACCTCGCCGAATATCTCGAAAAGGGCGTTGTGAAGTAAGGAGGCACATGATGAAGAAGACGGACAAAATCTACGTGGCCGGCCACCGGGGCATGGTGGGCGGCGCCGTGTGCCGCGCGCTGGCACGCGAGGGCTACGCGAACATCGTCACCCGCACGCACGCCGAGCTGGACCTGCTCGACCCGGCGGCGACGCGGGCGTTCTACGAGGCGGAGCGGCCGGACGTCGCCGTGATCTGCGCCGCGCGCGTGGGCGGCATCGGCGCCAACTCGGCGGCGAACGCGCGCTTCCTCTACGAGAACGAGATGATCGCGATGAACACCATCTGGGGCGCGCACCTGGCGGGCGTGAAGCGCCTGCTGTTCCTGGGGTCCACCTGCATCTACCCGCGCCTGGCGCCGCAGCCGATCCCGGAAAGCGCCCTCCTGACGAGCGCGCTCGAAAAGACGAACGAAGGATACGCCCTCGCGAAGATCTCGGGGCTGAAGCTCTGCGAGTTCCTGCGCCGGGACTGTGGGCGCCTCTACCACTCGCTGATGCCCACGAACCTTTACGGGCCCGGGGACAACTACGACATCGTGGGGGGACACGTCCTGCCCACGTTGATCCGTAAGTTCGAGCTGGCCCGGCAGAACGGCGACGCCACGGTGACGCTCTGGGGCACGGGGAAGCCGCTGCGGGAGTTCCTGCACGTCGATGACCTGGCCGCGGCCTGCGTGTTCATGCTGAACCTTGAGAACCCGCCCGACCTCGTGAACGTGGGCTCCGGCGTGGAGGTCACCATCCGCGAGCTCGCCGAACAGGTGCGCGCGGCGACGGAATGCACCGCCGAGATCGTGTGGGACGCGACGAAGCCGGACGGCACGCCGCGCAAGCTGTGCGACACGGCGCTGATCCGCTCGCTGGGCTGGACGCCGCGGATCGACCTGGCCACCGGGCTCGCGACGACCGTCGCCGACTACCGCGCGGCGCTGGCGAACGGCTCCATCCGCCTGTAGCGCACCTCGCCGTTCACGCGCCGGAGAAGGGTGCGGAGGGCGGCGTAGAGGAAGAGGGCGGGCGTCCCCAGGCAGCGCGGCGCGAGGAAGGCGAGCTTGAGGCCGGTCCAGACGCTCAGCGGGGGCGCGGGACGGGCGCCGCGATAGCCGGCGAGACGTTCGCGGAACGTGGGCGAGGCGAAGAGCTTCAGCTCGGCGGCGGTGCGGCGTTCGTCGGCCGCGAGGCGCGCGAGCCAGTCCGCGTAGTCCGCGGGCGAGAGCCTGTCGCGCACCTGTTCAAGGTCGCGCCGCGCCTGGCGGAGAGAGCCGAGGAGCATCGTGCGCCCGGCGACGAGGGCCGGGCGCAGGTTGAAGAGGGGGCTTGAGACGCCGGTGCCCTGCCGCCAGAGGACGAGGCGGTCGTCGAGAAGAAGTTCGGGGCCGAGCATCCGCGCGCGACGGGCGCAGACCTCGTCGTCCACAAGGCGCGGGTTTTCGGCGTCGCCGAAGAAGGTCATGGCCGCGCGCGTGAAGGCGAAGAGGGCGCCGATGGGCGATGCGCCGGAGGCGCGGTAGGAGGGGCCGAGGGGGTGCCCCGAGGGGGTGATCATCCAGCCGCCGTGCCCGATCAGCGTGGCGCGGCGGCCATCCGCCAGCCAGGCGGAGACGATGCGCGCGGTGCGTTCGGGGAGGGAGACGTCGTCGCCGTCCGCCTTGACGATCAGCTCTCCGCGGGCGAGCGAGCAGCAGTGAAGCCAGTTGCCGAGATTCCCGAGGTTCCGCGGATTGCGGTGGAGATGGACGGGGATGTCGCCGCCGCGTGCGCGGTAGGCGGCGACTTCCTGCGCGACGACGTGCCAGGAGCGGTCGGTAGAGGCGTCGTCCATGAGGACGATCTCAAGTGGACGGTAGGTCTGGGCGAAGGCGCCCGCGAGCGCTGCGGCAATGAAGCGTTCCTGATTGTGGCAGATGAGGCAGAAGGAGACGAGGGGCTTCTCCTGCGGATGTTCCGAGTCGCCGTGGCCCATGGCGCGTCCATTATAGCACATGCCGCCGGGAGCGTGAGTGTGCTATAATCGCGACCGTACGTCATGAAGGTCTGGATCGTCAATCCGTTCGACAATCTGCCGCTGGAGGGGAATCGGCCCCAGCGGTACTGGCTGCTTGCCCGCGCGTTCGCCCGTGCGGGGCACGACGTGACCCTGTGGACGAGCGACTTCTCCCACGCGCGGAAGGCGCCGCGCCGGCTTGAGGCGCACGAGGCCCGGCCTCCGGACGCCTTTCGCCTGGTGCTCGTCGAGACGCCGCCCTATCGGCACAACATCGGGCTGCGGCGGGTGATCTCCCATCGCGCGTTCGCGGCGCGCTGGCGGGCGCGCGCCGAACGTGAGGACGCGCCGCCGGACGTTCTGATCGCCTCGCTGCCGCCGCTTGCGTTGGGGTGCGCGGCGATGGAGTTCTGTTGCCGCCTCGGCGCGCGGCGTCCGCTCTTCGTGGTGGACGTTCAGGATGCGTGGCCGGAGACGTTCGAGCGCGTGGCGCCGCGCTGGATGTTGGCGCCGCTGCGGCGCACGGCGGGGCGGATCTACCGCGCCGCCGACGCGATCGTCGGCGTTGCGCGGCGCTATGTGGATCTGGCGCGGGCGTATGGCGCCACGGCGCCCATGAAGGTCTTCCGCCTCGGCATCGAGCGGGTGGATGCGGGGCCGCAGGAGGAGTCTGTGGCGCCACATCTCCGGCTGGCCTACGCGGGCAACATGGGGGCCTCCTATGATCTGGCGACGGTGATCGCGGGCGTGAGGGAACTGGCGGACGTGACGCTCGACCTGGCGGGGAGCGGCCCGGACGAGGCGCACCTGCGGGCGCTGGCGGCGGGGTGCGCGCGGATTCGCTTCCACGGCTATCTCGGCGCGGAGGAGCTGCGGCGGATGCTGGCGGGCTGCGACGCGGCGGTGATCCCGATGTTCGACGCGGCGTGCGTGGGCGTGTCGGGGAAGCTGGCGGACTACGCGGCGGCGGGGCTGCCGGTGCTGAACACGCTGCACGGCGAGACGGAGGAGCTGCTGCGGGACCACGGCGCGGGGTTCACCTACGCCGCCGGCGACGGGGTCGCGTTCCGCGCGGCGGTGGAGAGGCTGCGCGGCGCGGACCGCGCGGCCCTGCGGCGGGGCGTGTGGCGCCTCGCCGCCGAATTCGACGCCGAGGCCGTCTACGGCGGCTACGTCGCCTGGGTCGAAGAACGGCGCCGGGCCGTCTCCGCCGGGTGAGATGTGCTATAATTCCACTCAATGAGGAAACAGTGGATTCTTTTCGTGCTGACGCGGCTGGTGTGCCTCGTGGCGGATACCGTGCTGATGGGTGCGGCGTATCTCGCCGCGGTCATTCTGCGCTTTGACTTCTGCGAGCCGCAGTGGGGGTGGCGCGCCACCGCGCTGAGCTTCGGGACGGTGTGGCTGATTCAGGTGTTCGCGCTGCTGGTGACGGGGTGCTATCGTCTGCCGTGGCGCCGCACGAGCACGCTCGACTTGCCGCGCTACGTGGGGGCGTTCGCGCTGAGCGCCGCCGTGCTCGCGTACCTGCGCTGGCATCTGCCGAACCTGAGCCTGGCGCACATCCGGCCGCCCTATTCGATCACGCTCGTCTCGACGGTGATCGCGCTGTGCCTGACGCTGGGGGCGCGCGTGGTGTGGCGCCGCTACGTGGAGGCGCGGCGGGACGAGAAGAAGCTGCTGCGGCGGGGCGAGATGTCCGTGGGGGGCCCCGCCGTGCTGGAGCTGCTGCGCGGGAAGACCGTGCTGGTGACGGGCGCGGGCGGCACGATCGGCGCGGAGATCGTGCGCCAGGTGGCGCGCGGCGGCGCGAAGCGCGTGGTGATGGTGGAGCGCGGCGAGAACGCCCTCTACGAGATCGACCGCGAGATGCGGGAGACGGGGGTGAACGCGGCGTGCGTGCCGGAGCTGGCGGACATCGCGGACGAGGCGCGGATGCGGCGCGTGCTCGCCGAATGGCGACCGCAGATCGTGCTGCACGCGGCGGCCTACAAGCACGTGCCGATGGTGGAGATGAACCCGCTCGACGGCCTGCGCAACAACGCGCTGGCCACGCGGCGGCTCGGCGAATGGTGCGCGGAGGCGGGGGTGGAGCGGTTCGTGATGATCTCCACCGACAAGGCGGTGAACCCGGTGAGCGTGATGGGCATGACGAAGCGCCTCGCGGAGGTGCTGCTGCTCGGCCTCAACGCGCCGGGCCCGGCGGCGAGGGGCCGCACCGTCTACTCGTGCGTCCGCTTCGGCAACGTGCTGGGGTCGAGCGGGAGCGTGGTGCCCCTCTTCCGCGAGCAGATCGCCCGGCGGGGGCCGGTGACGGTGACGCATCCCGAGATGCGGCGCTACTTCATGAGCGTGGAGGAGGCGGTGGGGCTCGTCCTGGAGGCCGCCGTGATGGGGAACGGCTGCATCTACACGCTCGACATGGGCGCGCCGGTACGGATCGTCGATCTGGCGGAGGACATGATCCGCCAGGCGGGCTACCGGCCCTACGTGGACGTCCCGATCGTCTTCACGGGGATCCGCCCCGGCGAGAAGCTCTTCGAGGAGCTCGACGTGAGCGAGGCGAACGCCTATCGGACGGGCCACGCGCGCATCTTCGTCTGCAAGGTGGCGGGGCGCGGGGACGACGTGACGATGGGGGAGGTCGAGGCGTTCGCGGCGGGGGGGCCCGACGACGAGGCGGTGAAGCGGTTCCTGCGCGCGCGGGTCGGCGCCTGAGGGGGCGGTGCCGTGACGGCCTCGATCATCATTCCGTGCTGGAACAGCGAGGCGACGCTCGAACGCTGTCTGGCGTGCGTGCGGGCGCAGACGCTTGAGGGCTTCGAGGCGATCTTCATCGACGACGGCTCGACGGACGGCACGGGCGCGAAGCTCGCCGCCGCCGCGCGCCGCGACCCCCGCATCCGCGTCCTCACCCAGCCGAACCGCGGCGTGAGCGCCGCGCGGAACGCCGGGCTCGACGCGGCGCGCGGGGAGTTCATCTTCTTCGCGGACCCCGACGATGCCTTCTCCGCGGAGATGCTCGCGAAAGGCGTGGCGGCGATGGAGGCGGCGGGCGCGGACTACTGCGTGTTCCCGTACCGCGAGCGGTCGGCGGACGAGGCGGAGTTCCACCTCGTGCCGCTGAAGGGGACGTGCCGGTATGCGTCCAACGCGGAGATCGTGTCGCGGCATCTGAGCCGCCTCTTCGGGTATTCGGCCGAGCAGGTGCGGGCGTGGTATGCGGGCGAGCCGCTGTATCGGCATCGCTTGCAGGGAGGGGTGTGGCGGTGCGTCTACCGCCGGGCGCTCATCGAGGCGCATGGCGTGCGGTTCGACGAGCGGATCGCGCTCTACGAGGACGCGATGTTCAACTGCGAGTATATGCTCCACGCCGCGCGGATGACCTGCGTGGAGGAACCGCTCTACGACTACATCCTTCTGCGCACGGGGGCGGTCGCGCGCCTGCGGCGCGGGCGGCGCGAGCTGGCGAACAAGCTGGAGTTGCTGCGCAAGCGGAAGGAGCTCGACGCGAAGAGCGGTGGCCGGTTGGGGCCGATGTACGCCTGTTCGTGCGTCTTCTCGCTGCTCGAAATGCTCGCGCTCGTCTTCACGCGCCGCGCGCCGTTCGGCGAGGGGCTGCGCCTCGTGAACGCCTACGGACGCGACGCGGTCGTGCGGGCGGCGGTGCGCGACTTCCCGCTTTCGTGGCGACGTCCCGTATTGGCCCTGGCCGTGCGCGTGCTGAGAGTCTGGTTCGGTTGAGAGCGAGAGAGCGTGCCTTCGCCTCGGAGGGAAGGCGGGGTCGTCTCGGAGACTGCGAGTTTTACTGGGCAGTGGATGAAATTCTACTGGGCAGTGGAATTTCTTCCGCTCGGCAGTAAAATAATTTCCACTGCCGAGTGG
>JBJEWG010000130.1:0-2529 GCA_051884935.1 Kiritimatiellia bacterium | reverse complement strand
AGGCCCAGCTCGATGAGCTCGTGGTGACGGACTCGATTCCGCTCCGCGAGGGCTTCGACCCCTCGAAGCTCCCGTTCAAGCTCACGGTGCTGAGCGTCGCCCCCCTGATCGGCGAAGCCATCAAGCGCATCCACTGCAATCAGAGCATCAACGACCTCTTCAACCACGAATAACCGTCGGTTGCCTCCCCTTGCCGCGTGGGTTTTGGCCCCATCCCCGTCTCTCCGCATCTTGAACGGAGAGACGGTTCGTTTTTGCACGCTTCGGCCCCGCGCGCCTTGAGGCGCGCCCAAGTATAATCATCATAAAACCCCTAACCAAGGAGAATTATGATGATACCCACAGTCAGACAGGTGATGAAATGTTATCGCATTATCGCTCAGGCGGAACGGATGAAGATGGGACGGCCAAGCGAGGATACGGTTGCCAACGCATTACGCGGCACATGTTGTGTCTGCAAGGCGGCGGGAATTGACCTTGATGGTTCGATTACACAGCTGACTCGCAAGGCATTCGACGCGGCATTGTCGATGTTCGTCGAACGGGGCCTCACCCGGGTTACTGCCTGGAGTTACCTCTGTCAGATTCGCGCCGTCTTTGCCAGATGGTGCCGACCGTATTATCAGGAGGCCGGGTGGGAGATTCCACTCTTGGATATGCCGAACTTCCGCGCGAAGCCGCCGCGCTATGAACGGCCCTCTTCGGAACTGCTGACGCGCGTAAAGGCCTGGTATCGGCAATTGACGGGTGAATGGTGGTTTGCCGCGACCATGATGCTTGAGTTCGCCATGCGCAATGGCGATGTACTGAGGTTGGGAAGGGACAATTTCATCGCGCGGACAAAGGGTGGGGAATGGAAAAGAAGGTCCGAGGCGGAGGCGGTTCAACATTACCTCTATTACACTCCGCACAAGACGGCGCTTTCATCTGGCCGACACGTCTATTGGCCAATCCATGAGGAGATTTGGCGGCGTTATGAAGAACTCGGCGGCATAGATTGTCTTGACGTCACCGACGAGACGTTTGATGAAATCAACCACGATCTGCGCGCACTTGGCTTTCGTGGCAACAAGGCGGCGTATGAGCTGCGAAAGATCTGCATCGACCACGTTTATCAGAAGTACGGCGCCGAAATGGCCGTCTCCATCTCAGGTGATGACATTAGAACGATCTCGAAATACTACGCCGACCCGGCGCAGCCAAACATGGGCGCCACCCGCATTATCGACCTGCTGTGAAGAAGCTTAGTCCTCGTTCAGGACCACGGGCTTGATGCCGAGGTTGCGCAGTTCGTCGTTGCGCTGTTCGTAGAGGGCCGTAAAGGCTTCTTCGGACATTGTTTGCCTCGACTGCGCGAGTTCATCGGCCACACGCTTGAAGATTGCGATCTCGGCGTCTTGACGTTCCGTGAGGCGCTTGCCGTATTCGACCGCCGTGCCGCCGGCCTTGATGTAGGCACGCGCCTCTTCCTTCATGCCCTCAACCATCGCGATGATCTGCCGGGCCTCTAAAGTCGGCGTGTTGGGCGCTTGATGCTTCGAGTTGAGCGCCGCCAGAAGCAATTCCTCTGTTGTGTTGCGCTGCCCGGCCTTGACGCCCGGGATGGCGAACGAAGCGAGAAAGCGGTCGCCTTCCTGTTCAAAGACGTCCGCCCAGCCGGTACGAATGCCCCGCTCGATGATCGCCGCATCGCCAATCACCTGCCGACGGGTGGTATTGGTTAAAAAAGATTGAGCGCTGTCAGTCTCTCCCTCGGACGACGGAACTAGGCCGCCAACCTCCTCGACAGTGCGCGTCCCTAGAAAATAGGCGATTCCCCCGACGACAAGCGCAACAACCGCTATCGACAACGCCATCACGCGCTTGCGCACGCTGTGCACCTCGCCGTTGGCCTTCGAGCCGTCTGCCGCGACGACTTTGATCGCCTTGATGCCTTTTGCCCGCAGAGCGGTGAACACTTCTTCGCGGGAAGAAGCGCATATCACATCCTCGTGACGAATACCGTCCGAAGTCTTATAGGCATAAGTATACTTCATGCGTTCCCGACATTATACCATAGAGATGGCGAACGTGCCCCACCCGGCACTTGGACACGGTGCGCTTGTCTTCACTTTCGATTGAGATAGTGGTGTTCAAAATTGATCTCTGCGGCCCCCCTTGGCCTCCTCATCCGCATGACCGACCCCGAGTTATGCCGATGAGCCAACCCGAGTTATGCCGATGAGCGACCCCGAGTTGTGCCGATGAACCGACTTGTCTCTTCTTGTTCTTGTGCGATTTCCTCGGATACCGGGCGATATGTTCCCCTGGACCGCAGACCCGACCAGCGGTTTACAAAAGCGTAGGCCGCGATTTCTTCCCCGCCATTCTGTCGTGGACAGACAGTCATAGGCGGACCAGATGCCCACACATTATTCGGAATGGCACGGATTATTCAGAATGTACGGGTAGAAAGCCACTTAACGGGTCCAAGACGGAGCACGGCATCACCCATCCCCAATAGTTTGGCTTTACATTGCGGCAGTAGGG
>JBJEWG010000129.1:0-2550 GCA_051884935.1 Kiritimatiellia bacterium | reverse complement strand
CCCGTCTGGTCAAGCTTCGCGAACGGATCGTTCTCGTAGATCTTGTTGTCATAGTAGGAACCGAGGAACTTGCCGGCGTCGTCGCGGGAGAAGCCGAAGGTCATCTGCGTGAGGTCGTTCGTGCCGAAGCAGAAGAACTCCGCCTCCTCCGCGAGCTCGCCCGCGATGAGCGCGGCGCGCGGAATCTCGATCATCGTGCCCACCTCGTAGTTGAGCTTGATCTCGGCGGCCTGGATCTCGTCGTTCGCCACGTGCACCACGATGTCCTTCACGAACTTGAACTCCTTCATGTCGCCCGTGAGCGGGATCATGATCTCGGGCCGCACGTTCCACCCCTTGTGGCGGCGCTGCACGTTGATCGCGGCGCGGATCACGGCCTTCGTCTGCATCACCGCGATCTCCGGGTACGTCACGCAGAGGCGGCAGCCGCGGTGGCCCATCATCGGGTTGAACTCGTGGAGGCTGTCGATGATGTCCTTGATGCGGCTGATCGGCTTGTGCGTCGTCTTCGCCAAGAGCGCGATCTCGTCCTCGGTGTGCGGCACGAACTCGTGCAGCGGCGGGTCGAGGAAGCGGATCGTCACCGGCTGGCCGTCGAGCGCCTCGAAGAGCTGCTCGAAGTCGTCCTGCTGGAACGGCAGGATCTTGTTGAGGGCGAGCTCGCGCTCCTCCACCGTGTCGGCGCAGATCATCTCGCGGAACGGCGTGATGCGGCTCTGGGAGAAGAACATGTGCTCCGTGCGGCAGAGGCCGATGCCCTCCGCGCCGAGCTCGCGGGCCTTCTTGGCGTCGCGCGGCGTGTCGGCGTTCGTGCGCACCCGCAGGCGGCGGAACTTGTCCGCCCACATCATGATGCGGCCGAACTCGCCCGCGATCGTCGCGTCAACGGTGGGGATGACGCCGTCGTAGATGTTGCCGGTGGAGCCGTCGATCGAGAGCCAGTCGCCCTCCTTGAAGAGCTTGCCGCCGAGGCGGAACTTCCTGCCCTCCTCGTCCATCGTGATCTCCTGGCAGCCCGAGACGCAGCACTCGCCCATGCCGCGCGCCACCACGGCCGCGTGGCTCGTCATGCCGCCGCGCACCGTGAGGATGCCCTCGGCCGCCTTCATCCCCTCGATGTCCTCCGGCGAGGTCTCAAGGCGCACGAGCACCACCTTCTCGCCGCGCTCCTTCCACGCCTTGGCGTCGGCCGCGCTGAAGACGATACGCCCGCACGCGGCGCCCGGGGAGGCCGGCAGGCCCCGCCCCACCGGCGTCGCCTTCTTGAGGGCGACCGTGTCGAACTGCGGGTGCAGCAGCGTATCGAGGTTGCGCGGCTCGATCATCAGCACCGCCTCCTGCTCCGTGCGCATCCCCTCGTCCACGAGGTCGCAGGCGATCTTGAGCGCGGCGCGCGCCGTCCGCTTGCCGTTGCGCGTCTGCAGCATGAAGAGCTTCTTGTTCTCGATCGTGAACTCCATGTCCTGCATGTCGCGGTAGTGCTTCTCCAGCGTCGTGCAGATCTTCTGGAACTGCTTGAACACGTCGGGCATCACGTCCGCCATCTTCGAGATCGGCATCGGCGTGCGCACGCCGGCCACCACGTCCTCGCCCTGGGCGTTCATCAGGAACTCGCCCATCAGCTTCTTCTCGCCCGTCGCCGGGTCGCGCGTGAACGCCACGCCCGTGCCGGAGTTGTCGTTGAGGTTGCCGAACGCCATCATCTGCACGTTCACCGCCGTGCCCCAGCTGTAGGGGATGTCGTTGTCGCGGCGGTAGACGTTCGCGCGCGGGTTGTCCCAGCTGCGGAACACGGCCTTGATCGCCTCCACGAGCTGCTCCTTCGGGTCGTCCGGGAAGTCCGTGCCGAGCGCGTTCCTGTACTCCGCCTTGAACTTGCCCGCGAGCGCCTGCAGGTCCTTCGCCGTCAGCTCCACGTCCAGCTGCACGCCCTTCTTCGCCTTCATCTCGTCGATGAGCTTCTCGAAGTGCTTCTTGCCCACCTCCATCACCACGTCCGAGAACATCTGGATGAACCGCCGGTAGCAGTCCCACGCCCAGCGCGGGTTCTTCGTCTGCTTCGCGAGGGAGTTCACCACCGTCTCGTTCAGCCCGAGGTTGAGGATCGTGTCCATCATCCCCGGCATCGACGCGCGCGCGCCGGACCGCACCGAGACGAGCAGCGGGTTCTTCGCGTCGCCGAACTTCTTGCCGGCGGACTTTTCGAGCTTGCCCACGTACTCCATCACCTGGCTCATGATGTCCGCGCCGATCTTCTGCCCGTCGTCGTAGTAGCGCGTGCACGCCTCCGTGCTGATCGTGAAGCCCTGCGGCACCGGCAGCCCCAGGCTTGCCATCTCGGCGAGGTTCGCGCCCTTGCCCCCCAGCAGGTTGCGCATGTCGGCGTTGCCCTCGGTCTGGCCCGCGCCGAAGAAGTACACGTACTTTGTTGCTTTTGCCATCTTGTTTCTCCCGACGTGTCGTCGGCCTTTCATTTTCTCCTTTGGATTCGGGAAAGTATACCCGATTCCCCGGAGGAATGGAAGTTCAATTCACCGCACGATCACCGCC
>JBJEWG010000128.1:0-2572 GCA_051884935.1 Kiritimatiellia bacterium | reverse complement strand
CAGGCCCCAGGCGTTCGCGGCCTTGCCGCCGACGGGATGCGATTCGCCCTCCGCGTTCCCCCTGTACCACGCGGCGAGCTCCAGCTCTTCGTCGGGCCGCATCGTCTTCGTTCCCGCCCGGCAGGCATACTCCCACTCCGCCTCGGTCGGCAGCCGACACCGAAGCCCCGGCACGGCGTTCCGCATGGCCCGAAAGAACGCCTGGCACTCCTCCCACGAAACCTGTTCCACGGGGCGGTCGGGGCTTCTGAAGCAGGACGGATTCGTCCCCATCACGCTTTCCCACTGCCGCTGCGTCACCTCGTATCTGCCGAGCCAGAACCCCTGCGCCAATGTAACCGGGCGCTGGGTCTCGTCGTCGAAGCGCCCCTCTTCGGAGGCGGGGCTGCCCATCAGAAACGACCCCGGCGGACACCAGCACAGTTCCACCGTCGCGCCGCCAGGGAGCGTAATGGTTCGCGTGTCACCCGCATGACGTCCGCTCACCTTGGAGGGCTTCTCCTCGGTCTGCCGCTTCAGAGTCGCCGCGGCGGCCACCACTGCGGCGGCGATCACCAATCCGGCAATCACCAGTTTCTTCATCGCACCCACCCCTTTCTGTCCGCGCCGGAATCACGGTCCGAACCCCGACGACGAAGCGTTTGACGACGGGAAACTGCGGTCCGGCAGTACGGAGAAAACACGAAACGCACGCGCCATCGTCCTCCCCGACGACAGGCCGCACGCGCCATAACTGAAGTTATTGTCAGATTCTTAGATGGGTTTGAAATTACCCCCCCCCCCCTATGGGGACGGACGGAAGGCGACCCTATCTGACTCTCACCAAACATTTGGCGGAGAGTTTATCAAAAAGCGTCCGCCACGGTCAAGTGGCGGTGGTTACGCATATGAAACAAATAACCGCGTGGCCTGTGCAGGCAGATCGCGCGCCGATTCTACGCCGTGACGAGCAGATCGTTGCGGTAGAGGGCACGCACGGCATCGCAGTCCTGCGTATGGCCGCTGCGGTAGCTCACGACGGTGCCGACGAAGCGGTCGGGGCCGGTGAGCGACAGGGCGGCGAGCAGATCGAGCGTGGCGCGGTGCCACACGGGTTCGAGGAACTTCTCCGTACCGGCGAGCGGGAAGCGGGGCTCGCCATACCAGCACGTGCGCCCGTGAATGAGGATGTTCTTCGTGTTGTAGCCGAGGTTGCGCGTATCGGCGAAGAGCAGGCCGAACGTCTTCGCAATCTGATACTGGCGATGCGTCGCGTTCGTGCGCGCATAGGCGCCATAGGCGAAGGTCTCGGGCGTGACGTCGAAGACGATGCGCTGGTCGCCGATGACGGTGTTCCAGTTGATGGCCACGTCGAGGCGGATTCGGCGGGAACCGTCATCCGGCAGGAACAGAAGGAAGTCGCCGCGCGGCCCGCCGAAGGCGAGGGGCTCCTTGACGGTGATGTAGGTGGCGGCCTCGGGCTTCTCGATGAAACCGACGCCCTTCACGGCGTTGACGAGCGGCACGGAGGAGTCGTCGAAGAGCGGCGGGTCGCCGCTGTTCGTCTTGATCACCACGTCGTCGAGGCCGAGGCCGACCTTGAGGGCGATGATGTGCTCGACCATGCGGAGGTAGTTGTGGGGCGAGCCGCTGCGGAGCACGAGGTTCCGCGCGGACGTCCAGAGATTCGCGATATCGACGAGCGTATCCAGCTGCTCCGGCTGATCCGTGCGGCGGATCCACCAGCCCGCGCGGGACGAAGGCGCGAAGACGATCGTGCGCTTCTCGCGCCCGCGAAACGTGCCGACGCCCTCGACGGAACACTCGGCCGCAAGGGTCGTGCGCCGAGCCGACCAGCCGCTCCGCTCGGCGAGACGAACGTCATCGACGGGCTGGGCGTTGAAACGGGCCAGCGCCGCGTCGAGCGAGGCCTGGGACCCCCGCACGAGGCGGCACTTCGGATAGCTGAACGTCTTCGAGTCGGCCATTTCGACTATTTCCACTTCTTGGGGTCGTCGGGGTTCTCGATGATCTTGTTCACGAGCGGGGAGATTGTCGGCTCGATGCCGGCCGTGCGGAAGCTATCCACCACCTGCGAGAGCCACACGCCGAAGCCGCCCTCCCTGTCGTACTTCGCGAAGCGGAAGAGCTCCTTCTGGCACTGCGAATCCACCATGATGACCAGGGGGTAGAGGTGAAGGTCCTTGTAGGTGGGCTCGGGCTTGTTCTGCTGCTTGGCCTGGGAGACGTCGCGGTCGCTCACGGCGAAGTTCTCAAGGAACTTGAGCTCGGGCTCCTTCAGGCCGCGCGTGTCGATCTTCTTGTGGTCCTTGCCGTCGGCCTTGATCTTCATGAACGCGAGCACGCAGTTCTGCGCCGCGAAGTCCTTGAGGAACTCCTTGCGGTTGATGACCTTCTGCTTCAGGAACTGCGCGGCGGGATTGCTGTCGGGGAGGGCCGCCACCACGAGCGGCAGGCCGCACTTCTCGGCCATCAGCTTCGCCTCGGCGTACTTCGTGTAGGAGGGCTTCTTCGCCTTGCGGGCCTTGAGCTGCTCGGGCGTGGGGCCGGCCGCCTCCGCAACTGCGTCCTT
>JBJEWG010000127.1:0-13798 GCA_051884935.1 Kiritimatiellia bacterium | reverse complement strand
ACCTCCTGACCCTTCTGGAGGCACTCCGAGGGGTGGCTCGGACGACGCGTCCAGGAGATGTCCGTCACGTGGATCATGCCGTCGATGCCCTCTTCGAGCTCGACGAACGCGCCATACGCCGTGAAGTTGCGGACCTTGCCCTTGACGCGGCTGCCCACCGGGTAGCGGTCCATCACGCTGTCCCACGGATTCTCCTGCGTCTGGCGAATGCCGAGCGCGATCTTCTGGTTTTCGGCGTCAACGGAGAGCACCTGAACCATGACCTCGTCGCCAACGTTGAGCATATCGCTCGCACGGGCGACGCGCTTCGTCCAGCTGAACTCGCTGATGTGGACGAGCCCCTCGATGCCGGGGGCAATCTCGACGAACGCGCCGTACGCGGCGAGGTTGACGACCTTGCCCTTGACGCGGCTGTCCACGGGGAACTGCTCCGTGATCGTCGTCCAGGGGTTCTCCGTCGTCTGCTTGAGGCCGAGCGAGATGCGCTCCTTCTCCTGGTCCACGTCGAGGACCATGACGTTGAGCTCCTGGCCGACCTTGAGCATTTCGCTCGGGTGCTTGATGCGGCCCCAGCTCATGTCGGTGATGTGGAGCAGGCCGTCGATGCCGTCGAGGTCGATGAAGGCGCCGAAGTCCGTGATGTTCTTCACGCGGCCCTTGCGCACCTCGCCCTTCTGGAGGGAGGCGAGCAGCGCGGCCTTCTTCTCGGCCATCGTGCCCTCGATGAGCTCACGGCGGGAAATGATGATGTTCTTGCGCTCGTTGGAGATCTTGATGACCTTGAAGTCATAGGTCTGGCCGATGTAGGGCGCGAGATCGCGAACGGGGGTGATGTCCACCTGGCTGCCGGGCAGAAACGCCTCGACGCCATCGACATCGACGAGCAGACCACCGCGCACGTCCTTCTTGATCGTGCCGGAGACCACGCAGCCCTCGGTGTAGCGCTCGAGGACCTGCCGCCAGCGGATCTGGTCGTCGGCGGCCTTCTTGGAAAGCTTGACCATGCCGGTCTTGTCGTCTTCAAGGACGATCAGCATCACCGGGAACTTGTCGCCGGGCTTGACTTCGGCGTCGCCGAACTCCTCACGGGGAACAACGCCCTCCGACTTGTAGTTGATGCTCACGAAGACATCATCGCCCTTGACGGAGGAGACAACGCCCTCGATGATGGAACCGGGCTTGAACTGCGCGTCCTGCACGGACGTCTGCTGCTCGAGAAACGCGGCGAACGCCTGCGACTTCTCAGACGGCATCGTAGGTTTACGAATGGCCATGTAATTGAGACTTTACTTTGGTTTGTTGCTGTTCGCGGTTTTCTGCCGCGCCTGCCCCGTTTTTGGGCACAAGGTCGTGTAGTATATCACAATTTCGGCGGTTTGGGTAAGATACCCTTTTCAAGAAGATCGTTCACGATCATCCGCGCGTCCGTCTCGAAGTTCCCCTTCACGAACCACTTGAGCCAATTCTTCTCGTGGGCGAAGAGGTCCGTGAGCTTCGAGCCCTTCTTCTGACCGAAGTTGACGCAGAGCGCGCCGTTCACCCAGCGCAGCAGCCCCTTGCGGTCCGCATTCAGCGGGTCCCGCGGCACGAGATATTCGTCCATCTCGGCCGTCGTCTTCGGCAGATCGGGGTACTTCGCGAGCTGCGCCTTGAGCACGTCCAGCGTCGCGCGCGCGTCGGCCTCGGCGCCGTGCGCCCCCGCGTGGTCGCGGTCGCAGTAGAACCGCACCGCCGCCGACAGGTCGCGCGGCTCCTTCTTGTGATAGATGCGCTGCACGTCAACGTGGCGTCGGGCGCCTGCGTCAAAGTTCCGCCCCGTGCGCGCGAACTCCTCTTCAAGGCAGGGAATGTCGAACCGGTCCGCGTTGAATCCGGAAAGGTCGCACCCCCGGAAGAACGCCTCGATCTCATCCGCCACCTCCGCGAACGTGGGGCACGCCTTCACGATGTCGTCCGTAATGCCGTGAATCGCCGTCGTCTCCGGCGGAATCGGCACGCCGGGATTCAGCAGCCAGCACTTCGCCGTCTCCGTGCCGTCCGGTTCCACGCGAATCGCCGCGAGCTCGATGATGCGGTCCTGCCGCGCGTTCACCCCCGTCGATTCGATGTCGAAGACGACCAGGGGCCGATCCAGTTTCAGCGCAAAGCTCATTTGCCAACCTCTTCTCTCACAATCCAGTCCAATGCGGGAATCCTCACGCCATCGACGGCGATCTCGGATTCGTTGTAGTTCACGTAGACCCGCGCGCCGTTCGAGTAGCGCGTGCGGTAGATGCCGGGCGCGAGTTCGTCGTGCCCGTCCATGAATTCGTATTGCAGCCTCCAGACCTTCTGGTAGGCCTCCACGCCGCGCTTGATATGGGCGACGGACGCCGCGAGGGCCTCGTCCGTGCCGCATTCGAGATCGACGTCGCCCATCCAGTTCCGTCCCTTGCCCGGCGTGAGGAAGTTCGCGTAGAAGTAGAAGGTCGGGCGCCCGCCGAACTCAATCGTCTTGAGCTCGCTCGGACGGCCCTTGATCTGCGCGTTGACCGTCGTCGTGTAGGGGTTCGAGAGGATGATGCCGTTGTAGACGAGCTGGAACATCGGCACCAGCCGATCGACAAGCCCGCGGTAGGTCGCCGCCTCGAACGGACGCGCGAACGAAACGTAGAGGACGTAGTCCAGCTGCCCCGCGTTCTGGTCGTAGGACCCCTCGCTCGCGATGCCGCCGAACGTGTCGCGCCCAAGCTGGAGAATGTGCCCGACGTACCGCACGCTCGCGCGCTCGTCCAGCGGATGGCGCGGATCGTCGCAGCGCTCCGCCCCCACGCAGCTGTAGACGTCGAGGTAATGAAGCCCCCTGAAGCCCAGTGCCCGCACCATCGGCATCTGCTGCAACGCGAACTTCTCGTAGGCGCGCTGGGGACAGATCGTGTACATGCGCCCGCCGCCCCAGGTCGTCCTGCCACGGCGCAGCGAGCCATCTGCGTTCTTCTCCCGGATGTACTCGGCGTCCCAGGCGTCGGCGATCAGATAGGCGTCGCGGTGGTTGCAGTGCGCGACGACCTGATAGCCAAGATTCTGCGCATGGGCGATGGCGGCCCTCAACTTCTCCTCGCCGCCGAGGCTCGGCTCCACGGGGAAGACCTGCGGCCAGCGGCCGTCGTGCCCGCCCACGTTCCAGCCCACGAGGCAGAACTCCGCGCCGCCGATGCCCTGCCGTCTGAACTCGTCCGCGATCTGCCGGAGGCGGTCGAAAGTGATCACGGGCTTCACCGGCGGCTCGTTCTTCACCGTCTGATCCGGCTCCGGGCTCGGCACCGGCTTCCACGCATGCCGCACGCGCACCTCCGGCCACTGGGCCGCATAGTCGAGAATCGGCTGCGCCTTCGCCCGCTCCCGCAGCGGTTTCACGGCCCCGCGCGCCAGCTGATGGGCGCGATAGACGCGCGCCATGCCCGCGTAGTTCGCATCGGCCCCCTCCAGCTGGATGAATTCGACCTCAAGATCCTCGTAGACGTCCTCCATGTGAAGGTCGTACGCCATCGAGAGCTCGTACACCCCCTTCTTCAACTCGACGGAGAAGGAGTAGTTGTAGGGCATCCCCTTCACGATCGCGACGAACGACGCCCCGGGGATCACCGCGCCGAAGAACGGCATGTGCGGGCGGCCGCTCCGCCGCACGCCATCCGCCGCACGCGGCCTGAAGGTGCCGAGCTCGCCGTCCGAGTTCACCCAGTAGCCATCCGTCCCCGCGGGGACCCGCGCGTCGGCGCAGGTGATCTTCAGCCGGCGCAGGCCCTTCGGCACGTCCGCGCGCGCCAGACGGAACGTGGCACGCCCCTTCTCGAACGCAAGCGGCGCGGTCGCCTCCCGGCGCGTGCCGTCCTGCATCTCGAATCCAAGCGCCAGCTCGCCCCCAAATACGCCAACGGCCATGCAAACCACAACCGCCGCCAGCAACGCCCTCATCTTCTTAAATGCTTTCATGGGGGAGAGTATATCAGATTCCGGCGGCGGCGGTCTCCACGCGGGCCACCGCCTGGTCGAAGAACGCCTCCGGCGTCGAGGCGCCCGACGTGACGCCCAACCACGCCACGCCCGAGAAGTCGCAGCGCGCAAGATCGTCGAGGTTCCCGACCCGCCAGGTCCGCGCGCCCCCCGCCTCGGCGATCTCGGCCAGACGCCGCGTGTTCGAGCTCTTCGCGCTGCCCAGCACGAGCACGGCGTCGCCGCCCCGCGCGACGAAGGCCCGCACCGCCTCCTGACGCTCCCGCGTCGCCGTACACGCCTCGGAGGCCGGGGTCGTCTCCAGCCGGGGGAAGCGCGCCCGCAGCGCGGCGACGACGGACTCCACCGTGTCGGCCGACAGCGTCGTCTGGCACACGACGCCGATCGCGGCATCCGCCGGGAACGGCAATCCGGCGACGTCGGCCACGGTCGCCACCACCTCAACGCGCGCCCCCGCGTCACGCGCCTCGCCGGCGATGCCACACACCTCCACGTGCCCCGCATGGCCAATCACCACCACGGGTATCCCGCGCGCCGCGTAGGAGCGCACCTGGCGGTGGATGCGGGCGACGAACGGGCAGGTCGCGTCGAGAACGTTCAACTCCAGATCCGCCGCGCGCCGCCGCACGACGGGCGGCACGCCATGCGCCGAAAAAAGCACGACGCTCCCCCGCTCGGGGATTTCGGATAGATCCTCCACGAAGCGCATTCCCCGCGCCCTCAGGTCCGCCACCACGCGCTCGTTGTGCACGAGCTCATGCAGGCAGTAGACGACGCGGGAAGCCGACAGGGCGCGAAGCGCCGTCTCGATCGCGGCCTTCACGCCCATGCAGAATCCATGCGGCCTGATGACTTCGACCGTCACGCCCCGCCCGTCTTGGCCGCCTCCCACAGGGCGTCCATCTCCGCGAGGGTCATCGACCTGAGATCGCGTCCTTCGGCCTTCGCCCCCGCCTCGACGGCGCGGAACCGCCGCGCGAACTTGGTGGTGGCGCCCTCCAGCGCGGATTCGGCGTCCGCCTTGAGGTGGCGCGCCAGATTCGTCACGGAGAAGAGCAGATCGCCCAGCTCCTCCTTCACGTGCCCATCGAGGGACGTATTCCCCGAAGCGGCGACGGCCTCCTCAAGCTCGGCGAGCTCTTCGCGTATCTTCGCGAGCGGCCCCTTCGCGTCCTTCCAGTCGAACCCCACGCGCGCGGCCTTCTCCTGCGAGCGCTGCGCCTTGAGCAGCGCGGGCAGGGTGGCGGGCACGCCGTCGAGCGCGCTGTGGCGCGCCTCCTTCCGGTGCTCCTGCTGCTTGATCAGCTCCCAGTTCCGCATCACGGCCGCGGTGTCCTTCGCGTCAACGTCACCGAAGACGTGGGGATGGCGCCGCACCAGCTTGTCCGAGATGGCGTTCGCCACGTCGTCGAAGGTGAAGCGCCCCTCCTGCTCGGCCATCACGCACTGGAACATCACCTGAAGGAGCACGTCGCCGAGCTCCTCGACGTGGTTCGCCTGGTCCTCCGGGCGCCCCATCGCCGCAAGCAGCTCGTACGTCTCCTCAAGCACGCACGGCTTCAGCGTCTCAAGCGTCTGGACCCGGTCCCATGGACAACCCGTCTCCGGATTCCGGAGACGGGTCACGATTTCATGAAGGCGTTCGATGCCCGTCATGGAACGACTCACAGGTGCAGCATGCGGGCGACGACGCCCGCGAGCTTCGCGTCGAAGCCGGCCTCGACGACCGCGTCCGCGCCACCGAAGTCCTGATAGGCCACGTGGTCGTGCACGATCCCGAGCGCGCTCATGCCGGCGACGAGGGCGCTCTTCACGCCCTTGCCCGAACCCGTCACGGCGACCGTGAGAACGTCCACAAGCCCGTTCTGGCTGCACGCGCGGCGCCAGGCGTCCCACTTGCAGTTGCCGTAGGTGTTCGACGGCTCGGCGTACGGGACGACGAGCGCCGAATCGAGGTCCGCCAGCGCGGACCTGAGCTGCTCGACGTCGGAGCGCGTGGCGACGACGACCTTCACCCCCTTCGCCGTGAGGGCCTTGACGAACGCCTTGAAGCCGGGCGTCACCGCCGCCGCCGCCTTTTCGGCGAGGGCGGCCTTGAACGCCTCGGCGAGCTCCTGCGCCACCGCGGCCGCGTCGGCCTTGATCCCAAGCGCCTCGAAGAGCTCGGCGAGGCCGCCCTGGTAGTTGCCTCCCACGAGGTGGATCGCCTCAAGCTTGATCGTGAGGTCGACGCCCCGCGCCGCGAGCACCTTCTTCGCGATGTCGAATAGAATCTGCGCGCCGTCCACGGCCGTGAAGTCGAACTCGACGATCACGCCGCGTGGAACGGTCTTCTTCTCATCTGCCATCTTTCAATTCCTTTCGGTATGGACCACCACCGCCGCTCACTTCTTGACGACGCGCGTCTTGCGGGGACGCGGCTGGCCGATCTCCTTGAGCATCTTGCGGAAGCGGCTGTTGCGCACGTTGAACGGCTTGCCGCCCTTGATGCGCGGGAACTCGCACGCGCGCAGCTCGTTGTGACGGTCCTCGTCCTTGCCGACCACGCCGCCGATGCCGGCGAGCGCGCACTCGACCGCCTTCTCCGCGCACGCGTGGATGAGGCGCAGGTCCTTCTTGTTCGGCGCCGCCGCGCGGGCGAAGTAGCCGCTCTTGAAGACCTGCGTCTTCTCCGCGCCGAGCTTCGCCGCGAACTTCTTCGCGAAGTACTGCCCCACGTTGACCTTGTCGAGCCGCGGGTGGCCGAACGCGTCCAGCGGAATCTCCTCGCCCTGCTTCTTGAGCTCGGCGATGATCTGCTTCACGCACGCGCCCTCGGAGATGAAGATGTTCACGCAGTCGTGCTTGTCCATGATCTTCCGCAGACGGGCGGCCTCGGCCTCGATGTCCACCTTCGACTCGGGCACGTACACGGCGTGGACGTCCTGGCGATCGCGCGTGAGGCCGAACTCCGGCAGGAACTTGAAGCGCCGCTGGATCATCTTGTGGTAGTTGATCGCCGTGAACGCCGTCAGCCAGCCGCAGTTGCGCCCCATCACCTCGTGGATGATCAGCGAGCGCGGGTTCGCGCTGTTCTCCTTCACGACGTTCGCGAAGAACTTCGCCCCCTCCTCCGCCGCCGTGTAGGCGCCGAGCGACTGCTTGATCGGGTAGACGTCGTTGTCGATCGTCTTCGGCAGGCCCACCACCGTCAGCGCGTAGTTGTTCTTCGCGAGGTAGGCCGCGAGGTCGGCCGCCGTCGTGTTCGTGTCGTCGCCGCCGATCGTGTGGAGCACGTCCACGCCGTCCTTCACCAGCTGGTCCGCCGCCACCTTGAGCGGGTCCTGCCCCTCCTTCACGAGGCCGCGCCGCACGCAGTCCTCCACGTTCGTGAGCTTCACGCGGCTGTTGCCGATCGGGCTGCCGCCGTGCTGCGTGAGCACCAGCGCGTTCTTGCGGACCTCGGGCGTCACCGTGATGTACTCGCCCTTGAGCAGGCCCATGTAGCCGTTGATGTAGCCGATCATCTCGACTTCCGGCGCCTTCTTCGTGTACTCGTCGATCAGGAACCCGATCGAGGAGCTGAGACAGGGCGCCAGCCCGCCCGCCGTGAGGAACGCCACTTTCTTGACTGCCATTTTCTTCTGCCTTTCTTTGGTTTTGCTAGTAACTGCGTCCTGCCGCCCCCGTTTGCCTTCGGGCGCGGGCGGGCGCCTCTTAGATCTGCTTCAGCACGTTCGCGAGCTCGATGGCCGCCTGCATGGCGGCGAAGCCCTTGTTGCCCTGCTTCGTGCCGCAGCGCTCGACCGCCTGTTCGAGGTTCTCGGCGCTCACCACGCCGTCCGTCACCGGCACGCCCGTTTCGAGCGCGATCTGGTTGAACGCGCGCGCCGTCGTCTCGCAGATGAGCCCCGCGTGCGCCGTGGCGCCCTGCACCACCGCGCCTAGGCCCACCACCGCGTCGAACGCGCCGCCCGCCGCGAGCTTCTTCGCCGTCACCGGAATCTCGTAGGCCCCCGGCACGCGCACGAGCACCAGGCTCTCCGCATCGCCCCCGAGGCGCGTGAACGCATCCGCCGCGCCCTTCACCAGCTGCTCCACGAGGAAGGAGTTGAAGCGGCTCGCCACGAGCGCGATCTTCAGGCCCTTCGCCGTCAAATTGCCTTCGATTGTCTTCATGATTCGTCCTTTTGGTTGAAAACGAGGGGAATTATCCCACACCCCTTTCCCGGGCGCAAGCAAAACCCGCCCCGAATCGTACAATTTTGTCGCCGCGCCTACCGCACGTCCTTCCCGAACTGCTCGCGCACCACATCGACCACGAGCTTCGGGCGGCGGTAGAGGTCGTAGAGCCCCCCGGTGTTGACCCCGTAGGACCGGTTGCGCATCCCCTTCGTGCGCGTGTAGGTCTTGCAGTCCGTGAACTGCCAGATGGCCACGCCCGCGATCTCCTTCACCGCGAACATCTCCTCCAGCATCATCTGCTCATACTCCGCCTGGAAGTCCTCCGTGTACTGCGCCCGCCCGCGCGGGTCGCGCACGCCGTAGTCCGCCTTAACCCCCGTCTCGCTCACGAGGATCGGCCGCTCGTCCTTGTAGAGGTCGCGGAAGTACTTCACGATCCGCTCGTGGTTGCGCCGGATGTTCGCGCGCATCTCCTCCGGCTCACCCGTCGTCATCTCGTCGCCGTACCAGCACGGATAGGTGTTGTACGCGATGAGGTCCGTCTTCGCGTGCGAGATGCACGAGCTCGTGCGGTGGCTCGCGAAGGTCACGAGGTGCCCCGTGTCCTCCGCGCGGATGACGTCGATCAGCCGCTCCACGAGGCTCTTGCATTCGGGCAGGTTCGAGTCCGGCTCGTTCAGGAACGCGCTGATGATCACGCACGGGTGGTTGATCGAGTTGCGCACCATGAGGCGCGTCTCCTCCTCCTGCAGCTGGCGGAACTCCGTGTCCGCCAGCTGCTGCCTCCGGTTGCCCCACCCCAGGGACTCCTCCCACACGAGCACGCCGAGCTCGTCGCAGAGATCCAGGAACCGCTCGCACTGCGCATAGTGGCTGCCGCGGATGAAGTTGCCGCCGAGGTCCTTCAGGTTCTTCACGTCCTCGTACATCAGCTGGACCGGCGTCGTCGCGCCGAACTCGTAGTGCGCCTCGTGGCGGTTCACGCCCTTCAGGTAGACGGGCCTGCCGTTGAGCGTGACGCGCCCCGCCGCCGTCCCCACCTGCCGCACGCCGAAGCGCGCGCGCACCGGCTCCGCCCCGTGGGGCCACGCGACCGACACCCGGTGGAGATGAGGGGCCTCGGGCGACCAGGGCCGGGCGTTCGGCACGCTCACCGTCGCGCGGCGGTTCGTGAACGCCACCTCCCGCGCCGCCGCGCCGTCGAAGGCGACCGCCGCCGTGAATTCGCCCGGCGCCCCCGCCCCCGCGAACTGCGCCTCAAGCTCCACGCGTCCCGTCCTGTAGTCGCGCGTGCGCACCACCACGCGCCGCAGTTCGACGGGCCTCGCCTGCACGTCGAGCCACACCCCGTGGTGGAACCCCCCGAAGGGATAGAAGTCGTAGAAGTCCCAGAAGAGCTTCACCTTCGCGTTGTCCACGATGGAGTCCACCGCCGCCACGAGCTCGTGCTCGCCCGCCGCGAGCGCCCCCGTCTCGAACTCGAACCGGCTCCACGGCAGCTTGCTGAAGCCCACCTCCCGCCCGTCAATCCAGTACTTCGAGCGCAGCCCGCAGCCGTCCACCACCAGAAAGGCGTTCGCGCAGCCGTCCTTCAGCGCGAAGCGGGTGCGGTAGAGCCCCGTGCCGTGCTGGTTGAACCAGTGCGACATCGAGTTCCAGCACCCGGGCACCACCATCCTGTCGTTCGCCGCGAACCCCGGCGCGCCCACCTCCTCAAGCGACTTCCCCCGCTCGAAGCGGAAGTCCCAGAGCCCGTTCAGGTCAACCTTCTCCATCGCGGCGAGCGCGCCCGCCACGAGAACAACTGCGGTCCATATGATGTTCTTCATGCCGCAGAGTATAGCACAACCGCCCCCTCACCGGGCGCAGAGCGCCACGCTGCACGCAAGCCCGCGGTCGGCGTCGCCCCCCAGCCGCGCCACCGCCGCGCGCGCCGCGCGCACGAGGTCCCCCGCGGAGAGTTCGCCGATGCCGTTCGCGTGCAGGTACCTGCGCCCCCGCCGGTAGGCCCGCTGCGCCCCCGCCGCCCCCGCCTCCGCCGCCGCGCGCAGCGCCACCACGTTGCGGGCGCTGAGGGACGGGCTCGCCCACCCCCCCTCCGCCGTCTGGTCGCGCACCAGCGCCCCCACGGCGGAATCGAGCGGCCCCACGCCCGCCGCGCGGTCCTTCGCGAGCGCCGTCACCGCGAACGCCTGCACGTAGGGCGCCGCCGACGACGCCGAGAACGTGCCGTCCCCCCGCTGGCAGGCCACCAGAATCTCCGTGGACCAGACGGGGCGCGGACGGAACAGCGCCGTGCCCACCGCCATCAGCACCGCGAAGCCGGCCGCGATCGGCAGCGCCGCCGCCGCGCGCCACAGCCACCGCCGCCGACGCTCCGCCCGCACGGCGCCCATCACGCGCGCCGTGAAGTCCGGCGACGTGCGCGCCTGCGGCGCCGCGCGCAGCGACGCCGCGAACGCGCGCAGCCCCTCGTCCATCTCTTCTTTCATGCCAGCAGCTCCTTCAGCTTCCGCAGCGCATTGAACATGCGCGACTTCACCGTGCCCACCGGTATCCCCAGCGCCTCCCCCACGTCCGCGTAGGGCAGGTCCTGGAACACCCCGAGTTCGACCACATCCCGCAGGCCGGGCGAGAGTTGCGCCACCGCCCGCCGAACGGCTTCGCCATCGACGGCCCCGGCGGCGGCCTTCACGTCGGCCGCCACCTCCGCCGCGCGCGTCAGCCCCTCGACAAGCCCCGCCCTGCGGCTCGCGGCGCGGAAGAAGTCCACCGCCTCCTGCCCCGCGAGGAGGAACAGGAACGTCGTGAACTTGGCCTGCGGCTCGTACTTCCGTCTGTACCTCCAGAGCCGCAGGAACGTCCGCTGCGCGAGATCCTGTCCATCGGCGTATGAAACGCCCTTGCGCAGGAAAAGGTTCAGCAGAACGTCCTTGTATCTTTCGACGAGAATCGCGAAGGCATCCTCCCGGTCGGCCGCGGCCAGCGCCATCAGCTCGACGTCCGGGAGCTCCCTCATCGCGCGGCCCCCGCCGCGTAGGCGTCCGCCCAGGCCGCGATCGTCCGGATCACCCCCGAGTGGCCCGCCAGCACCCCCTCCGAGTACGTCCCGGGCGTCATGATCCCCACGCCCGTGAGCACCCCCACCAGCGCCGCGCCCTTGAAGAGGCCGCTCAGCAGCCCGAAGAAGGCGTTCGCCACCCGCCCCAGGCAGAACGAGACGAACCGGGCGACCGCCCACCGCACGAGCCCGAACGCGACGAGCCCGAAGCAGAAGTCGATCACCGCCGCCGTCGGCGTCGCCAGCCCCGGCGCGGCGAACCCCAGCGCCGCCGCGCACCCCCGCGCCGTGCCGTAGAGCACCCACCCCACCGCCAGCCCCGCCGCCAGCCCCGCCAGCGACCCCAGCTCCCCCGAGAGCCCGCGGAAGAGCCCGATCGCGGCCAGCAGCGCGAGCGCCCCGCAGAGCGCCCAGTCGAGAATGGTCAGCTCGAACGGCATCTCACTTCACGTCCGCCCGGTACGCCGTCCACGCCTCCGCCAGCTTCCCCTTCCCGGCCTTCTGGAGCGCCGCGATGAGCAGGTCCAGCGTCTGACGGTTCTCGGGGTCGTGCGCCACCGCGCGGTTCATGATCTTCGCCGCCGTGGCCCAGCGCCCGTTCGCATACGCCAGCCGGGCCGCCGCAAGGTAGTTGGACTGCCTCTCTGGACGCTGCTCGCTGGCCGCGCGGTAGGCCGCGAGCGCCTTGTCCACGGCGGCTGCCGACTTGTCGTTCAGCGCGAGCAGATAGGCGTACTTCACCGCCGCCACGTCCGACAGCGGGTCCGCCGCGAACGCCGCCTCGTACTTCTTGATCGCGGCGCGGATCATCTTCTTCTTCTGCAGCGCCTCGCCCTCGCCCAGCAGCTTCGCGGCCGCCCCCGGGTCGCGCTTCGCCACGCCGGGCTTCGAGGCCGCCGCCTTCTGGATGGCCCCCCGCAGCGCGGGGATCACGTCGCGGCTGAGCCGCTTCGTGCGCGCCTCGCGCGGGTCCGAGAACCGCGCCGCCATGTCGAACTGCTCCAGCGCCGCCTCGTTGAACCCGCTGTTGCGCGAGAGCACCCCCAGATGATACCACGCCGCGGCGTTGCGGCGGTTCAGACGCATCGCCCGCAGCAGCGAAATCCGCGCCAGCTCGTTCTCCCCCTGCGCCATCTCCACCACGCCCCGGGCGGCCAGCGCCTCGCTGCGCAGCGTCGCCGACAGCGACTTCTCGCCCGCCACCGCCGCGAAGTCCCCCAGCGCGCGCGCGTAGTCCTTCTTGAGGTAGGCCACCTGACCGTCGATCAGGCGCGCCTCCGCCGACTCGGGGCAGATCTCCCGCGCGGCCACTATCGCCGTCTCCGCCTCCCTCACCTCTCCCAGACGCAGATGCGCCAGAGCCAGCTGCACACGCGCCTCGAAGTTCGTCCCGCAGACGCTCGCCGCCTTCTGGAACTCGGCGATCGCCCCGCGCACGTCCTGCACCTCCAGCGCCGCCATTCCCTTCGCGACGGCGCCCGAACCGTCGTCCGGCGCGGCCGCCGACGTCGGCGTCTCGTTGCCGCAACCGATAATTAGAGTGAGAAGAAGCGAAAAAAGGGCGATTGTCGTAGATGTCTTCATGCGATCCTCGATATCCGTCTCCCCGGGGAAGGGAACTCCCCGAGCGAATCACACCTTATTATAGCACACATTCGCGCCCCTCTGCACCCGCCCCCGTAGATTTCAGTACTCACAAGCGGTGCGGGCGGCACCCACATTCCAGTTGTATTCCATGGCGTTGCAGATGCGAAGAGCCTCCGGCTTTCCGAACTTGTCCCTCACAAACCCCAGGGCCATGTCCGTCCCCGCCGAGACGCCTGCGGACGTGTAGATGTTTCCGTCGATGACCCACCGCGAATCGCCCTCCCAACGGACATTCCGCCCCTGGCTCTTCACCCAGTCCATCGCCCGCGTGTTGGACGTGGCTTTCTTCCCGTCCAGCAATCCCGTCGCCGCCGCGAGGGCGGAACCCGTGCAGACGCACAGCACATACTTGGACTGCCCCATCAATCTGCGTAATTGCCCGATGAATTCGACATTCTGTATGACTTTACGGCTTCCATATCCGCCAGGAATCAACAGTATCTCGCTTGTCCCGACCGTCTCCATGGCGCGCGTCTCAATCCGGATGCCCTGCTGATTGCGGACAATGCCGCCATGCAGGGACGCATAACCAATGTCATAGGACGCGATTTTCCCCAGCACCTCGACCGGGCCGAACACGTCCAATGCCGTAAAATCGTCGTATAAAACGACTGTTACATCCTTTTTCACCGTGCGTGTAGCCCCCTTCAGTTGAGCGTCCGCTGCACCGTCGCCGACCACCGTCCCCGCGACAAGAGCGAATGCGAACAAAGACATCTGACGAACCAAACTGCGAATCTCCATGCCCGGATTATAGCAGAAAACCCGAACTCACAGCCATCCGAATCAACGATTCTTTTCAACCGGCCAGTGACCCTTCTCGACCGAGCGCCCGCGCGGGTGATGCGGGAGAGTACGCCATTCCCCTCCCGAGAGTGCGCCATTCCCCTACCGAGGGTGCGGCATTCTCCTCCCGACGAAACGGCAAATCAA
>JBJEWG010000126.1:0-2594 GCA_051884935.1 Kiritimatiellia bacterium | reverse complement strand
GCCGCGGAGGCCTTCGCCTTCTTCTGCCCAATACCACCGAACATCGTCTCAAGCGAACTCGGCCCGTCCTTCTTCTTCCTGTCGGACGCGGTCGGCGGGGTCCCCGCCTCTGCCGCCGTGGCCTTCGCCGAAGTCGCGTCCGGGCGCGGGGGCTGCGGCTCGGCGTCCAGGCTCGCGAGCTCGCTCTTCAGTTTCCTGATGTCCGCCGAATTCCGGATCCGGTCCTCGGACGAGACACCGTCGTCCTCGTCGAGCAGCTCCGCATCCGTCGGCTTCAGGCGGCGGCGCTGCACCTCCTCCCGCTCCTCCTTCAACGACGCCAGCGCCTCGCGCACGGACGGCGCCTTGGACGCCTTCACGTCATCGGCCTCGCTGAGCTTCTGCAGCAGACGGCTCTTGGACGCGCCCTCGGCCTCAAGGCGGGCGATCTCCCGCTTCGCCTTGGCAAGCTCGCCCTCCAGCCTCTTCACCTGCGCGTCAAGCGCGTCCCGGGCCGCAGTCAACTTCTCGTTGTCCTCCGCGAGCTTGCCCGACGCGCTCCCGCCCGCCTTCCGCAGAACCTCCGCCGACAGCAGCGTCTCGCACAGCTTGACGCGATCCTGGGCGACCGTCGCCTTGTCCGAAGCCGGACGCAGCGCCAGATAGTCGCGGTAGTGGGCAATTGCGGCGATGTAGTCCTTTCGGACGTCCTGCAGCAGCGTTGCCAGCTGGAAGTGTGCGGAATACGACTTCGGCTCCTGGAGGACGACGCGCTCGAACCCGCGAATCGCCGCGTCCATCCGCCCCGCCTGAAGATCGTCCATCGCATTGGTGTAGAGCCGCGACGCCCGCTCGGTCGCCTCGATCTCGGAAAGCGACGGCCCCCTGTCGCAGCCGCACAGCGCCGCGAGCAGTCCCGCAAACACGCCAACCCTCACCAGACTCCGTTTACTCATCGTCCTCTCCTTCCTCTTCTTCTTCCTCGGCGTCATCATCTTCATCGTCTTCGTCATCGTCCAGAAGCGACTCGTCGTCATCCGCGTCGTCAATGTCATCCGGCGTATCGTCAATCAACGCCTCGTCATCGTCGTCGGGACGGAAGGAGACGCGGCGCGCCGGCGCCGCCTCGGCCTCCTCCACCACATCCTCTTCGACCTCCGGCTCGGCGGCGACAGGCGCCGAAGCCGCCTCCGCTTCGGCTACCGCCTCTGCGGGCCTCTCCTCGACGGGGGCCTCCTCGACCTTCTTCTCCTTGACGAAGAGCTTCGCGCGTTCACGCGGATTGGACCGCTGCAGCGTGGGGTCGATCTCGTTCAGCTCGCTCAGCGACGCCAGCCCGAAATGCTCCAGGAAGAGCGGCGACGTGCCGTAGAGGAACGGATGCCCCGGCAGCTCGCTGCGCCCCACCAGGCGAACCAGCTGGAGATCGACGAGCGACTTGACGATCGTATCGACGGCCACGCCGCGGATCTGCTCAATCTCGGCCTTCGTGATCGGCTGGCGGTAGGCGATGATCGCCAGCGTCTCAAGCGCGGCGCGGGAGAGGCGGTTCGGCCGGTCCAGCTTCAGCAGCGCGCGCACATGGCGCCCACACGCCGGATTCGTCTGAAGCCGGTAGGCGCCGCCCGCGCACACGAGGTGGAATCCGCAGCCGCTCCGCTCAAGCTCCTTCTCCAGACCGTGCAGGGCCTGCTCGATCTCGCGCGACGTGCAGCTCTGGTAGACGGACATGACCTCCGCGTCCTCGCCCTCCTCGGGCGCGACGCCGCGAATGCAGGTGCGCAGCTCCGCCGCCGAAAGCGGCGACTCGCTCGCGAACAGCAGCGCGCCGACAATCTCCTGAAGGGACGAGGGCAGCGGCAGCCGAGGCCCCTTCGGCTTGACGGCGTCGAGCTTCACCGGGGCCTCCGGCGCGGCCGCCTCGGGCGCCGCCGGTTCAACAATCTCGTCTGTGACTTCTTCTGCCATGCCGTCTGTTCAACTCCTCAACTTCCCAATTCCTCGCCGCCCCGCTCACCATTCGTCCGGCGCCTCAAGCGGCGCGTCGCCCGGCGTCTCCTTCGACGGGAGCACGGTGATCTCGTGGAACGCGGCGTTCTGGTAGACGATGATGCGGTGCTGGCGCAGCAGCTCCAGCAGCGCGAGGAACGTCACGATCACCTCGCCGCGCGGCGACTGCGCCGTGAAGAGGTGCGAGAACGCCACCTGCCCGTCCGCGTGCGTCCGCTCCAGAATGAAGTCCATCTTCTCCGGCACGCTGAAGCGCGCGCCCTTCAGCTCCCCCTGCGGCACCTCGTTCAGCCGCGCCAGCACGTCCTGAAAGGCCGTCAGCAGGTCGTAGAGGTCGATCCGCGAAAGCGCGTCGGCCGCGTCCGCCGCCGTCTTCTCGAACTTGGGCCGCCCGCCGCCGTAGTCGAAGCTCTCCTGCACCAGCGCCTCGTATTCGCCGAGCTTGCCGGCGGCGTCCTTGAACTTCTTGTATTCGACGAGCTGGCGCACGAGGTCGAGGCGCGGGTCCACCCACTCCTCCTCCACGCCCTCCTCGGCGACGCGGCGGTCGACGGGCAGCAGCATGCGGCTCTTGATCACCATCAGCGTCGCCGCCATCACGATAA
>JBJEWG010000125.1:0-13855 GCA_051884935.1 Kiritimatiellia bacterium | reverse complement strand
GACGTCCAGTATCAACTCGCCGAAATTCCGCCGCTCGACCGTGGGATCGAATGCGCCGCCCGTCGCGGCGCAAACCTGGGCACACGTCACCAGCACATCCATCGTTTCGCGCGCGATTGTGGCGACGCCGCCATCCGGAAGCCCCCGGATCACCGCCACGTCGCTTGTGTCGTTGAATCGCGAGAGCAACAGCTCCAACTCGTCGATGCGGTCGAAACACGCCGCGGCTGCGGCCGCGCACAGCGCTTCGTCCTCATTCAAACCAAAGGACACCGAAAATTCGGTGTCCATGGCTTTGTGGGAGAACCTGCCCACGTCAGTGTTTCGCGCCCCTCAGGCAGAATCGGCAAATCAGGCAGCTGACGGCCGCGAAGCAGAGCGCGACGCACCGGTGGCTCCACAGCAGAATCTCCTGCCCATGGCCACCAAACACCGTCATCATCGGCATCACCGCCGTGAACACGGTACCCGCCGCGAAGAGCACCCAGAACGCCCAGGCGACGGCCATGTCAATGCCGCGTTCCGTGCGTTCCGATGCGCGCATCGCCGCAATCAGAACCACGCTCCCCGCAAAGCCGCCGCCGGCGACCATGTGGAGCACCAGCCACCAGCCCGTCATGGCGCCCATCAGCCACCCCAGCACGCCGGAGAGCGCCAGATAGGCGAGGCTACATACGAAGCCCACGTCGATCACCCACTTCGCGAGGCCACAGGCGAAGGAATCGGAGCAATCCGCGATCAGTTTGCCCAGGCGGTTCAGCGCCACCGCCGCCGCCGCCGCCGCGAACAGACAGAGCAAACCGAAGACCGTCCACAGGAAGACCTTGAAGAGCGGTCGCATCGCGAAGGTCGTTCCCAGCGTCGCATGGTAGAACCCGCTCACGCCCAGAAGCTCAGCCTGGGAGAGCGCCGGGGCGTCAACACCCAGCACTGGTCCGGCCGGCTCGATCTTCCCAAGGAAGAACGCCGAATCGGCCGTGTGGCAGTCCGCGCACTTGGCCGGCGACGCACCGCGCGCTTTGCGGACCGCGCGCACGTCATGGCCAATCGGCCAGGATACGGGACGGGCCTCCGGCGCACCTGCGGTCTTCACGAGCCGCCCCGCCTCGTCCAGCGAGAAGACGAGTCCGCTTGCGAGATAGCGGATCTCCGTCCCCGCGGCTGCAAGCGCGCGCCGCACCATCTCCTGCGTAAAGGGCCGGTCCGAGTCCTTGACCTGCCGATACTGCTCCAGCGTCCACTTGTCGACCATCGGAACGAATGTCTTTCCGTCTGCCGAGAGCGTCCCCACGGGGAAGGTCTCCCCTTCGGGAATCGTCACCCCCTCGCACTCCGTCACGGTGCCGGAGCCATCGATCGTGTAGACCTTGCCCGCACGGCAGGCGGCGACCTTCTCCTTTGAAACGCCCACCTTCGCGTTGAAGAGCGTCGCGAGCAGATTCCGGAACTCGCCCGCGCAGCGATCCTCCGCCGTGACGAAGGGAACCACATTCGTGGCCGTCTTGTAGCACAGCGTTCCGTCGTCCTGCAAGGTCGTGACGCCAATCGGGCCGTCCACATCCTTCAGCACCTCAAGCGCGGCCTTCACACGATCAACGACCGTCAGCGCGTCGCCCGTCAGCGACGCGGCCTCTTCGGGCGAAACCGGCTTCAACGCACCGCCCTCGGCGACGCGGTAGAACCCACACGGCCACATGATCCGACGCGGTTCGATCACGCCCTTGGCGTTCCGCACGAAGACGGGTTCAAGTATGTACGGGCAATCCGTTCCCCACTGGGCGCGCCCATAGACACCGATGCGATTGGCGCGGGGCGTGCGAACCTGAGCCAACTCGCCTTTCTCCGTCACGCCGACATGGCAGACCGTGCAGGAGAGCTTCTGGAAGTGCACGAGGGGGATACCCGCGTGCGTCGGCTTCGGACCCGACCCCTTCTCGTCCATATGGCACCCGGCGCAGCGGCTGGTCTTCACCCGGTGGTCCATGCCGTTCCGATGGCAGTCCACGCACCGCAGGCCGCGCTGCAAATGGACGTCTCCCTTGATTGCATGGGACGGCATGCCCTTCTGCGAAACACCATGGCACGCGAGGCAGTTCTCGTTCTTCGGCTTGCCGACCTTGAAGACGCACCGCCCCTTCTCGTCAAACCGGGAAAGGTCATACTCCGTCGTCTCCGGCACGCGGAACAGATGATCATCCGGGTTCTCGGCGGCCGCCCAGGTCGATTCCAGACGTTCGTTCATGCCGCCGACGCGGGCGAGGCCGGAGGCGGCCGTCGCCGCGCCCTGCCAGTTCTCCCGCAGCACCTGGCGGGCCCACTCGCTCGAATCATATTCGTCCTGCTGGTGACAGGCCAGGCAGTTCGGCCCCAGGGCTCCCGTCACGAACCACCGCTGCCGGTCACCCGCGACCTCGTTCATCGCGTTCGTGTCGCACCCGATGCCGCCGCCGGGGAAATGGCGGCCGAACATCTTCGTCCACTGCCAGCAGGAAAGGCCCACGTCCGCCGGGCGATACGCCCCCTCCTGGCCGTGCAGCGAAAGCGGAATCGCCGTGCCCGTCTTCTCGTCGGCCCAGAACCACGGCTCGACGACCACGGACTCCGGCGCGTCGCCCGCGTCCAGCCCTGTGCGGAAATGGCTACCCCGGTGCATCGACGCCACGTCGTGGCACTGCCCGCAGGTCTGCTCCATCGAAATCGGCCGCGGCAGCCTTCCGGATGGTGAAACCTTCTCGCCCTCCGCATCACGCGGCGCCAGCCGATGCACGGGAACCGTGCGCCCTCCGTTCCAGTGCGATCCCGTCTCGGTCCCCAAAACGGGAAACACCGCGACGGACAGTGTCGCGACACATGCAAACAGGCGAATCTTCATGCTACTTCTTCTCCTCGTCCTGGGTCGCCAGAGAGAAATTCCACACATCGGCCGCGCGGCAGGCATCGATCAGCCCCATCAGCTTGTCGTAGGAAGCCGTCTTGTCGGCACGAATCACCACCGGCTGGCCGGGATAGAGCTTGGCGATGCGCGCAAGGCGCCCCGTCACGTCGTCCAGCGACAGCTTCTGGCCGTTCACCGAGACGTCACCCGCCGCGCTGAGGTTCAAGATGATCTCACCCGGCATACGCCCGGGCACCGTGGCCGACTTCGCCGTCGGCAGCGCAATGGCGACCTCGGTCTCCCACTGGGAGAACACGCTCGAAGTCACGAAGAAGCACAGCAGCAGAAAGATGACGTCCATCAAAGACGACATCTGAAGCGCCGGCGCGCCTCTCTTGATGTTGCGGCGGAAGTTCATCAGAAGGCCTTCCGCAGGAGAAGCGCGAGCGTCTCAAGGCCCGCAATCCGCTTCGCCGTGCGGCGCCGCAGAAATGCGTGGAACGCAAGGCAGGGAATGGAGATGATCAAACCGAACACCGTCGTGATGATCGCCTGCGAAACGCCCTGCGCCAGAACAACGGGGCGCGCATTCGCCGCAAGGTCGTTCGCGATGCCGCCAAACGCCTGGAACATACCGAGCACGGTGCCGAGCAAGCCCACCAGCGGCGCGATCGCCGCCAAGTCGGCCAGCCAGTCCACGGAGGCCTGAAGCTGCTCCGCAACGTGCGCCCCCGCGGTCTCGACCGCCTGAGACACATCAACCTGCTGCCCCTGCGGCACCCCGCGCGCCGCATCGAGCGCGGCAAGCGCCAGCGTCGCGAACGCGCACGGCCGACGATCACAGAGGCGACGCGCCTCCCCGTGGTCCCCCGCCTGCAACTTCCCGAAGACGTCGCTCATCAGCGCACGCGGCATCAGCGCATCCCGGCGCTGCGCCACGAGAATGTAGAGCACAACAGCGAACGCGAGAATCGAAAGAGCAGCAAGGACCCACATCAGAGGGCCGCCAAACTGCCAGGCCTGCGCCAAAGTAATACCAGATTCGTTCATCCCAATAGTTCCTTCATGTGTGATTCAAAGGCCTCCGCACGCGCGGCGACCGAGTTCCCCAAATCCTTGATCCGCGCCTCGTAGAGCGCGTAGTCGAGCCCCGCCGTGGAGCCGACGTGCGTCTTCGCCGCAACAGCCGCGTCCGGGTCCTCTGAGGCCAGAGCCTCTAGATTGTCCCGCACCTGATGGTAGGCCTCGCGCCAGGGTGTCCCCGCCGCGACCTTCCGCAATGCGACGTCCGTCGCGAACACTCCCGGGATGAATCCCGCGCGGAGCTTCGCCTCGTCCACGCCCATGCCACGCACGAACTTCGCGAGAATGCGCAGCGTCGTGCGCGTGATCACGAGCCCCTTCATGTAGAGCCCCTTGCAGTCCTGCAGATCGCGGTTGTATCCGCCCGGCATCGCGTGGAGCATCGAGAGGGCCGCCGTCGCGAGGCCCAGCACCCGTGCCGTCTTGGACCGCACGAGTTCGAGCACGTCGGGATTGTACTTCTGCGGCATGATCGAGCTACCCGTGCAGTACGCGCGCGGCAGTGTGAAATATCCGAACTCCGGCATCGAAAAGAGGATCATGTCCTCCGCAAGGCGCGAGAGCACCGCCATCAGCTGCGCCAGCGCCGAGAGAAGCGCCGCCTCGTCCTCGCCACGCCCCATCGACGCGCCAAAGACATTGTGCATCGGCCGGGCAAATCCCAGCAGGTCGCTCGTGCGCTGGCGGTCGAGCGGCAGGGGCACGCCATAGCCCGCGGCGCTGCCGAGCGGGCAGGCGTCGTTCATCTGGTAGGCCGCTTCGAGGTTCGCGGTCTGGTCGAGAATCATCTCCGCATGCCCCGTCGCCCACACGCCGACCGAACTCGGCATCGCCGGCTGAAGGTGCGTGCGCCCGACCATGGGGACGCGGTCGTGCGCCCTGCCGAACACGACAAGCGACGTCGCCAAGTCCGCCAGTTCGCCTTCGAGCGCGAGCAACTGGCTCTTGATGTGGAGGCGCACGTCCACCGCGACCTGATCGTTGCGGCTGCGGCCCGTGTGGATCTTCTTCCCCAGATCGCCCAACATCTCCGTGAGGCGCGTCTCAACGGCCATGTGGACATCCTGATCCTGCTCGCGCACCACGAAGGACTTGTCCGCCACCACGGTGGCCAGTGCGGCCCGCACCCGGGCAGCCTCCTCCTTCGTCACCACGGGCGGCGTGACGGGCATCTCCGAAAGCATCGTGACATGGGCCGCCGTTCCCAGGCAGTCCCAGCGGATAAGATCCATATCCAACACGGGATCGTCCCCGACCGTGTAGTCGAGAACGTCCGGATCAACGTCACCCGTTATCGTCTTTTCTGTCTTCATTCAGTATCTCTTGCAACTGCGTCTCGGCATCATCCAACAACCGTCCCAGCTCATCGGGAGAATCCCCCCGCGCCAGACCCGTCAGAAAAAGCCGGTAGGCCTCGGCCACGTCGGCCAATGCCGAACCACGCCCGATGGCGCAAAACAGCATCTCCTGGGCCTTGCGCGCCGCCGCCACGCGAACCGCCTCATTCTCGGCCGCCAGCGCAATCGCCTCACGGAAGGTGCAGGATGTGCCAATTGCACCTATATTTTTATCAAATTCGGCGGGATAAAGCAAGAGACGAGAGGTGAAAACCTTCAGATCCCACTGGCTCACCCGCCCCGGGGAAAGCACCGCCCGCATAAGACGGGCCAGCCGTTCATCGGAAGCACGGTCCTGTAGATCGGGGTCCGTCTCGCCCGTGAGGTCCGCCGCAAGACGCCCCCCCGCAAGGGCTTGCCCCGCCGCAAGCCCCTCAAGAGTCTTCCGAAAGAGCTTGCGTTCCTTCAGCCAGGAAACCACGTAGCCGCAGAGTGCCGCCGTCTCGCCCGTCCCAGCCCGCAGGTCCCGACACAGCACGGGAAAGAAAGGAAGCCGCGCCTCGCTCCACATGGCGAGAACCGCGCGCTTGTCGTCGTGGACGGTGTCACCGTCCAAAGCGCGCAGCGCACCGAGCACCATCCAGTCCGGCATCTCTGCGGCGGGTGCCTTCCGGTCTTCAGGACGACTTCGGTCAATCCAGCCGCGGAAATACCCCTTGACGATTGCAAACCGCAGCGCCGTGAGATCGGAGAATCCCGGCGAAGGCAGCCAGATATGCGTAATCGCCGCCCCGCTGCGACGCCCCGCGCGGGAAATCACCCGCACATCGTTCGTCGTCCCATCCTGGGCGTGAATGAGCAACCCAACGCCGCCGCGCGGCATACTCAGGCCATACACGCGCTCGACCTCGCGGATCAGGCGCGTCGTGAACTGTAACACCGGCAGACGAAACCCCACCGGATCCCCCGGCACATCCGCCGCCACCACCTCCACGAATCCGTCCGCGCTCGACACGGCCTTCGGCAGCAGCGCCGCCGCCCGCCGCGCACGAGGCATCTCGCCCGCCTCCTGCGGAAAGGCGATTCCGCAAGTCAACGCACAGGCGATTAGAACGGCGAGACGTTTCATGCAACTAGCGGATTTTGACGAGCAGAACGAGAATCAACGGCATCAAAAACGCCTGCAGAAGCATAAACCGCATCAAAACCTGCGCATTCGACCACTTGAGTTCCCGCTTGCAGTGGTCATGGAGCGGGAAGCGGACGCGCTGTACGAGCTTCACGAGAGCGTTCTTCCGGGCCTCCTCCTCCGGCCGCAGCACCGCCGACGACCGCACCTCCAGTCCGCATGTGCGGCAGAACCGCAGCAGCAGAATCTTCACGAGCCCCCCTCCGCCGTTCACCAGCACCACCGGGGCAAACGCGAAGATCAGAAAGGGATTCCCCGTCACCAGAACCCCCGCGCCGAGCAGCAACCCCAGAAAACGGGACCCCGCATCGCCCATCAGAATCTTCGACGGCTCCGCATTCCACCACAGATAACCCGCAAAGCCGCCCGCCACCGTCATCAGCAGCACCGACCAGCGAACCGCCAGATAGTTGTGCGGCACCAGCAGATACTCGGCCATCGGACGGTACCCGATGACGCCGTAGAGCAGAAACGCGAGCGCAACGAGCGAAATCAGCGTCAACGACCCCGCAAGCCCATCCACGCCATCCGAACAGTTCGTCGCGTTCATCACCACAAAGAGCAGGAAACCCATACTGGGAATGTAGGCCCACCAGGGTATCGTCCATTCGCCCTTTACGAAC
This sequence comes from Kiritimatiellia bacterium, assembly GCA_051884935.1. Classification (GTDB taxonomy): domain Bacteria; phylum Verrucomicrobiota; class Kiritimatiellia; order RFP12; family UBA1067; genus RUG572. Next base: position 6,748 of record JBJEWG010000125.1, on the reverse strand, counting down.
GGCAACCAAACCTTCCCCTCAAGTGCCGTCCACACGAACAAGGCAACGCCTAGGCACACCACGGCGTCCAGAAGCCCCTTCTTGAGCTGCCCCCACGGAACCTCGGCCCGGTCGTCCAGATAGCCAAAGGCCATTGCCACATAGAGGCAGAAGATCATCCCAAGCACCGGCACCGAAGGCGGCATCACCAACAACACAATCGGCAGAAAGATCAACGTCACCCACAGCCCCGTCCCCGTTGGCTTGCCAGCGGATATCATGCCATCCTTCCCCAAAATGGCCTTTCCATGGTCATGCGGCGAGAAACGCCACAGTTTCGGCAACAGGAAGACCACGGCCAGCGCCGCCAACAGCGTACCCGCCGCCAGCAACAGCGCATGGGACCGCAACAGACGAAACGGCCCCCAGAACACTTCAAGATAGGGAGAAAGAAGGTAAAGCATTCTTCTGAAATTCCTTGGAGGCGGTATTATACCATATCATCTACCCCCACGCGACGCGCAATACGCTGAACGGTTTATCAATCACCTACTTCCAGAGTCATGACGCAAATCGACGGGCCTGCGCCTCAACTCACAAAAACAAAGGAGACCGGCCTGAACCGGTCCCCTTGCGTTTTTGGAAAAACAATATGGAGCTTTACCACGCATAGTGGGCGAACGCCTTGTTCGCGGCGGCCATCTTGTGCACGTCGTCGCGCTTCTTGATGACGTTGCCCTGCCCCTGGAAGGCGTCGATGATCTCAGCGGCGACGGCGGCGGGCATACCCACGCCATGACGGCCAGAGGCATACGTGGTCATCCAGCGGAGCGCCAGCGACAGCTGACGGACGGGCTTGATCTCGACCGGCACCGGGTAGGTCGTGCCACCCACGCGGCGGGTCTTGACCTCCACTTTCGGCTTCATGTTCTCAATCGCCTGGGAAATGATCTCGATCGGCTCGGTCACGGCGACCTTCTGATCACCCTCGCCCTTCTCGAACTTCGCGGGCTCCTTGGCGACGGCCTCCTTGATCTTCTCGACGGCGCCGTAGACGATCTTCTCGGCCGTCGTCTTCTTGCCATCCTTCATGATGACGCGGATGACGTGGGCGATCAGCTCGGAATTGAACTTGGGGTCAACGGAGACCCGCTTCTCGATCTTCTTGGAACGTCTGGACATGACCTACCCCTTACTTCTTCTCTTCCTTCTGGTGCTTGACGCCATACTTGGAGCGGCTACGGTTGCGGCCGTTCACGCCGAGCGAGTCGAGCACGCCGCGAACAATGTGGTAGCGGACGCCAGGAAGATCCTTCACACGGCCACCGCGCACGAGCACGACGCTGTGCTCCTGCAGATTGTGACCCTCTCCGGGGATGTAGGCCGTCACTTCGACGCCGGTCGTGAGGCGCACACGGGCAACCTTACGAAGAGCCGAGTTCGGCTTCTTGGGGGTCATCGTCTTGACGACGAGACACACGCCGCGGCGCTGCGGGCAAGCCTTCAGCGCGGGCGACTTCGAATGCGTGGCGAGGGGACGACGCCCCTTGCGGATCAGCTGATTGATGGTCGGCATGAATGTCTGTTTCCTTGTTTTTCCAAAACGAGCGGATAATATACCAAACTTGCAGAAGGAGTGCAAGCGGGGAAATTCACATTTTAGAGCGATTTCAGGAAGGAAACGAGAGCCGCGCGTTCAGCCGCCTCCACGTCTCCGCCCGGCATCACCGTAAGCACGGCTCCAAGGTCATTTCTCGACCCGTCGGAAAGATAGACGCGCCGCGCGCCAATCCCGCGCAAAACGGGCACTTTGCGCCCATTGGAGACGCGCAACCCGCCCAAGGCCGGGCCATCGTGGCAGGAAAGACAATTCCGCCGTTTGAAGATATCCATGCCCATCTTCTGCGACGCATCGAGCGCATTTGTCGCCCCGCCCCAGTAGCGATCGAATGGCGAGCGCGGGGAGAGCAGCGTGCGGTTGTACTGGACAAGGGCATCCAGCAGATTCGCCGACGTGAGCCCGTCTTCATAGCAGGCCCTGAAGCGGGCCAGCATCTTCCCGTCGGCCCCCAGTTTCCGCACGACCTTCTCCAGATCGCCGCCACCCGCGCGGTCACTCCGCGCGATCATCTGCGCCACGACGTCCGCCAGATTCGTGAGCGAGCCGTCCTTGAGGAAGATGGGCGAGAACGAGGCGTTCATCACCGTGCGGGTGAGTACCCCGCCATGCAGTTCGCCATCCACCCCGCCCTCGTTCAGCTGGTGGCAGGCCGCGCAGGTCCGCCGCTGGGACTGCGCGAGCCGACGGTCGTAGAAGAGGTCCTCCCCCAGTTTCGCCGGCCCCACCGCGTGCGGCAGGGAGGGCGGCAGGGCCACGAAGTCGCCCCGGCCATCCGAATCGATCCCGAACCGGGCCAGAAACGCCTTTCGCGCTTCCACCTGCTCCGCCGCGCGACGCCGCGCCCCCCAGACGTGCGCCGCGAAGACGCCCGCAACGGCAAGGACCGCGAGCGCAATCGCGCCCGCCACCACACATCTCGCGTTCCCTCTGTTCACGGCTGTCTCCCTATCGAGTTGGTGAAATTGCGTCCAGCGACGTCAACTCGGGATATGCGGGGCACGTGACATCCGCCTTCGCGAAGAGGTCGCGGAAAAGCCTGCGAAAGCCCTGACGGAACCGTTCGCCGCGCAGGGAGTCGATTGCCCGCTTGCGGGAGGGCATGGACGCCTTCTCGCCCGGTTTCGCCTTCTCCTGCGCCAGCCGCTGAAGTTCGCCCAGCCGTGCGTCGATCTCCCGTGGCGTGATCGTGATCTTGTCCCGCACCTCCTGAGCCGTGAACTTGTTGATCAGCACGCCTTCTCGGTGGTCGCGGCGCTTGATCTCCTCCGGCAACGGCCCCTCGCGGAAATACTCGTCCGGCGTGAGGCCCCGCCCCTTGAGCCGGGCGGCGATCTGCGCAAGCGACTCCCGCTCGTCCGCCGCAGTCGCCGTGAAGCCCCGCGCCAGCGCCTCGGCCAGCAGCACCTCCTTGATGATCCACATCTTCGCGGCCTGCCGACGGTAATACGCCAGCGCCTCGGCCGCGCGTTCGCGGGGAATCGCCAGGCTCTCCACGCGCCGGGCGTCGTCCAGCAGCGTCTGCGCGCGCAGATCGAGTTCGCCCACCGAGAGGACGTGCCCGTTGACCGTCACGGCCGGGCGCCAGGGTCGATGCCGCCAGAGGGCTGAACCACCCACGACGGCGACCGCAAGCGCCAGCACCGCAAGCGCGCGGAAGAGGGCCTTCCTCATGAAATCTCCGTGATCATGCCGTTCGCCACGCCATGCGCGGCGCGCTCGCCTTCCAGATTCGACAGCACGACCAGCGCGAAGAGCGTCGCCGCGCCCGGCCCCTGCCCCGTGACGATCAGGCCGTCCGCGACCACGGGGACGTGCTGCACCGGCCGCCCCATCTGCGGCGCGCAGGCGGGGTAGCACGTCACGCTCTCGTCTTCGATCACCCCCGCCGCCTCAAGCACCGTGGGCGCCGCGCAGATGGCGCAGACGAGCCGCCGGTCGGCCTTCTGCCGCCGCAGCCGCTCATGCAGCGGCTCGCAGTCCATCAGATTCTGCGTGCCTTCTCCGCCGCCGGGGAGTATAATGGCATCGTATTCGTCTTCCAGGACATCCCCGAGCAGCGCGTCGGCCTGCATGAGGATATTGTGGGCGGACGCCACGCCGCGTTCGTCGCCGAGCGCCGCCGTGACGACTTCGACCCCGCCGCGGCGGAGCACGTCGATGATGGACACGGCCTCGATATCCTCGAAGCCGCGCGCGAGTGGAACAAGTACCTTTGTCATATTGGAGATTATAGCAGAATGATGACCCCCGAGACAATCGCCAAAATCAAGGCCCTTATGGCGGAGGCCTTCGTCTACGAGGAGGATATCGAAGAGACCTTCATCCTCGGCGGCGGCCCCGGCGGGCAGAAGACGAACAAGACCTCCTCCGTCGTCCGCCTCTTCCACCCGCCCTCCGGACTCCAGGTGCGCTGCGGCGAGAACCGCTCCCGCGAGATCAACCGCTGGCTCGCCCGCCGCCGACTCGCGGAGCGCATCCTCGAACGGGACCAGGGGCGCGCCAGCGCCGAACAGCAGGCCCGCGAGAAGAAGCGCCGCCAGAAACGCCGCCGCTCCCGCCGCCAGAAGCAGCGAATACTCGCCGACAAGCACGCGCACGCCGAGAAGAAGGAGCTGCGCCGTCCCGTAGACTATTGACGCGGGCGCGCGCGCGAGGGGAGCGGCGCCACCGGACGGAAGAGGCCGAGGCGGAGCACGGGCAGCACGCGCGCCGCCAGCGTGGAATCGAGGTCAAAGAGCGCCACCCCCGCAAGTCCGGCGCGGCGGGCCGCATTCACCTGGTCAATCACCTGAACGGGCGACAGCGCGCTTTCGTTGGCCGTGACGCCAATGCCCGAGATCAGACGGCGCGCCCGCGCGCGGGTGTTCGCCTGCCGCGTGACGGCGGCCTCGTATTTCGCGTGGTTCTCGAAGTAGTTCATCGGCACGGCGTAGTCGATCAGCCCCCGGTCGATCCAGGCCTCCCAGTCCTGCCCCACGGACCTCACGCACGACGGATAGCTCGGCAGCACGGCGGCCGTGAGCCACATTCTCGGCCGCGCCGCCCTCACCCGCGCGCGCGCCGCCGCGACGAACGACGTGACCGACGCGGCGGGATTGCGCGGCTTCGTCGCCGCCCCCTCGTACCAGCGCACGAAGTCGAGATGAATGCCCGCGACGGAGTAGCCGCGCGCCAACTCGTCGAGGGCCGCGAGCAGATGCGCGCGCAGGTCCGCGTTCAACGGGTCCAGATACTCGCTCAGCCGCCCCGCCTTGTCCTTCAGCCGCCAGCCCCGCTTCGCCAATGCGGCCAGCCGCGCCGGCGAACCGCGCGCCGCCGTGAAACAAAGCACCCAGGCGTGCACCCGCACGCCCGTCCCCCGCGCGGCGGCCAGGCAGGCGGCAAGCTGGTCCCCCGACGCCGCGCACACCTGGGAGCGCGGCAGAATCCGCGAGGGATAGTGGGCGAACCCGGCGCCGGCCACGTTGACGAAGAGGTCCGTCACGCCATTGGCCCGCAATAGACGCATCGTCCGCGGCCAGTCCCCGGGGTAGAGCCCCTCTCCCGTATGGTCCCAGACCGCGTGGATCTCGCCCGGGCGCGGCAGTTGCAGGCGGCCATACTCGCGTTCGGCGGCCAGCCGCGCCGTCCGCCGCGCCTCCCATGCCGCCGCGTTCCACGCCCCCGGCACCGCCTGCCCCGCCATGTCGAGCAGCAGACGGGCCTTCGCCTCCTCAAGGCCGTCCGCGCCGAAGATGTTCGCCGACCACCATCCCGCAGGCACGCGCCTCACCTGTACGGGCACGGACCGTGGCGGGGCCACCGTCTGCGCGGGCACGCCCATGAAGGCGGCGAGCGCGGGGGAATAGGATTGCAGCACGGCGATCTTCCCGCCGCGCGCCCGCAGCCGCGCAAGGGCCTGCAGCTGGGCCGCGGACGGCTTCTGGCACACAACCAGATAGACGAGGCGCCGCCCCTTCAGGGACGCCTCCAGCGCCCGGTCGTCGATCAGATCCGCCTTCACGCCGCCCGACGCGAGCCAGCGCACCGTGCGGTTCGCCAGCTGCGCCGCGTATCCGCGATCCGCCACCGTGCAGGACGTGACGGCCTTGACCACGGCGATCGGCGCGCGCGGCGCCGGCTTCGCGCCCGCCGCCGACAGGCCGTGGCACGCGAAGAGCGCCGCGACGAGGCAGACCAACCGACCGACGAGAGCCCTCACGCGCACGGATCGCCTATTCCCCGCCGCCCAGTTCGCCGTTCGCGAACGTGCCGCCCATCTCCAGCAGGTCCGGGCGCCTGCGGCTCGTCAGGTCAAACGCCTGGCGCTTCCGCCAGCCCGCGGCCTTCGCGTGATCGCCGTTCAACAGCACCTCGGGCACCGCCATCCCGCGATAGACGGGCGGGCGCGTGTATTGAGGCCCCTCAAGGAGACCATCCTCGCCGAAGGATTCGTTCGCGACGGCCGCCGCGCCGCCCCCCAGCACCCCCGGCAGCAGCCGCACCGCGGAGTCAATCATCGCCGCAACGGGGATCTCCCCGCCCGTCAGCACGAAGTCTCCCATCGAGACCTCGTCCGTGACCAGTCGCCTCACCCGCGCGTCGAACCCCTCGTAGTGCCCGCAGAGGAAGACGAGATGGTCGCACTTCGAGAACGCCTCGGCCGTGCGCTGCGTGTAGGGCGCGCCCGTGGGGGTCGTCATCACGATGCGCGTCGCCGATGTGGGGCCACAGGACGGCGCAGACGAGGCCGCGAGGCACGTCTCGACGGCGTCATACCAGACCTCGGGCTTCATCAGCATTCCCGGCCCGCCCGAATAGGGCTTGTCGTCCACCGTGCGCCGCTGATCCCGCGAGAAGTCCCGCAGATCGACCGTTCGGATGAAGACCTTTCCGGCCTTCGCGGCGCGCGCAATCATGCTCTCGCCGAGGAATCCGCAGAACATTTCGGGGAATACGGTGATGATGTCGATCCTCATGGCGACCATTATACCATACCTCTCCCCCTCATCCACACCTCCAAGAGCGGCTGAGGGGGAGCACCCGATAGAGTTTTGAGGCCGGACTGCGGGAGCGCCGTCTAGCGGATGTAGAGCACCAGCCCCTGGCGCGAAACCGTGATGGCCGTCTCGGTGAAGGAGAGGTTGAAGCCCCTGGGCAGGCCCGTCA
>JBJEWG010000124.1:0-2611 GCA_051884935.1 Kiritimatiellia bacterium | reverse complement strand
ACGGACAGGCGGACGGGGCGCGTGTGGGAACCGCTGGGGCCGGGGCGCGTGTTCGTGACGCGCACCTGGAAGGCGGGCCGCGCCCTCGCGCTCACCGTCCTGAACCCCGCGACGCTGCGCGAGTGGACGGCCTTCGTCTCGCTGGAGCCCAACCGCCCCGAGCTGCTGGTGACGGTGACGGGCGAGGGCGAAATGCCCGGACCCCTTGAGTACCCGCGTCCCTTCAAGACGCGCGTGGGCGACCGCCTGATCGTCCCGATGAACGAGGGCGTGAGCTATCCGGTGGACGCGCCGGACGGGCTGCCGGGCAGCCTCGTGACGTACAGCGGGCACGGCGTGTGCATGAGCTTCTTCGGCGTGCAGGACGACGCGACGGGCGCCGGCTACATGGGCATCGTCGAGACGGCGGACGACGCGGCCGTGCAGTTCCACACGCCGGCGGGCGGAACTGCGGCGGCCGGCGTGCGGTGGGACGACCAGAAGGGCCGCTTCGGCTACGCCCGCCGCGTCCGCTTCGTGTTCTTCAAGGCGGGCGGCTACGTCGCGATGTGCAAGCGCTACCGCGCCTATGCGAAGAGTCAGGGACTGCTGAAGACGTTCGCCGAGAAGGCGAAGGAGCGTCCGCTCGTGGACCGCCTGCTCGGTGCGCCGAACATCTGGTGCTGGGACGGCGACAAGATCGGCATGGCGAACAAGCTCAAGGCGGCTGGCATCGACCGCTTCCTGTGGAGCGCGGGCGGCGACGCGAAGCAGATCGCCGCGCTCGCGAAGATGGAGGGCGTGCTCGTGAGCCGTTACGACGTCTACCGCGACATCTACCGTCCCGAGCAGCTGAAGAAGCTCGGCTGGAAGAGCGGCACGAACACGGACGCCTGGCCGGAGGGCGCCGCATGGAACAGCGCCGACTCGAACGACTGGCGCAAGGCCTGGGGCGTGAAGGCGAAGGACGGCACCTGGACCTACTGCGGCTGCATGTGCGACGCGGTCTCGGCGAAGTACTGCCGCCTGCACGTGGGCAAGGAGCTGCAGACCCACCGCTACAACACCCGCTTCATCGACGTGACGACCGCAGCCGCGTGGGACACCTGCTCCAACCCCGCCCACCCGATGACGCGCGGCGAGAGCCGGGCCTACCGCATGGACCTCCTTCGCCTGCTCGGGGACGAGTTCGGCCTCGTCGTGGGCAGTGAGACGGGGCACGACGCCGCCGTGCCGTACTGCGACTACTTCGAGGGGATGCTCTCGCTCTGCAACTACCGCGTGCCGGATTCGGGGCGCAACATCGGGGAGGTCTGGACGAACGTGCCCCCGCGCGTCGCGCAGTTCCAGGTCGGCGCGGCCTACCGTCTGCCGCTCTGGGAGCTCGTCTACCACGACTGCCTCTGCGCGCACTGGTACTGGGGCGACTACAACAACAAGCTGCCCGCGCTCTGGGACCGGCGCGACCTCTTCAACGTCCTCTACGGAACGATGGGTATGTATCTCTTCACCGCGCGCCAGTGGGAGCAGGACAAGGACCGCTTCGTGCGCAGCTACCGGATCACCTCCCCCGTCGCGCGCCGGACAGGCTACAGCGAGATGCTCGACCACCGCATCCTCACGCCGGACCGCCTCGTCCAGCGTTCGACCTTCGCCGACGGCACGGTCGTCACCGTGAACTTCGGCGCGACGCCGTTCACCCTGCCCGAGGGCGGCACGCTCGCCCCCGGCGGCTACAAGGTGTCGCCATGAACGACCCGAACGACGACGGCGTGATCCCCGCCTCCAAGATCAAGGAGGCGCACGCGATCTGTATGCAGGACCCCAAGCTGGCGCACTACTTCGACGACGCGCCGCAGGGGGCGAGGCAGTACATTGCCCTGATGTTCTACTGCACGGTCTTCAGCGGCGAAGTCGATGACGCGAGCCGCGCCCGCTATCAGCAGGAGGTCGAGGAGGAGCTGACGCGCGAGGACGCGCTCTATCTCGCCACGCACGAGACGAACCCGATCTCGAAGGCGCATTTCCGCGAACTCTACGTCGCGCTCTCCAAGGCCGAGTCCGCAGGGACGGAGGAGGGCGGCGCGCTCGTGCCCGCGCCCGCAGTCGCCGTCTCGACGGCGGCGATCGAGCGGGAGCTGGGCGAGGTCCATGCCGAACTCCAGCGTCTGCGCAGGTTGACGGCTGAACTCGTGACGCGCGAAAGCGGGGCGCCGGGCGCCTTGACGCTGGGCCTCCTCGCATTGGTTCTCTTTGTGCTGGCCACCGCCACGCCGCTTCTCGCGACGCCGATTGTGCTGGTGTTCACGTTTACGGCGGCCGCGTGTTCGTTCTGCGCGGCGCTGCACGAGACGCGCGAACTGAAGCCCTGCCGCGTGGCGGGGGCGATTTTCGCGGCTCTGGCGTTCTTCGGCGGCCTCGCGCTCATGGCCCTCCGATTCATGATCCCGGCGGTCGTATAGACGCCGTTGGGGCCTCATCGAGCCGCCTTCGGCATCCTTCAACCCATAATTGGCCATTTTTGCATCCTAAACGCTCAAAAACGGCTTCAACCGACCGCTCATCCCGATGAGCCGGCCCGAGTTATGCCGATGACCGACCCCGAGTTATGCCGATGAGCCGACCCGAGTTA
>JBJEWG010000123.1:0-13921 GCA_051884935.1 Kiritimatiellia bacterium | reverse complement strand
TCATCCCGATGACACGGGGTCGGTCATCGGCATAACTCGGGTCAGCTCATCGGCATAACTCGGGGTCGCTCATCGGCACAACTCGGGTCGGCTCATCGGCATAACTCGGGGTCGCTCATCGGCACAACTATACCCTATATAAGGACGCGCGCGCGAGGGAGAAGCGGGCATCAGACGTCGATGAAGTCCATCGAACGGCCGCAGCGGGAGCAGAAACGCGCATCATTCGCCAGTTCCGCGCCGCAATGCGGGCATTTGAACACCGACGACCGCGTCGGCGAGGCCCCGCGCCGATCCTCCACCCGCCGCCGGTTCCGTGCGGCGAAGCGCACCACCTTGACCACAACGGGCCAGAAGAGGAACAGGATGAGTCCCGTGACGATGAGGAACTGCCAGATGCCGATTTTCATGACTGAACGCGCCGAAAGGATGGTTTGATGTGCGAGGGCAGGATGCCGTAATCTCTGATACCTTATTATATACTAACCAACGGGGGAATGGAATATGGTAAAATACCCGTTGTGCCACAGAGCCCCAACATACACCTGATTGTCGGCGAAGACGACTACCTCGTCGAGAGCGCCGCGCGCAAGATTCTCGAAGCGGCCGTCGAACCGTCGCTGCGGGGCACCGCGGTCGAGACGATCAGCGGCGAGGCGGGGAACATGGAGGAGCAGCTGGCCTCGCTCGCCAGCTGCCGCGCCTCCGTCCAGACGCCGCCGTTCCTGGACCCGGTCAAGCTGACCTGGTGGCGCAACGTGAACTTCCTGCCGGGCGGCGCGCGGAACGGTTCGCCGGGCGAGGAGGTGCGGAAGGCGCTTGAGGGCTTCGCGGCCAGCCTCGCGGAAAGTCCCCTGCCCCCGAACCAGGTGCTGATCGTCACCGCGAACAAGCTTCTCAAGACGAGCCGCTTCGCCAAAACCTTCCAGACGTTCGCGCAGGTCGTCGAGTTCGCGTCCGGCGGCAAGAGCCGCGACCGGGTGGAGAGCGCCCTGATGCGCCTGCCGGACCTCGCCGCCGAAGAGCGGCTGACCTTCGACGCGGGCGCGGCCCAGGCCTTCATCGCGAAGGTCGGCGCCGATACGCGCGTGATCGTCTCGGAACTGGCCAAGCTGCGGACGTATCTCGGCACGGCGCGCGACAACGTCACGCCGGCGGACATCGCGGAGGTCGTCTCGGTCGGCGGCGAGGAGCCCGAGCTCTGGGACGTGACGGACGCGCTCGCGCAGCGCAACCCCACCAAACTGCTCAAGACGCTCGCGCGCTTCGACGGCGAGAAAGGCTACGGCATCCTCCTCTCGACGATCACGGAGAAGTTCTTCCGCGAGCTCGTCGTCTACCGCGACGCGCTCGACAACGGCTGGCTCACCCCCTACGGCACCTGGGCGAAGACCCTGCCGCCGGACGTGGCGGAGGCCCTCGACGCGGCGGGCATCGGCCCCGGCGTCTCGCGCGGCTCGTGGGCCGTGAGGAACGGCGCGCGGAACGCGAAGGCCTTCACGCTCAACGAGCTGCGCGCCGCCCGCTTCCGCATGCTCAAGGTCCGCGAGCGTCTCGTCTCCTCCACGGCGGACGACTCGCTCGTCGATCAGGAGCTGCTGCGCATCGTCGCGCGGCGGCCCGCACGCTGACTTCACACGACACGGATTTCAAAAGGATTTCAAGGAGAGAAAGAAAGCATATGTTCAAGAACCTGTTCTCCATCGAGACGAAGCCCGGCGCCTTCTTCCGCCGCATCGACTGGACGGCCTTCTGGGGCGCGACGCTGATCGCGTTCTTCGTCTACTTCTTCACCCTCGGCCCGAGCGTGGGGCTGGAGGACTCCGGCGAGCTGGCGACCGCCGCCGACCACCTCGGCGTGCCGCATCCGCCGGGCTACCCCTTCTGGTCGCTCTGCTGCTGGATCTTCTGCCGCCTCTTCGCGTGGGTCACCTACATGGGCCAGCCCACGCCGGCCTGGGCGGTGTCGCTCTTCTCCGCCGTGGCGGGCGCCTTCGCCGCAGGCTGTACGGCCATGCTCATCTGCCGCTCCGGCAGCGACATGCTCGACTCCATCCCCTCGGAGGGCGACGAGGGGGCCGACCGCGCGCGCCGGAACGCGGTGATGTCCCTCGCGGGCGGCCTCGGCGGCTCGCTCGTCTTCGCCTTCTCGCCGGTGGAGTGGTCGCAGTCCACCATCGTCGAGATCTACTCGCTCAACGCCCTCTTCCTGATGGCGGTGTTCCTGCTCTCCTACCGCTGGATGCGCCGCCCCTCGGACCGGATCCTCTGGCTCACGGCCTTCATCTTCGGCCTCGGCCTCACGAACTACCAGGTGCTGCTGCTGGCGGCCGTGCCGCTCGCCATCATCATCGCGCTGCGGAACATCCGGATGTTCCGCGACTTCTGCCTGATCCTCATCCCGTTCGGCCTCACGGCGAAGCTGCTGCAGATCGGCAGCATGCTGCGCGCGGACCGCTACATGTCCGCCGACGTCATCAACAAGTTCCAGCCCCTCGCGCAGACGAACGCCTGCCCGAACGAGGTGGTGCTGGGCCTCGGCTGCGCGCTGCTCGTGGCGGCCCCGCTCGTGGGCGCGTTCCTCTCGCACCGCAGGGACCCGCGCGCCCAGCGCGCCGCGCTCGGCACGGGCGCGGCCGGCGTCCTCCTCATGGTGCTCGCCGCGACGATCTTCACGGGGCGCGCCACCTGGGCGACGATGCACGAGACCGCCGTCGCCCCGCTCATCGAGCCCACCACCTACGCCTGGATCGGGGCCTTCCTCGCCGGGTCGTGCGTCTGCGCCCTCGGCGCCGCGTTCGCGCCGAAGGAGCTGACCGTGCGCGACGCCGCGGTGTGGAAGTGGCTCGCCGCCGCCGGCGGCTGCGCCCTCGTCGCCCTGCTCGTCGCGGGCAACCTCCGGGCGGCGGATGCCGCCGGCTATCAGGGCGTGCCCTTCTCGTTCGGCAAGCCCACGCTGCTGCTGCTGGGGGGCGTGGTGGCGCTCTTCTCGCTCGCGCTCACCACGCCGCGCGGGCTCGCCTTCGCAATCCCCGTCGCCGCCGTGCAGGTCACCGCGTTCGTGCTGCTCGCCAAGGGCGCGATGAACGGCCTCACGCACCCGCTCTCCTGGTGGTTCATCTGGCCCGTCGTCTGGAACTTCGTGATGCTCGCGATCGCGCTGGTCGCCCTGCCGAACGGCAGGGCCATCGCCACGGCGACCTTCCTCGCCGAGCTCGGCGTCTCGTTCTACGCCTACATGCCGATCGTCTCCGACCTGCGCAACCCGCCCATGAACTGGGGCTATCCGCGCACGTGGGAGGGCTTCAAGCACGCCATCATGCGCGGTCAGTACGAGGCGATCAAGATGCCGGACTTCTTCTCCAGAAGCGGCTTCGAGCTCTTCCTCAAGCAGCTCGGCTTCTACTTCCAGGACCTCCGCATGCAGTTCACCCTCGTCGCGGCGGCGCTGGCGCTCATCCCGTTCGCCCTCTGGAAGGCCGTCGTGCGCAGGGCGGGCGGCGCGAAGCCGCGCGTGGTGGGCGCGACCGGGATCGCCGCCGGGCTCTACGTCGCCGTCGCCGTCCTCGTCATCGTCTTCTCCGAGCTGTGCGAGGGCCTCACCGGCGGCGAGGTGCCGTTCCGCCTCGACAAGTGCCTGCTGCTGCTGCTCGCCGTGATCGCTCTCGTCGGCCTCGTCGCGATGTGCGCGCGCCAGACGCTCGTGGTCTGCAACATGGTCCGCGGGCGCGCCACGGAAGGTTCCACCACGCTCTTCGGCCTGCGGTCCGTCAGCTTCTCCTTCATGGCCGACGACGTCTCGCAGCAGTGGCTCATCGCGGTGGGGGCCTGCTTCGGGCTGATGTCCCTCTTCCTCGTGGCGCTCGCCGGCGTGAAGGGCGACATTCAGGACGGCTTCATCCAGAAGGTGAAGTTCATCTCGTCCCACGGCATGTTCTCGCTCTGGATCGGCTACGGCCTCGCCGTGGGCCTCGCCGTCGCGAACCGGCTGCTCAGGGTTTTCCTCCGGGAGAACGCCGCTGCGCAGCGGGTCGCCTTCGCGGGTCTCTGCGTCGCCGCCGGCTGCACGGCCCTCATCCCGGTCTACGAGAACTACACGAACGACCGGCTCGTCTTCGCGATGGGCTCCGCCGAGCAGAACGGGCACACCTTCGGCTGGCAGTTCGGCAACTACCAGCTGCGCGGCGCGAACGCGATCCGCGAGGAGCTGCTCGCCGACGAGGAGCCCCTGCCGAACCCGATGTGGCCCGAGGAGATGGAGCCGAGCTCGATCTTCTTCGGCGGCACCGACCCGGGGCGCTTCGTGCCCACCTACATGATCTACTCCGCGCGGGTGCGGTCCGACGTCTACCTCATCACGCAGAACGCCCTCGCGGACGACACCTACATGTCCGTCGAGCGCGACCTCTACGGCGACGAGATCTGGATTCCCGCGAAGGAGGACTCCGCCGAGTCGTTCAACGTCTACGTCTCCGAGGTGCAGAGCGGCAAGCGCCCCGCGAACGCCGACCTCAAGATCGAGAACGGGCGCGTGCAGGTCACCGGCGCCCTCGGCGTGATGGAGATCAACGGCGTACTCACGAAGATGATGTTCGACCACGAGCGCCTGCGCCACGCATTCTACGTGGAGGAGTCCTACGTCATCCAGTGGATGTACCCCTACCTCACGCCGCACGGCCTCATCATGAAGATCAACCCCGAGACGAAGGCCATGACGAGCGCCATCGTGCGGAACGACATGGAGTTCTGGGACTGGTACCAGCGCCGCCTGCTCCGCGACCCGGCCTTCCGCCGCGACTTCCCCGCGCAGAAGAGCTTCTCCAAGCTGCGCGCGGCCATCGCCGGCCTCTACGCCCACGCCGGCTACTTCACGATGGCCGACCAGGCCTTCCGCGAGGCCGTCCTCCTCTACCCGGCCTCGCCCGAGGCGACCTTCCGCTACGCGCAGGAGGTCCTGATGCCCATGAGCCGCTGGGACGCCATCCGCGACCTGCTGGACTACACGGACCGCGTGGATCCCAACAATAGCCGCACGGACTCGATCCGCAGGTACGTCAACAAGCTCCAGGCCGTCACCGCCACGGTCACCCAGCTTCAGGCGAAGGCCGCCAAGGCGCCCCTCACCGCCCGCGAGAACATCACCCTCGCCCAGAACCTGCAGTCCATCGGCCGCAACGGCCAGGCCGTCGAGGCGGCCCGCAAGGCCCTCGCCGCGCCGGAGGGCGGCCAGTTCGAGCTCGCCTATCTCGGCGGCATCATCCTCGCCCAGTGCGGCCAGCGCGGGGACGCCGCGAACGCGATGAAGCGCGCCATGGCGACAATTCCGCATGACCTCGACCTCCGCGCCCGCCGCGACATGGCCACCGTCCTCATGGAGGGCGGGCTGAACGCCGAGGCCGAGACGCTGCTCAACGCCTGCCTCCGCCTCCAGCCGCAGGACGCCGAGGCCTGGCTCAAGATGGCCCTCGTCAAGGACGCCCTCGGGCAGGTCCAGGCCGCGCAGAGCGCGATTGTCCAGGCCTATCAGATCGACAAGGAGCTCGCCAACCAGCGCCTCGGCGCCAATGAACAGCTCCAGCGAATCGCCGCGCCGCTCTTCCGCCGCCGCTAGCATGGTCTTCGACCGCACATTCCACCCCGACGAGGCCAACCAGGCGTTCACCGTCGGCCGCCTGCTGGAGACGGGGCACTACACCTACAAGCCCACGGACCACCACGGCCCCACGCTCTACTACGCGGCGGCCCCTCTTCAGAAGGCGTTCGGGCACTCCACCACGGCCGATCTGGATGGCACGCTTCTTCGCTGCACGCCCCTTCTCTTCGCGCTGCTGGGCCTCGCCTTCCTCTTTCTGGCCGTGCGGCGGATTCTGCTGGCCTCGGGGCAGTCGCCCATCCGCGCCTGCTGCGTGGCCCTGATCCCCGTCGTCCTCGTCGCCACCGCGCCGCTCTTCGTCTTCTTCGCAACGGACTTCATTCAGGAGATGCTGCTCGTCTGCTTCACCCTGATGATGTTCTGGGCGGGTGCGGGCTATTGCCTTCCCGGGAGGAAGTTCAAGCCGGGCACCTGGGCGCTCCTCTTCGGCATCGCCGCGGGCCTCTGCTTCGCGACGAAGGAGACGTGTGTCCTCACCTTCGCCGCGCTGGCGCTCACGTGTGCGCCGTTTGTCTTCATCGCCGTTCGCCGCGCCGGCGTGCGGGAGTTTCTGCGCGCCAATCGGCCGCGCGGCTCGCACATCGTCCTCGCCGTCCTTGGCTTCGTCCTCACGGCCGTTCTGTTCTTCTCCTCGTTCTGCCAGGACTGGTCGGGCGTCTACAACGCCTTCGTCGCCGCGCCGCTCCACTACCTCGGCCGCGCCGCCGGTGACGCCGCCGCGTCGGAGGGCGCCAGCTGGCACGTCCACCCCTGGTGGCGGCATCTCCAGTGGCTCTTCCTCGGAGCGCAGCCGATCCCCCGCTACACCGGGACGATGGTGACGGGCTTCGCGCTTAAGTCCATGGCCTTCGCGAATCTCCTGACGTTGATTCACTGGCTGCTGCTCGCCCTTCCCGTGGGAATCTTCCTCCTCGTGAAACGGCGGATGGATGGCGTTCTCCGCTGCTTCCTCGGCCTTTCCCTCTACACGACGCTTCTTCTAGCGTTCTATTCCCTCATCCCCTACAAGACTCCCTGGTGCACCCTTCAGATTCTCGTGCCGTTTCTCGTGACGGTCGCCTTCGGCTATCTGGTTTGCCGGAACGCCTTTGCGAACTGGGGCATCCGCATGAGACGAACCCCCCAGGACATGGCGGTGGCCACCACGGTAATCTTCCTCGTTTTGTTTCCTCTCCTCGTTCTGTTCCAGGAGCATCTCCCGGGCCTTCTGCTGATCAACCGCGAGCCGGACTCCCCGCAGATTCCCTACAACTACGCCCACGCCTCGCCCGAGGTGAAGCAGCTCGCGGCCTGCGTCGCGGCGGCCGTCTCGCACGCCGACCCGGGCACGCGCCCTTTCATCGCGGTGGCGCTCCCGCCCGCGGATACGTGGCCCTTCCCCTGGTACAACCGCGCCTTCGAGCATCTCACAGGATACTGGACCAAGTTCGACGACCTCGTCGCGCTTGAAAAGACGGGTGCGAAGCCGACCGTCGTCATCGTGCCGATGACCGAGGGGCACCTCGTCCAGCCGCTCTTCCCGCACCTCAAGAACACAAAGCGCTTCTATATGCGCCCCGGCGTCCGCGTCCGCGTCTTCTGGTGAATAAAAGAACGGCGCGGCCAACGCCGCGCCGCC
This sequence comes from Kiritimatiellia bacterium, assembly GCA_051884935.1. Taxonomy (GTDB): domain Bacteria; phylum Verrucomicrobiota; class Kiritimatiellia; order RFP12; family UBA1067; genus RUG572. The sequence goes on along the minus strand of JBJEWG010000123.1, from coordinate 6,650 downwards.
GTAACCGCACACCTAAATCAGGTGCCCCATCTTCTCGCGCTTCGTATCCAGATAGCGCCGGTCGAATTCGTTGGGGTCGATGATGATCGGAACCCGCTCGGTGATCTCGATGCCGTATCCCGCAAGCCCTTTGATTTTGCAGGGGTTGTTCGTCATCAGCTGGACCTTGCGGATTCCAAGGTCGGCGAGGATCTGAGCTCCCTCGCCGTACTCGCGGAGATCGGGCGCAAAGCCGAGCTTCACGTTCGCCTCGACGGTGTCGAGCCCCTTCTCCTGAAGATGGTAGGCGTGCAGCTTGTTCGCGAGGCCGATGCCGCGCCCCTCCTGGCGCATGTAGAGAACCGCCCCACGTCCCTCCGCCTCGATCATGCGCAGCGCCTGGTGCAGCTGCTGGCCGCAGTCGCAGCGCGCGCTGCCGAGCACGTCGCCCGTGAAGCACTCGGAGTGGACGCGCACGAGCGCGGGTGTTCCATTCGCGAGGTCGCCCTTGAAGATCGCGAGATGCTCCAGCCCCGTGACGCACGAACGGTACATCCGCAGGCGGAAGCGCCCATAGTCCGTCGGCAGGTCCACGTCCTCGATCATCTCGACAAGCCGCTCGCGGCTCCGGCGATACGCGATCAACGAAGCAATCGTCATGAACTTCAGCCGATGCCGCGCGACGAAGGTCTCAAGGTCGGGCATACGCGCCATCGTCCCGTCGTCCCGCATGATCTCGCAGCAGAGGCCGACCTCCTTCAGCCCGGCGAGGCGGCAGAGGTCAACGGTGGCCTCGGTGTGCCCGGCGCGCTTCAGAACGCCGCCCGCGCGGGCCTGAAGCGGGAACATATGCCCGGGGCGGCGGAAATCGGACGCCCTCGCGCCCTCCTTCACCGTGGCGAGCGCCGTCATCGAACGCTCGGCGGCGGAAATGCCCGTCGTCGTCTCCACGCCGTCGATCGAGACGGTGAACGCCGTCTGGTGGTTGTCCGTGTTGTTGGCCACCATCTGGGGCAGATCCAGCTTCTCACACCAAGCTCGACTCATCGGCATGCAGATGAGCCCCTTCGCGTGCGAAGCCATGAAGTTCACGTTGGCGGTTGTTGCGAACTCGGCGGCGCAGATGCAGTCGCCCTCGTTCTCGCGGTCCTCGTCGTCCGTCACGACGACGATCTCGCCACGCCGCAGCGCGGCCAGACACTCTTCAACAGAATCAAAAGACATCTTCAACTCTTCCTCAGCGATGCTTCTTCAGCGGGGCCATCAACGCCTTGGCGGCCTTGACGGCCTCCGGGTCCGCGAGCAGCTTCTTGTAGTCGGCGGCATACTTGTCCTTCTCGGAGGGCCAGGTCTTGCAGAACCAGTTCAGGTCCCGCAGCGCCGCCCCCTTGTCTCCCGCCTCCAGGTCCTCGGCGATCCAGTTTTCAAGGTTCTTCTTCGCGATCTCGATCGAATTGAGGATGGCCTGCGCCTCCTCCACCACATCGGGCTTCTTGCTCTTCAACGCCGCCTTGAACGGAGCGAGTCCGGACCCTTCGGCCTTGACCTTCCCCATCACGTACGTCTTCTGGAGACTCTTGAACTTCTTCAGAACCACGCCGTTGATGAGCTGGCCGGGAACCGGCATCTCCGTGAGCGCGTTCACAACGGCGCTCTCGGCCTCGCGGTCGTCGCCGCCCTCGTAGACGACCGTGCCCGAGGCGTCCAGCACGCGGAAGCGGTCGGCGCCGGGCCGCGTCTTGCTCGCGAAGACGAAGGAGGCCCCGTGACTATCCGTGTAGGCGGCCGCGAACTTCTTGACCGTCGTGGCCTTCTCCGACCCTTCGCCGAAGCCCGCGATCAACGCCACCTTGTGGCGAAACGGATTCTTCGCGGCGGGTGCGACCTCCTGGGCCACGAGGGCGAACGCCGATACGGCCAGAGCCAGCAGAACAGCGAGAGACGACTTCTTCATCACTTGATCTCCTTTTCGTAGGGAATGGGTTGATTGTACTCTGCGGCGAAGGCGCGGATCTCGCGGAGCAGATTCTTGTCCGCCTTGGTCGTGTAGGCGGCGATGAGGGCGTAGAGCCGCTGTTTCGCCCAGGCGTCCTTCACGCTCGCATCCAACTGGCCCGCCTTGCCGAACGGCAGCCGGAACATGTTCTCGAACACCATCGCGCCATTGAGGCCGCGCAGAGAGAAGACGATGTCCTTCTGGTCCGCGGGGCACATGCCGAATATCTCGATTGGCTCATCCTCGCACAGGCTCGGCACCAGCTGCGGGTAGGACTCGACGCGCGAGGACGCGGAGAAGATGACCGAGATGTCGGAGAGCACCGGCCGCTGGAACTTCAGCGCCAGAGTCGGGATGCCCGCGGCCGCCGCCCAGCGCAGCCCCTCGTGGCGGAACCAGCTTCCGCGGTTACACCGCGTCAGCATATCCATCAGATAGGCGTTCGCGTTGTCCTTGACGCCATACATGAATATCGAGATGAGCCCCCCGTTGAGTTCGGAGAACTTCGAGATGATCTCGGCGCTGCGCGTCATGCCGCTCGTCGCATCGCCGTCCGTGACGACGAGCGCAACCACGGGGCGCATCGGTTCGCGCGGCATCGCCAACACGCCTCGAAGGGTGCGGAAAACGTCCGTCTGGCCATGTGCGGTGAGGTGGCTCAGCCAGTCATCCGCCTCCTCCAGCGACTCCTTCGACACATCGCGCCAGGCCGTCTTCGGGAAGGCAAAGGTGAATTTGTCGCGGAAGGCGACGACATTGAAGCGGTCCCCCGTGTTAAGGAGACGCAAAGCCGTCGAAACCGCCTTGCGGCAGGACTTCAAACGGTCGTTGCCGATCGAACCGGATGCGTCCAGGAGGAAGACCATGTCCTTCGAGACGACGGGCAACGGCTTCTCGGCGCGGCTGGAGATCGTGATGCGGAAATACTTCCGCGTCGGACGCGCCGGGTCGATCCATGAGCCGAGGGCCAACGCGACGTTCTCGTGGAACGGACGCCCCTGCTCCGTTGTGTCGTCGCGCAGCGCGCGCACGGCCTCCTTTGCGCTCGCAACCACCTTCTCGTCAACCATCGTGGTCGTCGGCGCCGGCGGCACGGGACGCTTCTCGGCGTTGAGTCGGTCCGCGGCCTTCGCCGCGCGTTCCTCGGCCCGCTGACGCTCCGCGGCGGAAAGCTCCTGCGCGGCGGTGGGGCGCCCCGCGCCACCGAGGGAGTCGGAAAGCGACGCAACGGACCCCGAAACGGGAACAGCCGCCGGAATCGGAACCGGCGCGACGGTCGCCTCGGCCTCTACGGCCGCCACGAGCGAAGCGGACTTGAAGAGGCCACCGTTCTCCCCCGCACCCCCGCCGACCGTCTTCGGCGCCGACATGAGATCATACGCCGGCGTGATGTCCGCCGCCCCTCTCACACGCTCGATCTTCGGCACGATGACGCGCGGCAGGGCCGCGAGGTCGTCCGGCACGACGGGCGCCTCGATTGTCGCGATCTGCTCGCGCGGCTGCCATTCGGAGGGATCGACCTTTGCCGGCTCGGGCGCGGCGTCGGCAATCGACGCCGCCGATGCGGCGGCGGGCATCTCCGGCACGATGGAGCTCTTCGCCGCCGTGGAAAGACGCTCGACGCGCTCCTCCTGCTTCTCCGTGTCGGGTGCTGCGGCAGGGCGCGCCATCTCTGTTTTGATCTCCTGATAGGGATCGATGTCCATCTTCCGGACCTGCATGACGGGCAGATCCTTCGTCCACTTGCGGTCACGCTTCATGTCCCCGTGAAGCGGAGCGAACTCGCAGTCCGCACAGGCGAACATCAGCCCCACGTGCGTCGCGCAGGAAATCAACAGGGCCGCGACAATGAGCATCACCCGCGTCTCGGGCGAAATCCCGCTCTCCTTCTCGCTCTCGATCTCAAGATTGGCTTCCGATTCCATGTGCCCTCCGGTTAGAACTTCTTCTCGGCCTTGGGATAACGCTTCGCCCGTTCGGCGTCCAGCTCATCCGCCTCTTTCCCGCGCCCCTGCTTGCGCAGAATCGCGGCCGCGCGCGCAAGCGCGTGCGGCACGACCTCGGGGTCGTCGAACAACGTTCCAACCAACATATGGTAGCCGAGCGCCGCCGCCCCGTCCCCGCGGGCCTCCTCATTCGCCGCAAGGGCGACATAGGCCTGAACGCGCACGGCCAGAAGGTCCTCGGACTGTGCACGCGCCACGGCATCCGCCAAATGGGCCTTCGCCTCGTCGAAGAGCGCCTGAGTCGTCTCAAGCCTGCCGAGGGCCAACGCGGCCTTCGCGCCGCTGGCCGTCCGTGCCCCCGTCGCCAGCGCGCGCGAGTAGGCGGCGATTGCGGCATCCGTTTCGCCCAGACCCTCGTGGGCCGCACCGACGAGCGTGGCACCGATCTGGTTCCAGTCCGCGTCAATGTTCCTCTTTTCGATCACCTTCGCCGCGGAAAGCGCGACCGCATAGTTCGCCAGAGCGCCCATGGTCTCCGAAAGCCACTCCAGTTCGCGGGGCGGCATACGGTCCTCGGCCTTCGTGCCGAGAAGCCCCGCGAACATTTCGGCCGCCTCGCGTTCGGCGCCACGCTTCTGTAGGATAAAGGCCAGTTCAAGCCGCGCCTCGCGCTCGAACTCCGCCGAGGGCTTGGCCTCAAGGGCGGCGCGGAAATGCCGTTCGGCTTCCGGCGCGTCGCCAATGCCGTTCGCCGCCACACCCCACCAGTAGAGGGACTCGGCGCGCTTGGCGTGCTGTGGGTAACGCCGCTGCAGTTCGTCCAGCGAATGTTCGGCCGCGCGAAACTCCTTCTTGCGCAGTTCCTCCATGGCGCGGGAATAGAGCGCCTCGCTCCCGAACGGAGAGTCCGGGTACTTCGCCAGCAGGGCCGTCCAGTCCGCGCGCGCCTGCTCCGGGCGCCCCGCGCGCAGTTCGGCCACGCCGGCCTGGTAGAGGGACTGCGCGGCGACGGGATTCTCCGGCCAGTTCTTCGAGAGCGTCCGATAGGCCAGCGCCGCACGCGGCCAATCCTCCGTCTTCTCGTAGAGCCAGGCGAGGCGGTGCACCGCCGTCACCCGCATCGCGCCCTGCGGCTGGCGTGCGACCAGCGTCGCGAATTCGATCGCGCGGGGATAGTTCGTCACGGCGATCGCGGCTTCGCATCCATAGCTCCAGGCCCGATCGGCCATCTTCGGCGGCGGGTCGGGCCGCCGCGCAAGCTCGTCCAGCACGGCGGCGTTGTCGCCGGATGCGGCCAGCACCGCCAGGCGTTCGAACCATTCGGTGTCGGCATGGCGCCCACGGGGGAACTTCGCCAGCGCCAGCGAATAGGCATCGACCGCATCCTGGCGGCGCTCCAGACGGCGCAGGGCCGCGCCGACGAGGTAATACGCGTCCTCGTTGCCCTCGTCGCGCAACCGCGCCGCGATCTGTAGCACCTCGCCGTAGCGGCCGCTCAGGTAGTTCGACCAAGCGGCATAGATGGCGCACTCCTTCGTGCGGGGCGAATCCGGGTACTCCTTCGCAAGGCGGCGGAAGAGCGTCGTCGCCTCGGAGTGCCGCCCTTCCCGGTAGCTCATCATGCCGGCGAAGAAGATGGCCTCTGCCGCCAGATGCGGGTCCCCGCATTCCGCAAGGTCCAGATAGAAGCCCTGAGCCTGACGACGGTCGGCGACCTCGGCCGAAGCCGAAAGCAGCGAGGCGGCGCGAAGACGCGAGAGGCGCGCCACGTCATTGGTCGAAGAGACCTTCGCGGCCTTCAGATACCAGTCGGTTGCCCCCTTCATGTCCTTTTTCCCCTCGAAGGTCTCGCCGAGCCAGTATAGAGCCGTCGCGCGGATTTGATCGGAGGCGCCCTTGTGGTCGAGCGCCAGCAATTCCCGTTCGCGGCTTTCGCCCGTCATCAGAAGCGCGCGGTTCAGGCGGGCGTAATCGACGTAGCGCGACTGGGGATGGTCCTTGATGAGCTCGGCGTATTCCCGCAGCGCGTCGGCCGAACGTCCGACGTTCCGATAGGCCTCGCCCAAACGGAAGCGAATCTCGTCCCGCGGCAGCGTCTTGTCGTCGCGGATGGCCTCGTACTCCTTGAGGGCCTCGGCATAGAGCCCCCGCTTCGACAGCTGGTTGGCAAAGGCCATGCGGTCCGCCGGCAGGGCGGAGGCAAGCTGCGCCCAGAGCGGCGCGACGACCACACAGGTGAAGACTAGACAAAATTCCTTGAACATAGGCCGATATTTTATCACAAATCTCCCTTGACGGTAAAGAAAGGCCGGAGTATAATGCGCCCCGTTTTCCTCAGGAAACTGGGGGTGATCCGGTTTCGACGGAGTGCGTTGAGGTCAGATCGCGCGTCGAGGATTCTCGTTGGCCTCGTTAATAAACGAGAAACAAAGTAATTGCGAACAACGATTACGCTCTCGCGGCCTAACTTATAGCCCGCATGTCGCCCGGCCGACGCCTGCTGAGCCGCCGCGGCATCATCTAGCAGGACTTGTCCGGAAGCGCTCCGCTCGCGCGTCCGAGGCTCGTATGACCGAACGGTTGATCCGGGATAAGCCCGCTTGTCGGCATACCCGTTTCGAGATTAAAGGCGAGCTACACGCGTAGAAGTCTGGTTGATTCCATTTCGGACAGGGGTTCGACTCCCCTCACCTCCACCATTGTTTTTAATATGAAATTCCAGCAAAATA
>JBJEWG010000122.1:0-2616 GCA_051884935.1 Kiritimatiellia bacterium | reverse complement strand
CGCGGAGCGTGATTTCGACGCTGCCGACGACGGTGGGCGAGTCTTCGGACGAAATCACGGTGCTGCCGGTCATCCCCACGCTGGACGGCGCCTCCTATGGCCTGGGCATCGAGGACGACGGGACTGGTGCGCTGGATTCCTATCTTGTGGAGGAGAAGGACGGCACGAAGGTTGTCGCGACGAAGAAGAAGCCTCTCGTCGCCGCCGTCGGCGATGCGAAGTACGCGACGCTCATTGAGGCGTGCGAGGCGGCCTGCGCGGCGGGTCCGGGCACGACCGTGACGCTGCTTGGCGACTACACGGTGGAGACGGCTACGCCAACGACATATCTGCTTCCAAAGGGTGCCACTCTCGATCTAGGCGGGCATACGTTGACGGTGCCGAAGCAAGCGGCGATTTTCGCCGGCGAAGACATCACGATTCAGAACGGACGCTTTGAGCCCGACGGCGCCGGTGTTGACTATGCGCTTTGGATCGAGAGCGCGGCCGAGGTGAAGACGTCGGTGACGGTCAAGAACGTGACGAGCGACGCGGGCGCGAACGTCTTCAACGCGAAGGCGACGTTCGTCGATTGCTCGTTCGACGCAAGCTCAAGGACCTACTACGCCGTCTGGGGCGACTCGGGGGCCGACATCACGATTGAGAGCGGCACCTACACGGCGAGTTGGCGTGCCGTGTCGAGCGCCGAAACGGCGGAGGTGGCCATCAAGGGCGGCACGTATTCGAGCGATGTGGGCGAATACGTGCTCAAGGGAATCGGCGTCGGCGTCTTCAAGGGCGAGGACGGCATGTACACGGTCGGGCCGGCGACGAACTGGATCCAGCTCGCGGACACCACCGGCGATTGGTATGTGCTGAACAAGGACAACGACACCTTGACGGTGACGACGCCCGAGGAACTGGCGGGTCTCGCCAAGCTCGTCAACGCGGGCGTCGATTTCGCCGGCAAGACGATTGAGATTGACGCCTCAATCGACCTTGGCTGCTACAACGACGAGGCGCACAAGGTGGAGTGGACGCCGATTGGAACTGCGGAGCATCCGTTCGCGGGCAGTTTCGCCATGTTCAATGACGATGTCATCAAGAACCTCGTGATCAACGAGCCGGCGAAGGACAACCAGGCGCTCTTCGGCGTCGTCACGGGCGAAGGCACGTTCACGCGCGTGGCGCTGGAGAACGTCGATGTGACGGGCAAGGACAACGTCGCGGGGCTGATTGCCAAGGGGCAGGATGTGGATTCCGTCACGGAGTGCTCGGTCACGGGCTCCATCAAGGTGACAGGCGCGAACGGCGCGGGCGCCCTCTTCGGGCGGATCGGCGCGGGGGAAATCACGAAGTGCGTCGTCGATGGCGCGGAGGGGTCCGTCGTTCAGGCGAATGGGTGCGTGGGCGGTCTTGCCGCGATTGCGGACGGCGGCACGACCGTGACGGCCTGCACGGTGAAGAACCTGGCGCTGGCGTCGGGCTCCACGGGCGACAACGGTCTCCTCGTCGGCCGCACGGACGGCTCCGAGGGCAAGGTGACCTACGTGGTCAACAACACGGTCGAGGCCAGCGTGGCGGGAACCGAGGCGGGCGGCGCGGCGTTTGCGCCGATCCACGGCTTCGGCGACGACGCGGCGAAGCCCTACGCGGTCGCGGGCACGGGCGTTTTCCTTGACGAGAACAACCTCGTCATCTCGGCGGACAAGCTCGCCTACGGTCATGACGCGGACGGTACGCTGGGGAAGGACTACCTGGCCGAAGGTTCGGAGGCGAAGGCGCACCCCGACAACGATGGCACGTGGGTGGTCGAAGGCAAGGTCGTCGCGATGATCGGCGGCAAGGGGTACTCCACCCTCCAGGCGGCGTTCGACGCGGCGGTTGACGGCGACATCGTAAAGCTGGCCGCCGACGTGACTCCCGATAATACGCCCGTTTGGCCCGTCTGCGTGGCGAACAAGGCGGGGAAGATTACGCTGGATCTGAACGGGAAGAATATCAGCGGAAACAACAAGACCTCTCCCACTTCCATTTCGAATTTAGAGGGCGACTTGCCGGGCGTCATCTTTGCGTCGGGGGCCGATCTGGTCCTCACGGATACGGTCGGCAACGGCAAGGTCGTAAATGCCGCCAGCAATGGCCATACGATCGTCGCGGCGGCAGTGGACGATACCAGTCGGGCGACGCAGGTCACGCTGCGGAACGGGGTCGGCGTCGAGACGAAGTGCTATGCCACCTGGTCCACCACGACCGCGGACAGCAAGTATCCTGCGAAGGTGACCATTAAGAATGCGACAATCGACACGTATAACTTTTTCAATGTTACCGGCAGGGGTGAACTTGAAGTAGAGGACGGTTCGTTCAAGGCGTCGGCCCCCCTCCCGTTTGGCGGGTTTACGAGTACAGCGCAGACGTCTGCGGTCAAGTTGGGCGGCGGCGTCTACGATGTCACGGAACAGCGTTCGTTTAGCACGGCGAACGCCCTTCCGTATGTCACGACGGCGGGCGTCGTCTACAAGAAGACGGACTATGGCTATCGCGTGACGTTGACGGATGATGAGCCTGCGGACTTTGAAATCTGCCTTGAGCGTGCGGATGGGAAACGGATCTACGGTACGGCTGAGGTCGTCAGCT
>JBJEWG010000121.1:0-14030 GCA_051884935.1 Kiritimatiellia bacterium | reverse complement strand
AGGCGTTTGTTGATTTCCTCGCCGATGTGCGCATTCTGCTTGAGGGTCACAAAATCGTCGAAGTGGCATCCTTCCGGGATGGTCAGCCTTGTCTGGTGTTGCTTCGCCTTGTCCGAAAGATACTTCACGAAGAGCATCATCAGCACATAGTCCTTGTACTGGCTTGCGTCCATCGAGCCGCGAAGCGCGTTGCAAGAATCCCAGAGAGTGCTGTAGAGCTGTGATTTTTTGAGTGCCATGTCCTTGCCTCCATTATGAATTCTGCGCGAGATACCTGTACAGATTATAAATCTGCTCCTCGGTGCGTCCGGGGAAGCGATCCTTGAGTTCTTCCTGGAAGAGGAATGCGTCCTTTGAACTGGAGTCGCGCCAGTTGACGCCTGCATAGTATTCGGCGGCCTCTTCCGCCACACGCACCGTGTCCACGGCGGCGGCCTCGCTTTCGTCGTCCATCATCCAGTCAGAGCGATTGTTCCAGAGCGCCCTCTGGCGTTTCGTCGTTATTCCTTCGGGATAACTTCCTTCGCCAGTCTTCATCCTCTTGATGAGTTCAAGAAGCCGTTTCATCTGCTCCTGGAACGTCAGCGTTTCCGTGCGTATGGCGGCAAGGATGTCTTGCAGCTGTTCGCCGTAGGTGCGAAACGCGGCAGGATCGCTGTCCTTGAAAGAGTTGATGACGCTGCGGGCCTTGGCTTCGATAACCTCGGCGGCAGACCTTGCGCTTCCCGCTTCGTTCGTCGCCTTTCTCGCCGCATCGTCGACGTCACCGTCCTCGCCGATGAGGTCGAGAAAAGAAAAATCTGCGGTGGCTGGGATGATGACCTCGGCTTCCTCGGCGCGGACAAACCGGTCGAGCAACGCCCTCATGCCGGGGTCGTACAGGCGTGGATCGAAGAAATCGTCCGTGTTCTGTTTCACGTATAGGTTGACATGGCGTGCCTCGCAGGCCTCCTTGTGAATCTGCGAGGCCTCTTCGCTTGAATATCCGGCCCTGCCCATATTGTCAGCAAGATTTGCGTATGCGGCGACGACGCTTTGCGTGATGTGGTACATCATCTGACGGCGCACCTTGGCGATGTCGTCCGGCGGGAAGTCGGTCTTGTAGTATTCGACCAGCAGATTGTTGTCCGTAAGACCGCGCGCAATCCAATCCGAGCGAAGCGCAGACCAGGCAGAGCGGGCGGCTTCGAGCTTGACCTTGCTTCGTGTGATGGAATCAGTGAGAAGACCGTCGATGTCCACCTCATCGAAACCGGAGAATGCGCCTGAGTTGAATCGCGTCACCGCATCCTCGATCTTGTCGAAAAGATGCTTGAAATCAATGATGAGGCCGAACTCCTTGTGCGTCAGGGTAACGATTTTGCCGTCCTTGTCCTTCACGTCCGTCCCCAGACGGTTTACCCGGCAGATCGCCTGAAAGAGCGTATGGTTGCGCATGTCGCGGTCGATGTAGAGGACGGTCGCCGTGGGCGCGTCGAAGCCGGTAAGCAACTTGTCAACCACGATGAGAAGCTTCATCTGCGAGGGACTGTTCAGAAAACGCTCCTTGGCTTTCTTCTCGTATTCCTCGACACCGCCCACGCCGAGATCGGCAAACGACTTGATCGCCATGTCGTGCTTGAACTTCAGTTCATCCTCTTCGTGCGGGTCGGAAGAGTGCTTGCGCAGATCCTCGTCGGACGGACTGAAGCTCGTCACGACGGCGCATCGATTCTTGAGCGCAGTATTACTGCACCGATTCTGGAAGAAATCGTAGTACTTGTAGGCGGAATAGATGCTGTCGGCGACAAGCATTGCGTTGCACCAGTCCTCGCGAAGGAGCGCGTTGGCCGTCACGTCGTCGAGGATGCTGTAGCCGATGCGCTCGATGCGTTCGTTGGCAGAATAGACTTTCTCCAACGTCGCCCACCGATCTTTCAGCCCCTGGATGCGTTCCGGAGCAAGACCTGCCGAGAGCGCGGCGAATTTCGTGTCAAGCTGCTCCTTGCTGTCGAGTCGCTGTTCGGCGTCACGGGCTTCATATTCGAGATCGAGAATCACACCGTCGTCAACGGCCTCCTTGTGCAGATAGGTGTGAATGAACTTGCCGAAGCGCACCTCGCTTGCGTTCTTGAACGCCTCATAGCCGCGTTTCTTCTCGTCCTTGAGGAGCGGAGTGCCTGTAAAGCCGATCAACATCACATCCTGCCCCATAATCGCTTTCATAGCTTCATGGAGCGAACCACCCTGCGTCCTGTGGCATTCGTCCACAAACACGAAGAGGTTGCGTCCTTTGACGGAAAAACCGTCCGGATACTCCCTATGTATGATTTCCTTCAGCTCCTGCAAATACTTGTCGAGAGGAATCTTCACGCTGCTGCGGTCACGCGCCTCCGTTTCGGAATTGACACCGAACTTGTGGATGAGCGAGCATATCAGCCACTCGGTGCCGCCATTCAGCACCCGCAGCAAATCAACCTTCGACGTGGCCTGATAGGGCGAGTTGTTCGTATGCTGGAAATTGCGCTTGATCTGCTCGTCGAGTTCGGTTCGATCAGTGATGACCAGGACACGAGGGTCGGAGAAGTTGCTACGGATGTAGTTGGCAAGCCACGCCATCGTGAGCGACTTACCGCTACCCTGCGAATGCCAGATAACGCCGCTTGCCTTGTCCGCAAGACGGTCGCGGCAGGCGTGGAGGGCGTGAAACTGGTGAGGACGCATGACTTTCTTTACGCCGGCGTCAGATACTATTCCGTAGCGCACAAGGAAGAGAAAGGTCTCCTTGTCAAAGAAACGCCGGAAACTCTCCATATCGGTGAGCTGCGTCCCGACCTTCTGTCCATCGTCCTTCCAGTTGCACCAGAACCTCTGGGGCGTTCCGACTGTCGCGTACTTAAAGCCCGTGTTTTCGCTTTTGTCCCTGCTTTTCTTCGGGTTCGCCGCAACGGTGAACTGGACTGTCGTAAAAAACGACGGTATCAGATCGCGCTCGTTGGACAGGCACTGGCGGATGCCTTCGTCTATCGTCACGAGCGACCTCTTCAGCTCAATCACACAGAGGGCAATTCCATTTACGTAAACAACGATGTCCGGCCGGGAGTGGCTTCCCGTCATCGGATCGATGTAGCTCACTTCCTCCGCAAACGCAAAACGGTTCTTCTCCGGATTTGCGAAATTGAAGAACATCACGTCCTTTTCTAGCTTGCCAGGACTTGGCTTCGCCTTTGTCCCGGCGACAAGCAGGTTGTAAAATTCGGCATTACGTTCAAGAAGGTCGGCGAACTTCTCGGACGGAAGCGCCGCCTTTTCCCGCAGAGTGTGAAGCGCGGCATCCATCTGCATCTGCGTATAACCCGAATCCTTGAGATGCTCGCGCATCTCGCTCTCGATAATGTTCGAGTTCTTGACTCCGTCGGAGCGGGCATTCTCCCCTTTGCCATACTGGTAGTTGCCAAGATACGTGTAGGCAAGGCCATCTTCGTCTCTCATCATATCGACGATGACGTTCTGGTACTCGCGCTCTTTCCCTTCCGTAAAGCTTGCCATGTCATCCTCCTCAAACCGGGAACCGATTCAAATTGTCCTTGATTTCCCGCCAGTCTACGAAATGACGGTCGAGAATCGCCTTGAAGCTCGCGTTGTGCGTTCGTTCGATGAGGTGTGCGAGTTCATGGGCGACAACATACTCCACGCACCTGAGCGGTTTTTTTGCAAGTTCGGCATTGAAGATAGCCTTGCCTTTTGCCTTTGAACATGTCCCCCACTTGGCGGACATAGCTCTAATCTCGAACGCCGCCAATTTCACGTTAAGCACTTCTTGCCATTTCCTCACATAGCCGTCAACTATTGGCGTCAATTGCTCCTTGTGCCATGCCGCCATGATTGCCGCACGATGTGTAGCGGAAGACTTCTCGCGTACGGTCAGAACGAGATAGTCGCCATCGATCCTCACGCCTTGCCTTGAGTTGTTGTCCACTTCTACCTTGAGCCTGTAGAGGCTTCCGCGGAAATAGTGGGCTTCCCCGGAAACATATTCACGCCCATCCTGACGGGAGTACCCCCCAATGGCGCGCCGCTTCTCGGCGATCCATACCCACTTCTCCAACACATACATCCGTATTCGCTCCTCGGAACATTCCAGAGGCGCAGAAACATGCACGCGCCCGTCCGGAGGATATACAGAGAGATGCAGGTTCTTTATCGTCTTGCGCTCCACGCCGACTGGCAAGCCATTTATGGCGAGAAACACATCGCGCTCCATTCTGGCGCGTTCTTCAGGCTTGAGTTCGTCAGTCATAGGTCACAGACTTTCACCAGAGACATCCATTCGGCCATTATTTATCAACCCCATTTCAACCTGAACGTATTCCAGAATCTGCGGTAGCTTCTTAACTTCATCGAGAATCATCGGCCCGCGCGCATGCGCCACGAAGGCACGAGGATCCGCCATGATGAGGGCGCGAACATCCGCAGTCTCCAGATTATAGTACACATGATTGGGGAAAAGATGCCGGATAAGCGTCGTCTTTCCAGACTGACGAGGCCCGGTTACCGTGACAACAGGATAATATCCCGCCAATTTTTGGACATGATTCTCATTCTCACGTTCAATATACAGCATATTTTCTTGCTTAAAACGGAGAAATGATATCACAATCGCCCTTTCCGTGCAAATCCGGTTTCAACTTCGGAAGGGAACAAGGCACACAAGGCAACACAAAATGTTCGCGCCATCGTCAAGACTGTGAGTTCGATCAGATTAGGGACAGCTTCAAGAACGATCTAGCCAATCGAGAGCCCCCTGCCCTTGCGTCGCCGACAGGAGGGGGCAGGGTCGCGCGACCCCGAGGCCTTGGGTCGCGCGACCCAAGGGCCTTATGTCGGCGACGCAAGGGCAGGGGGTCGGGCGACCCATCCCCCCGCCCCCCATATCACGGATTCTCCATGGTTATCCGCCATTTTGGTATACTGCCCGGCATGGACTATCCAGAATATGAGTTGGCGGGGATTGAGACGATTGCCCGCGGCGTCTGTATCCAGGGCGGCAAGGTGCTTCTCTGCCGGGCCAAGGGCGGCGCGACGACGTATCTGCCCGGGGGGCACATCGAGTTCGGCGAAACGGGGCGACAGGCGCTCGTCCGCGAGATGCAGGAGGAAATGGGCGTCGCCGCCACGGCGGGGACCTTCCTCGGCGTCGTCGAGAACCAGTTCCAGCAGCACGGCAAACCCCACGCCGAGATCAATCTCGTCTACCACCTCTCCGTCCCGGACGGCACCGCCGCCATCGCCCGCGAGGGCTGGATTGAGTTCGAGTGGCGTGACCTCTCCGACCTCGATTCGGCGAACCTCCTCCCCGCGGAGATGAAGACCTTCCTTCAGGAGAACTTCCCCCTCCGCCGCGCGGACCGCGCCCTCTCCCGCGACGAGGCACTCGCCCTGCTCGCCCGCGCCGAAACCGCCACGATGAGCCTCTCCACGCCCCAGGGTCCCTACGGCTTCCCGGTCTCGCCCGTCTGCCTCAACGGCAAGCTCTACTTCCACTGCGCCAAGGCGGGGCGCAAGATCGACGCGCTCTCCGCCGATTCCCGCTGCTGGATCAGCACCTTCGCAGACGTCGTCTACGCCACGGACTCGTTCACCACCTACTTCGAGAGCGCCATGGCCTGGGGCGACCTCGCGCGCGTCACGGATCCGGCGGAGCAAGTCGCCGCCCTCAAGGCGCTCTGCGAGAAGTTCACGCCGGCGAATATGCCGAACTTCGAGACCACGCTCGCACGATTCCTCCCCGCCACCGCCCTCTACGCCCTACCCCTCGACCACGTCAGCGGCAAGGCGAATCGGCGGCGCACTGCACATCAATAAAGCCGCCGTTCCAGGCGCCGATCTCAGGGATCGTCACGCGCGCCACATCATCCGCGCGGGAAACGGGGAGGAAGACCGCTGACCGCCGCATCTCGCGCCAGACGAGTCGCGCCCCCGCCGGCACGCCGCGCAGGCGCAGCGTCACCGGCCCCTGCACGTCAATGCGGGTATTCAACAACGCCACCGTGCGAAGAGTCCCCTCTCCCGTGACGTGCGGCGCCACCAGCCCCACAAAGGGGGATTCAAGCATGGCCGGCACGCCGCCCGCGCGGGCATCCAGGGCATCCCGCCGTTCCTGCACCGTCTTCGACCCAACCTGACAGATGTTGAGGGCAAGGTCGCTCGCCGTCAGTGCGCCACAGCTCCGTCCCAGACCAGGCAGCACGGGAATGCCGGAGATCGCATAGCGGTAGAGTTTCGCGGGGTCGGTGGCGGCCGCCGTGAAGCCCGCCGGAACGGTGCCCTCGTTCGCCTGGACGAGCCCCTTCAGAACAGGCGCGGCGTCCGCGAGGGGTCTCAGAATCGTCCGGGAATAGAGTTCGTCCGTCTCGTAGCGCGTATCCAGAAGGAGAAGGCTCGTCGAGTTGAACCCGTAGGCGATCGCGACGAAACTCTCCACCAACGCGCTCTGCGCACTGCGGCAGCCGTAGGCGCGCGGCCAGCTCTCGACCTCGGGGCACCACGTCCCCACGTTCGGCAGATCCGCGATCTTCGCCCGGAAGCGCGCGGCGATGAAACTCTTCAGCACCTGGTCGTTCGGGTTGATGTCGTAGTAGAAGCCGCCGCCGGGGCGCAGGCCCGTGGGGTGCCCGCTCGCCTTCGCGAGGGCCGCCGTGATCGCGCGCACCGAGTCGATCGACTCGTCGTTGAAGCAGTGCTGAAACGCCATCGTCGTCTCCGGCGAGCGCGCGCGAAACGCCTCCGCGATCACCCGCGCGACTTCGGCCACCGCCTCGACCGAGAACGCCTTCCAGCGGGCCGCCAGCCGCGCATCCTTCGCCAACGCCACGTCAAGAGTCTCGCGCGTCCAGTCGCCGTTCGTCTCTTTGTTGAACGCCGCGAGGCACGTCGCGCACCAGCAGCCGACGCGGGACCCCTTCGTCGCGGGCATGTGATTGTCGATCCGCAGGTCGTCGTCGATCCACACGCTGCCCGGCTTGAACGCCGCATAGATGAGGGACATCTCGCGGACGTATTCAAGGAAGGCCGGCTGGCGCGGACAGTTGCAGTACGCATCCTCCACGCCCGTCGATCCCGTCCAGCCCGTCCAGGCCTTCGCCGAACAGTCCTCGCTGGCGGAAAGGCCGTCCGAATGGCCGAGCGTCGCCTGAACCTGCAGGCTCGGCACGATCCCGATCTTCTTCAGGTCCTCCGCCGCCTGCACGAGGCGCGCCGCATGGGCGCGGTGCCACGCGAGCGGCGGCACGCCGATGCCGGTCGAGAACCACACCTCGTCGCAGCAAGCCGGGTTCTCGGCAATTGCCTTGTACGTCGCCCGCCACTGCCCCTCCGTCGCCGTATGAGGCCCCCGCAGGCGCAGGGACATCGTCGGCGCGGCCGGGAGGGCCATGCCGGCGAATGCGAACGCCACGCCCGCGACAATCGCCACACCTCTTCTCATCACGCACTCTCCTTTGTTCCACGCTCACGCGAACATGCTGTCGGGGATGAAGCAGCTGGCGAGCACGTGGCCCTTCACAACCGTCGATGAAACAGAGATCGCCCGCCCCGTGAACTGCTTGAACGGCTCCAGCCACTGCCCTGTGAGCCGAACGGTCATCTCGCCCGTCTCGGCCTGGAAGGAATCGACGATCAGCTCGCGCGGCGAATAGCGGATGCCCGTGCCGAGCGCCTTCGAGACGGCCTCCTTCGCGCACCAGAACCGAATGACCGCGCTGGGCGCGTTCACCGCGCGCACCGCCAGCTCCAGCTCCTCCGGCGTGAACACGCCGCGCGTGAACTCCTCCGAAAGGTCGCGGTCGCGCGACTCCACGTCCACGCCCACGCGGGCGTTCGACGCCACCACCGCCACCACGAACTGCGCCGTGTGCGCGATCGCGAGGTCGATGGACGTGGTCAGGTGGTCGTCCTTCCAGCGTCCCAGCGGGTGCGGCTTGCCGCTGTCGTCGCGCCAGATCTGCACGTCCGCCGGGCACCACCGCGCCTGGTAGTTGTCCTGCAGGAACCGCCGCACGGCCTCCTTCGCGGCGATGCGCCCGAAGAGCCACTCCGTCCGTCGGCTCGTCGAGCCCGAAAGGTCCGCGAAGTCCCCCCGCTCCGTCTTGTTCAGCACCACGTGCGACAGCGTCTTCAGCCAGATTTCCTCGTTGCGCTCGAAAAGCTTGTACGGCACGTCCGTCACCACTGCGGAGGCGATCTGCGTCGCGGGCGAGCCGAGAATCTCCTGCGCGAGCGGGCGCGTGAGGTAGGTCGTCACCGGCGAGAGCAGCAGCTGGCGATACTCGTCCGGCACGCGCTCGGTGAGCTCCTCGTAGCCGCGCAGCTCCAGCACCAGCTTCCCGTTCCCGTCCGAAACGAGCACATCCACGATGAGCGAATTCGGCGTCACGCCCGTGTTGCGCAGATAGCAGTGCAGGCGCATCCCCTCCATCGGCAGCGTGTGCACCACGATGCGGCGCACGCGGAACGGGAAGGAGAACGCCCCCGGGAAGCGCTCGTGGCTGCGCCAGAGCGGGAAGCCGTCCGTGACGGCCGCCAGCAGCTGCGGGTTGAGCGTCCACACCAGCATCTTCGTATGCGCCACCGCGGCGGTGCTGGACGGCACCTCCACCTCGTAGTCGAGTCCCACCTCGCTCCAGCGGTCGGCCGCGCGGATGCCGCGCAGGTTCGCGCCGGCGAAGAGGCGGTCCGGATAGATGTCGCTGTCGGTCCAGTGGACCTCCCGCGGCTTGCCGAGCGGCGGCGGCACGAACCCCGGGGCCACCGTCGGGGCCGCCGCCAGCAGAAAGGTCCCCTCCTGCACGGGCCACGTCCAGGCCGAATTGGGCGCATCCTCGCGCAGCTGCACCCGCACCGCCACGAGGGACGGATCGTCGCTCGCCGTCCGTTCGGCGCGCACGAAGACGCGCAGCAGCCCGTCCTTGAACGCCACGCGCCGCCGGCTCTGCAAGTCCTCCACCGCCACCACGTGGCGGTTGGGCATCAGGGACTGCGCCACCTCCGCCATGATCTCCGCGCCCGCCACGGGATGCAACAGCACGAGCCCGCGCAGCCCACCCAGCTCGTTCGAGAAGCGCCCGTTCTGGTGTTCGAGCTGCGAGGAGCCCAGGGCGAAGTCGGCGAGGAACGGCTCCTCGCGGAACGAGAAGGTCTTCACGATCTCGCGAATGCCCGGCTGGTCGTCCACCACGTCCGCGCTCGACACCAGCGGCTGGATCGCGCCGTATTCGAACTGCTTCTGCCGCCGCGCGCGCGCGGCCAGTGCCGCCGCGCGCTCCGCGCCCTTCTTCCGCCGCCCCGGCACGCTCGCGCCGGAATCCACCATCGCGGCGCCCGAGCCCAGCGCGTCCGAGAACAGCACCATGCGCGGGAACTCGCGCGAGAGCGGCATCTCCCGCTCGGACCGCACCTCCAGCGTGAGCGGCGCGTCGAAGTCGAGCGCCCGCGGGCGGCGATGCGCGAAGAGAGGTGTGATATCGACCGGCGCGCCCAGCGCGCCCAGCGCGCCCAGCGTGTGCTGAAGCTGAAGAAGGCCCGCGCGGTGAATCGAATCCGCCGCGAGCGCCAGATGCTCCTCGCCCTTCAGCACGTCGTCCACCACGCCCGTCATCACGCCGCGCGGCCCCGCTTCGAGGAACACCCGAAAGCCGTCCGCGTGCATCCGGCGGATCGTCTCGCCGAAGCGCACCGGCGCCACCCACTGGTTCGCCGCCGCCTCGCGCGCCTTCCGCGTCTTCGACGGCAGCGGCTCCGTGGTGCCGCAGGAGTAGACGGGTATCTGCGGCCGCTCATCCACCCAGTGGCTCGCGAGCTTGTGGATGAGCGGCAGGATCTTGCCGCACCACGGCGTGTTGAAGGGACGGTCCACCTGCAGCCGCATGCCGCGTATGCCCGCCGGCGCGAAGGCCTGCTGAACCTCCTCCAGCGCCTCCGGCGCAATCGCGAGCGTCCACTGCTTCGGCGACATGAGAAACGCGCGCTGCACCTTCTCCGGCGGCAGCGTCGCCAGAATCTCCTCGGCGGCCTCCGGGCGCGGCGCGAGCACCGCCTCAAGCACGCACTTCGGCAGCCCCGCGTGCGACACCGCGTTGTTCACCACCTTGTAGGTCTCGCGCAGGAACTCCAGCCGCCGCTTGCGGTCGAACTTCCGCCCGAAGAGCCCCCCCGCCACGAGTGCGTTCAAATCGCCGCCGGCGAAGCCCACCGCGCCGTCGGGGCGCACCCCCACGACGTCGAGAATCCGCGCCATCGCCGCGTTCGCGGAATACGTCGAGACGACCGCCTCCGCATACCCCCCCGCCGTGAACACGTCCGCGTCGTGCCGGTAGTACGGCGCCGGCGGGAAGACGAAGGCCGACGGCTGGAACTGCCCCGTCCCGGCAAGCGCCGCCTCAAGTTCGTCGAAGGGCAGTCGGCAGTCGCGGAAGCGCACCGCGAGGTCCCGCAGCATATCCGGATAGAAGGACGCCGCGCCCGGGAAGACGAACGCGAGCCGCCCCTCCGCCCCCGCGCCCAGCAGGTGCCGCCTGAAGTAGTAGCTGCCGCTCTTGTCCCGCACGCGGGCGGCCCCCCCGCGAATGCGCCCGGCCACGGCGACAAGCCGCCCCCGCAGGTCGGCGACACTCCGCGCCACGACCGCGAGCACCGCCGCGCGGTTCTCGGGAAAGGCCTTCGCGCACGTGTACGCCACGTCGCGCAGCGGCACCCCGGGCGCCTGGTCGAGGAAGCGCACCAGGCGGTCCGCCAGCGCCGCCAGCGCCGCATCGTCCGCCGCCCCCAGCAGGACGAGTTCGCTGCCAAAGGCCTCGCTGAGATCGGCGTTCACGTGCGGTCCTCCGTCGTCGGCTCCTCTTCAAGGACGAGCGCGGCACGGCGCCCGCTCACGTCCCCCACCATCACCGCCGCGCGGCGCGGCGAACTCGGATCGCCCGTGATCCACGGGCGCGCCTCGTTCAGCAGATAGGCCGAGGACCCCAGATGCGCCAGCGCCTCCAGCGGACGCTCCGTCGGAATCTGCGGCGGCAGCACCTTCCGCCGCAACGCGAGCGCCGTCTTCAGAATCGCCGCCGCCGCCGAGGCGCGGAAGCAGTGGCCGATGTTCCCCTTCACGGACCCGATGCCCACCAGCGGCCCGCCCGGGCGGTGCTCACCCCAGATGTTCTGCACGGCCGCGACCTCCGCCGCGTCGTACTCGGGTATCCCGCATCCGTCGCCCTCAATGAGCTGAATGGACTGCAACGGCGTCCCCGCGCGCTGAGCCGCCGCCGCGAGCAGTTCGTCCATGGGCGCCGACCCGCACGCCACCGCGCGCACCAGCGCGTAGATGCGGTCGTGCGCCCGAAGCGCGTCCGCCTCGCGCTTCAGCACGAAGAAGGCCCCTCCCTCGCCGGGGATCGTCCCCTTCGCGTCGCGGTCGAACGGCACGAGCTCGGACGCCTCGGAGAAGAGAATCTCCCCGCTCAGACCTTCGAGCAGGGACCGGTTCAGCGGCGGCGTCAGCGCCCCGGCCAGCGCCACGTCCGCCCGCCCGCTGCGCAGATCGTCCATCGCCGCCCGCAGCGACGCGATGCCGGAGAGCATCCCCGCGTCCAGCGTCGTGGCCCCGCCCGAGAAGGAACACTCCCTGGCGATCCACCCCGCGATGCGGTGCCCCGAGCCGGAAAGGAAGCTCGCCGCGTCGGGCGCCGGCAGCGATTCGATCAGCTTCGCGCGCACCTCGTTCAGCGTCTCCACCGGCGCCGTGCGGAAGTACCCGCGCAGAATCTCCAGCGTCTGATCGACGAAGAACGTGTGCTCAAGCCAGTTGACGGTGGACGAGCTGAACGGCGGCGCGTACCCGAAGCGAACCGTCCCCCGTAGCGGGTCCGGCGCGTGCGGCCTCATCCCCGCGTCCGCCAGCGCGTCGAACGCGAGCTGCACGGCGAAGTAGAGGTCCTGGTTCTCGCCCGCGTTGATCTGCCGGGGGAACGTGATGTCGCGCGGCACGCACGCATACAGATCGCCCAACAGCCCGCCGTGCGTCGGGTAGGGCCGGTTGAAGAGGTTCACCGCCCCCGGCGCCAGGGCAAGGTCAACGCCGAACGGCGCCAGCGCGCACTCGCGGTGCATGATCAGCCGCCAGAAGGCGCCCGGGTCGGGCGCTCCCGCGAATCGGCACGCCACGCCGACGATTGCGATGGGGCAGGCTTCCACTTCGCCTATTCACCTCCGCAGGCCGCGGCGAATATCTCGCCCGGCTCCGCCATGCGCCCGGGCCCCGTCGTGCCGCAGGCGAGATCGCCGTCCCCGGGCTGCACGAAGCGGACGCCCCGCGCCTTCAGAAGCGCCATGTTCGCCTGCGTCGCGGGGTTGACCCACATTCCCGTGTTCATCGCCGGCGCCACGAGAATCGGCGCCCGCGTCGCCAGCGCCACCGAACTCAGCAGATCGTCCGCGATGCCCTGCGCCATCTTCGCGAGGATGTTCGCCGTCGCCGGCGCGATCACCAGCAGCTCCGCGCTCTCCGCAAGGCCGATGTGCTCGGGCTTCCAGTTCAGCGGCTCCGTGAACATCTGGTTCTGCACGGGGTTCCGGCTCAGCGTGCGGAACGTGAGCGGCGTCACGAACTCCTTCGCGTGGTCCGTCATCACCACATGCACGTCGTCGCTGTTCCGAATGAACAGCCGCACCAGCTCGCACGCCTTGTAGGCGGCGATCGACCCTGTTACACCGACAACAATCTTTCGTCCCATGCGCAGTAGTATAGCAAAATATTTGCCTGAAATTCCCCCTTGCCCATCCCATCGGCGTATGATACACTATCTCTCGTTTTCGGGCGCCTAGCTCAGTTGGTTAGAGCACTACCTTCACACGGTAGGGGTCACTGGTCCGAGTCCAGTGGCGCCCACCATTCCACAAGAAGAACTCTCGCATCACCGCGAGAGTTTTTTGTTTGCCCCCTTCCCGCCTTCATCGCCCTAGCGGCGGGCATTCAGGGTGCCACGGCAGTCCGGATAATTGGAGCATCCATAGAACGGCGCCTGATCCGAACGCCGATGCCGAAGCACCATCTTCGCGCCGCACCTCGGGCACTTGAGCTCGCCCTGCTCGAAAAGGACGGATAGTTCAACCGCGTCATGATGCGAATGGAGGTTCGCGACGTGCTCCGCCCGCCGCGCCTCCGTCACAGTCGATTCCCAGGCCCGAATCGCCTTGACGGTCTTTTCGACCATATCCCGGCTCATGACCTGCCTGTCAAACGAGAGGATGTGGCGGCACAGATTCCCGCCGCTGACCACGTAGTCCGGCACCTGCGTCATGATCTCCGCCTCGCCGACGAAGGCGACCACGTTCCTGAAGTAGCGTGTCGGGAGGTCGAGCAGATCGGCCATTACGTAGATGTGCCGCCAGTTCTGCCGGATCAGGTTCTGGAACTTGTACTTGCCGCTGCGGAATGACTGCGTCCATTGACGGGCCTTCTCGTCGCCGAATATCCACCCGCTGTAATCCTTCGTCTCGACGACGAATATGCCCGTTGTCCCCAGAACGACATGATCGACCTGAGTCGTGATGCCGTCCCTTGTCGGCAGCATCACATCGTTGAGAACGACGAACCTCTCCCTCGGCAATTCGGAAAGCCTGTCGGCAACCCATTCTTCGCCCGAACGCGCCCCGAGGCCCACGATCACAATCATCGCGACGACAACAAATACAACTATAACTCCAATTATCGTCATATAATACAAATCAATTACGGACAATACCGCACGGTTCCCAGACGCCGCCAAGCAACCACACAGGTCACGCCGAACACTACCCCGGACGCCGCCGAACAGCCCGCGCGGGTGATGCAGGAGGGTAAGCCATTTCCCTCCCGACGGCGTAGCATATCAGAACCGACCCAACGGTGCAATCCCCCTTGTGATTCTGACTTCACTTGCGCAACCAAACAAATTCTCTTGCGCAAGTGAATAGATTTAGTTGCGCAACTGAATTCATTCTCTTGCGCAACCCAGCCCCAGATCGCC
>JBJEWG010000120.1:0-2658 GCA_051884935.1 Kiritimatiellia bacterium | reverse complement strand
GCCTGCATCCAGTGCGGCAACTGCACGGCGATCTGCTCGCACGCGACGATCCGCATGAAGGTCTACCCGGCCGCCGCCCTCGCGGGCGCGCCCGCGACGTTCAAGAGCGCGGATGCCGGCAAGCTCACCTCGAAGTTCGGCGAGAAGGTGACGATCCAGATCGCGCCGGAAGACTGCATGGGCTGTGAGCTCTGCGTCGTCCAGTGCCCGATGTCGAAGCCGAAGGCCGTCAAGCAGGCCGACGGCACGGTCAAGATGGAGGCGAATCCGAAGCCCGCCCTCAAGATGGTCGAGCAGATTCCGCTCCGCGCCGCCGAGGCCGAGAACTGGAAGTTCTTCCTCTCGCTGCCTGAGGTCGATGCCGCCAAGCTCGACACGAAGAAGCTCCTCGACAGCCAGCTCAAGCGCCCGCTGTTCGAATTCTCCGGCGCGTGCGCGGGCTGCGGCGAGACGCCCTACGTCAAGCTGCTCACCCAGATCTGCGGCGACCGCCTGCTCATCGCGAACGCCACGGGCTGCTCCTCCATCTACGGCGGCAACCTGCCCACCACCCCGTACTGCCAGCGCGCGGACGGCCGTGGCCCGGCGTGGTCGAACTCGCTGTTCGAGGACAACGCCCAGTTCGGCATGGGTATGCGCGTTTCCGCCGACAAGCTCTACGGCTTCGCCATGGAGCTCGTCGAGAAGGCTCTCGCGAACGACAAGACGCCTGCCGACATGAAGGCGTGCCTTGAGAAGATCAAGGCGATCGATCAGTTCGACGAACAGGGTCAGGGCGTTGAGGCCATGCGTGCCGCCGTCAAGGAGCTCAAGGGCTTCTGCGAGGCGGGCAAGGTCGCTGGCTGCCAGACCTGCGCCCAGCTCCTCTCGGTGGCGGATAACCTCGTCCGCAAGTCCGTGTGGATTCTCGGCGGCGACGGCTGGGCCTATGATATCGGCTACGGCGGTCTCGACCATGTGCTTGCGTCGGGCAAGAACGTCAAGATCCTCGTGATGGATACGGAAGTGTACTCCAACACGGGCGGTCAGGCCTCCAAGGCGACGCCGACGGGCGCGATCGCGAAATTCGCGGCCAGCGGCAAGGTCCAGGCCAAGAAGAACCTCGGCCTGATGCAGATGCAGTACAAGAACGTCTATGTCGCGTATGTGTCGATGGGCACGAACCCGGCCGCCACGGTCAAGGCCTTCAACGAGGCCGAGAACTACAACGGCCCCGCGCTCATCATCGCCTACGCGCACTGCATCGAGCAGGGTCTGCTGACGAAGACGGGCCCGGCCCACCAGAAGGCGGCGGTTGAGTCCGTCCACTTCCCGCTGTGGACCTACAACCCGTTCACGGGCAAGGTGAAGCTCGACTCGGCCGACAAGTCCGACACGGTCTCGTTCGCGAAGAACGCCGTCTCGAAGGAACTCGGTGAGAACCGCTTCAAGCAGCTGATCAAGAAGGTCGGCGAGGAGAAGGCGATGGCGATGCTCGAAAAGTCCGAACAGGGCTTCAAGGAGAACTACGCGCTCCTCAAGAAGCTGAGTGAAATGTAAACGTCGGCTTCTTTGTCCAAGCGGACTGCGACGGCGTCCCCGTCGCAGTCCGTGTCGGCGGTTTCGGGGGTTGATGAGGGAGGATTGTTTGTAAGGTTATGGCTATGCGTCGTCTGGCGAAGATTTTCAAGTTGGCGTTTACGGATACGACTCGCTTGGTGCGTGTCACACCCGCCTTGGTTGGAATTGACCGCTCGTGGGTTCGACCGGAATTCAACATGGGGCGAGTTCGCTCTTCTTCATCGTTGACGGCACGTGGAAGTGTGGCGCTGTCGCGTCTTCCCGTTTTGACGGAAACGGAGAGGAAGGCTCGAAGGGAAAGGGCTTTGGCCTATGATTTCTCCCCAAATGATTGAGTTGCGGAAGCGATTTTCAGAAGCAGAAGAGGCAATCAAGCGTTACGAACGGATTGGACTCGACAATCTCGTTTCTGCTGTCAATGAACTGCGATACGCAGGTGATCACCTCTTGGTAGCAGACACAACGGAAGATGCGGATGTTCGCGAGACAGCTCTCCTGCGCGCGGAGCGCCATTGCATTCGTGCGCGATATGATGCCATTGAGTCTACGATTATAACGCTTCTTGAACAGATTGCCGCCGTTCGTCAAAGTGGCCTTTCCTCGGAGGAACTATCAACGGTGCTGCCTGATTGGAAGGAGTGTCTGTTGAAAGCGGTGGCGGCGCAGAAAGCCATCGAGTCGGCGGGAGCGGTTCGCGATGTTGACCCGGATATCTTAGAAGGAGCTCTTTCAGACCTTTTGGCTTACAGGTATAGACTACTCGCTCTTGAACCACAGGTTGTGCAGCTGCGTAATGAGGCCCTTGATCGACAGGAGGCCGAGAAGCGGTTGTACGAGCAATTGGTGGCAGAAGAACAAGAGCGTCGGGAACGTGTGGAGAAGGTGTTGCAGGCGCGGCAGTTTTTGCTCTCGTTCTCCGCGACGGTCGCCGGAACGATTGTAGGATTGCTCGGTGTACTTTTGGCAGTATTTGGGATGTTCCCTCGGCAATGGTATTGGGGGATTCTTCTTGGCTTGCTTGTTTTCGCCGCACTCTGTCTTGTCTCGTATTGGTGGGCGCGGAATCGACTTCTCTCGAAAGAGTCTTTTGCGCTTCTG
>JBJEWG010000119.1:0-2674 GCA_051884935.1 Kiritimatiellia bacterium | reverse complement strand
GCAACCCAGCCCCAGATCGCCCCGACACTTGACCGGAGGGTGGCGCGACCCTCGATCGGGGTGATGCGCACCACCCGACCGCCCCTTCCTAGGCGAAATGCTCGCCCCTCCTAGACCACCCCGCGTGCCCCTCTAGATGAACCCGCGCGCCCGCCGAGACGATTCCCCGCCGCCCGCCCGGCCACATCTACCGCCCCACCATCCGGGTATGAAGAAACTCCGAGCGTTTACAAAATGGCGGTTCTAACGAACCGCCTGAGGCTCCGCGCTTCCTCAACGACATCGACTATATAAGGTATAGGAGACCTTACCGTTGGCCAGCTCATGCCGATGACCGACCACGAGTTGTGCCGATGAGGCCCCGCACGACATTCGAGAGGCCCCACGTCCCGGCGCGTCTGCGCGGCGGGGCCCCGATTTAATTGACGATTTCGGCCAAAAAACGATATATGGTGACTCGTAGCGTTCCGCCACACAAGATATTGTGGTCTTTTCGCATTTTGTGGTTGTATGGGTCCGATGGATATGATACACTTCGGCTGTCGTCCCAAATCAGGAGGTTTGCGTCGAGGTTTTGGGGACTTCGGTTTCGGATATCGAGTGGTATTGGATTGAAACAACGATTTTTTAGGCTTATCTTCAAGAAAAGGAATTGAACAGAGATGAACATCATCAAGCGAGACGGTTCTCAGGCCATTTTCGACGCCGCCAAGATCGCGGCGGCCATTCGAAAGGCCAATGAGACTGTGGACGATGCGGACAAGCTCACCGAGGCCCGCATCGACCGCATCGCCGCGCAGATCGAGCAGTTCGCCACCACGCACGAACGCGCGCTCGATGTTGAGGAAATCCAGGATCTCGTCGAGACGAAGATTCAGGAGGCCGGCGCGCACGTCGTCGCGAAGAAGTACATCAAATACCGCTTCGTTCAGGAGCTGAAGCGCCAGAACAACACCACCGACGGCGAAATCCTCTCGCTCATCAACTGCACGAACGAGGAGGCGAAGCAGGAGAATGCGAACAAGAACCCCGTCGTGAACTCCACGCAGCGCGACTACATGGCCGGCGCCGTCTCGAAGGACGTCTCGAAGCGTCTGCTGCTGCCCGAGGACGTGGTGAGGGCCCACGAGAACGGCCTCATCCACTTCCACGACATGGACTACTACGCGCAGCGGATGCACAACTGCGACCTCGTGAACCTGGAGGACATGCTCCAGAACGGCACCGTCATCTCCGGCACGCAGATCGAGCGCCCGCACTCCTTCTCCACAGCGTGCAACATCGCCACGCAGATCATCGCCCAGGTCGCCTCCAACCAGTACGGCGGGCAGTCCATCTCCCTCACGCACCTCGCGCCGTTCGTGCAGGTGAGCCGCGAGAAGATCGCCAACGAAGTGGCCGAGGAGTTCAAGACCGCCGGCGTCTCGCCCGCGCCCGAGAAGGTGGCGGAGATCGTCGAGCGCCGCGTGCGCGACGAGATCGTGCGGGGCGTGCAGACGATCCAGTACCAGGTCGTCACGCTGATGACCACCAACGGGCAGGCGCCCTTCATCACCGTGTTCATGTACCTCAACGAGGCGCGGAGCGAGCGGGAGAAGAAGGACCTCGCGGTGATCATCGAGGAGGTGCTCAAGCAGCGCATCCTGGGCGTGAAGAACGAGGTCGGCGTCTACGTGACGCCCGCCTTCCCGAAGCTCATCTACGTGCTGGAGCCCGACAACGTGAAGGAGGGCACGCCCTACTGGTACCTCACGGAGCTCGCCGCGCGGTGCACCGCCAAGCGCATGGTGCCGGACTACATCTCCGAGAAGGTGATGAAGGCGAACAAGATCGACAAGAACGGCAACGGGAACTGCTACACCTGCATGGGCTGCCGCAGCTTCCTCACGCCCTTCGTCAACGAGGAGGGCAAGCCGCAGTACTACGGGCGCTTCAACCAGGGCGTGGTGACGGTCAACCTCGTGGACATCGGCCTCTCCGCCGTGCGCGAGGCGGGCGAGGGGGCCGGCGACGACCAGCGCCTCGCGGCCTTCTGGAAGATATTCGACGAGCGCATGGAGCTCTGCCACCGCGCCCTCCAGTGCCGCCACGAACGGCTCACGGGCACGCTCTCCGACGCGGCGCCGATCCTCTGGCAGTACGGCGCGCTGCTGCGCCTCAAGAAGGGCGAGAAGATCGACAAGTACCTCCACGGCGGTTACTCCACCCTCTCCCTCGGCTACGCCGGCCTCTGGGAGTGCGTCTACGCCCTCATCGGCAAGAAGCTCACGGAGTTCGACGGCGAGGCGCTCGGCCTCGACATCATGAAGAAGCTGAACGAATACACGGCCAAGTGGAAGGCCGCCGAGACCATCGACTATTCGCTCTACGGCACCCCGCTGGAGTCCACCACCTACCGCTTCGCGAAGTGCCTCCAGCAGCGCTTCGGCATCGTCCCCGGCGTGACAGACCGCAACTACATCACGAATTCCTACCACGTGCACGTGACGGAGCCAATCGACGCATTCGAGAAGCTCGCCCTTGAGGCGAAGTTCCAGACCCTCTCGCCCGGCGGCGCCATCTCCTACGTGGAGGTGCCCAACATGCAGCACAACATCCCCGCCGTGCTCGCCATCATGCAGTTCATCTACGACAACATCATGTACGCCGAGCTGAACACGAAGAGCGACTACTG
>JBJEWG010000118.1:0-14330 GCA_051884935.1 Kiritimatiellia bacterium | reverse complement strand
GTCGCCTACGCCGACACCGACAAGATGGGCTTCGTCTACTACGGCAACTACCTCACGCTCTTCGAACGCGCGCGCAACGAGCTCATGCGGGCGTGCGGCTATACCTACAAGCAGTGTGAGGCGGAGGGGTGGATGCTGCCCGTGGTGCACGCGGAGGTGCACTATCACCGTCCCGCGCGCTACGACGACCTGCTGGAGGTGACGGCCTGGTGCAGCGCCCACAGGGGGGTGCGCCTCGAAATCGCGTGCGAGGTGCGCGTGAAGGGGCGTCCCGAGGTCCTCGTGGACGGGTTCACGCGGCACTGCTTCGTCTCCACGGAGACCTTCCGCCCGATTCCGCCGCCCGAGGCGTTCATCTCCATTCTGGATGTGGGCGCATGATCATCCGGGTCGAGGATCCCTGCCGGCCGCTGCCGTGCCCGTCCATCTACGATCCGTCCCGCCCGCTGGAGGTCGAGGTGGGGTGCGGGCGCGGGCGCTTCCTCACGGGACGTGCCGCGCGGCATCCGGACTGCGAGTTCGTGGGCGTCGAGCGGATGCGGGAGCGCGTGCACGCCTTCGACGCGAAGACCCGGCGGCTGAAGCTGACGAACGCGCACGTGGTGCGCCTGGAGGCGCTCTACACGTTCCACTACCTGCTGCCCGAGCACCACGCCCGCACGGTCTACGTCTTCTTCCCCGACCCCTGGCCGAAGAAGAGGCACCACGCGCATCGCCTGTTCGGCCCGCTGTTCCTGAACGCGCTCTGGAAGCGTCTGGAGATTGGCGGGAGGCTGGAGTTCGCCACGGACCACGAGGAGTACTTCCACGTGGTGGAGGCGTGCTTCGCGGGCGATGCGCGCTTCGAACGCGTGGAGCCGATGGTGCGCGGCCCGGAGGAGTGGACCGAATTCGAGACGCTCTTCCGCGGGCAGGGCCTGCCGATCCACGCGGCGGCCTGGGAGTCGCTGCCGGTGGCGCACGAGGCGCCGCTCGCGCCGCTGACGATCGCGCCCGAGGACGAGCCGCGCGAGGAAATTGAACGCCGCGTGAGCCGCGGCAAGGAATGGCGTGAGGAGAAGGAGATGTATGCTGACGGTGACGAAAAGCGTGAAGTTTGACGCGGCCCACGTGCTGAAGAACCACCAGGGGCTGTGCAAGAACCTGCACGGCCACACCTACCGCGTGGAGGCGAGCGTGAGCCAGCCGCCCGACGACCCGGCGGACATGGTGATCGACTTCAAGGACCTCAAGCGCACCTGCGAGGAGGTCATCCTCTCGCGGTTCGACCATGCGTTCATCTACGACAGTACGTCGGCGGCCGAGAGCGAGATCGCCGCGGTCGTGGCGAAGAACGGCATGCGCGCCGTGGCGATTCCGTTCCGCTCGACGGCGGAGAACCTCGCGCGCCACTTCTTCGGCGAGCTGAAGGCGCGGATTCCGGGGCTATGCCGCGTGAAGGTGTGGGAGACGCCGGATTCCTACGCGGAGTACAGCGAATGAGTGGGCGGTATCGGCTTCACGCGATCTTCTCTTCGCTGCAGGGGGAGGGACGCAACGTCGGCCGCCCCGCGACGTTCATTCGGTTCTCGACGTGCAATCTCGCGTGCGCGTGGTGCGACACGCACAAGAGCGAGCGGATGATGCTGACGTCGTGTGACATCCTCCGGCAGGTCGCGGAGCTGGGGAACAAGAGCGTGATCGTGACGGGGGGCGAGCCGACCATCCAGCCCGGGCTCGACGACCTGCTGCTGGAGCTGCGGAACGCCGGCCACTGGATCGCCCTGGAGACGAACGGCGTCGTCGCGCCGACGCACCCCGACCTCTTCGACTACATCGCCGTCTCGCCCAAGCCGCAGTACCTCTCGCGCTATCTCGACGACACGATGCTGCACCGGGCGAACGAGGTGCGCATCGTGGCGACGACGGACGAGATCGCCCCCTTCTGCCGCGCCATGCGCGAGCGGATTCAGGCCGACGACTACTACATTTCGCCGCTGGAGCAGGAGGGCAGGATCCACTATCACCGGGCTCTGAAGCTGCTGCGGAAGGTGAATCTGCTCGACCCGGGGCGGTTGCCGCCCTGGTCGCTCTCGATCCAGATGCACAAGGTGATCGGAATCCGATAGGCGGGAACTCCGCGGGAATTCCATGAAAGGAGAATGGTATGAAAGTGCTGTTGATCAATGGTTCGCCGAACGAGAAGGGCTGCACCTTCACAGCTCTGAGCGAAATGGCCGAGACCCTGCGCGCGGAGGGTGTTGAAACCGCGTTCTACCACATCGGCACAGACCCCATCACGCCGTGCCGTGCCTGTCGGGCCTGTAGCAAGCTCGGGCGCTGCGTGATCAGCGACAAGGTGAACGCCTTCCTTGAATTCGCGCGGGGGTTTGACGGCTACGTCGTCGGTTCGCCCGTGCACTACGCCTCGGCCGCCGGCGGTCTGGTGCCGTTCCTCGACCGGGCCTTCTTCACGGACTTCATGGCCGGTCGCAACTCCTTCATCCACAAACCCGGCTGCGCCATCGTCTCCGCCCGCCGCGCCGGCACCACCGCCACGCTGGATCAGCTGAACAAGTATTTCCAGATCAACCAGATGCCCGTCGTCTCCGGACGCTACTGGAACATGGTCCACGGCGCCACGCCCGATGAAGTGCGTCAAGACGCCGAGGGGATGCAGAACATGCGGATTCTGGCGCGCAACATGGCCTATCTTCTGAAGTGCAGGGAGGCCGCCGAGAAGGCCGGCATCTGGCCGCCGGAGCCTGAAGAGACCGTCTACACGAACTTCATTCGGTAATTGGAAAAGGGAGTTGGATGCCATGAGATTCGCGATTGTATCTGTCTTGTTCTCCGCCTTCGTGGCGGTCTGTCCTCTGTGGGGCGAGAATCAGCTGGTGCTCGCGGAGCGCGGGAAGCCGGCGGCCTACACGATCGTGCGCGCCGCGACGGCCAGTGCAAGCGAGGTCTACGCGGCGGAGGAGCTGCGGGACTTCCTGGCGCGGGTGACGGGGGTGACGCTGCCGATCGCGACGGACGAGAAGGGGGTGCCGCAGAAGGCGATCGTCGTGGGGGGCGCCGTCGGGAAGGAGCGTCTGGACGAGGGGCTGGGCGATGACGGCTTTCGCCTGAAGGTGGAGGGCGAGCGGCTCTACGTGTGCGGGTCGCGGAAGCGGGGTGCGCTCTACGGCGTCTACGAGATCCTCGAAAAGTACGCGGGGTGCAGGTGGTACGCATCATGGCACGCCGTGATTCCGTCGAAGGCGCGCGTCTGCGTGCCGGGGAATCTGGACGACCGGCAGACGCCGGCCTTCGCGATGCGCGAGCCGTACTGGTACGACATGAACGTCAACCGCGAGTTCTCCGCCCGCCTGCGCGTGAACGGCTACAACCACTGCGCGGGGGGCGTCCCCGAGAAGCTCGGCGGCGACTCGTTCCGCTTCGGCGGCGGGTTGGGCAGCTGCCACACGTTCAACGCGCTGCTGCCGCCGGACGAGTTCTTCGACGCGCACCCCGAGTACTTCAGCCTCGAAAATGGCGTGCGCATCAAGAACCCGAGCCAGCTCTGCCTCACGAACCCCGACGTGCTGCGCATCGTGACGGAGCGCGTGCTGGAGCGTATCCGCAGGGACCCGGGCGCGAAGTTCTACGGCGTGAGCCAGAACGACTGGTACCACTACTGCCAGTGCGCGGCGTGCAAGGCGGTGGACGAGGAGGAGGAGAGCCACGCCGGCACGATGATCCGCTTCGTGAACGCGGTGGCCGAGGCGGTGGAGAAGGAGTTCCCCGACGTGGTCATCGAGACGCTCGCCTACCAGTACACGCGCAAGCCGCCGAAGAAGACGAAGGTGCGGCACAACGTGGTGCCGTGCCTCTGCACGATCGAGTGCGACTTCGCGCGGCCGATCGACGTGAGCGACTTCAAGGAGAACATCTCCTTCCGCCGCGACATCGCGGGGTGGAAGACGCAGACGGACCAGCTCTACGTGTGGGACTACACGACGGACTTCCCGAACTACACGCTGCCGTTCGCGAACGTGCTCGCGCTGCAGGGGAACCTGAAGTTCTTCCGCGACAACAACGTGCGGGAGATCTTCGAGCAGGGCGCCTACCAGGGGTACCACGGCGACTTCGCCGAGCTCAAGGCCTGGCTGCTGGCGAAGTGGATGTGGAACCCCGATCTGCCGATCGAGCCGCTGCTACAGGACTTCTTCAACGGGTACTACGGGAAGGGCGCGCCGTTCGTGCGGGCCTACTTCGACGAACTGCACGCGCTGCAGATCGCCTACTCCACGCCCTCGAACAGGCCGCTCAGCATCTGGGTGGGGCCGGAGAACCCCGCCATCCCGGACGCCTTCCTGGAGAAGGCCGCAGGGCTCTGGGAGCAGGCGCGCGCCGCGACGAAGGACGACCCGGCGACCGCCTACAACGTGCGGATGGGCGCGTTCAGCGTGGACTACATGCGCCTCGAACGCCTGCGCCGGAAGGTGGGCAAGGCGCTGTGGCTTTCCACGCGCCCGGTCGAGACGGCGGGGTTCACCCTGCAAAAGGAACTGGCGAAGAGCCTTCTCGCGCGGATGGCGGAGGGGCGCAGCATCCGCCTCGCCGAGAGCCTGGAGCGCCACCGCAGGATCGAGGCGGCCTGGCGGGACCTCGCCGCGCGCGAGAAGCCCGCCTTCGTGGCCGGCGCGCGTTCGGGCGAGGTGCAGGAGGCGGAGATCACCTGCTGGAATCTCGGCACCTGGGGCGACTACGTGGACGACCCGAAGGCGAGCGACGGGCGGGCGCTGAAGCTCTTCAACACGCACTTCGAGTGGTGCTCGCAGTTCCACATGCACCGGGTCGAGTTCGACGCCGGCGTGAAGTACACGCTCCGCGTGCGTGCCCGGTGCGAGAAGGCGTCCGCCGGCGAGGCGTTCTGGGCGGGCATCTACGACCCCGTCGCGAAGACGGGGCGCGGCGGCATCCAGCCGCGCACGGACGAGGTGGGGCCCGAGTACGCCTGGTATGACGTCTGCACGTGGGAGCCGAACCCGAACGAGTACTTCTGGATCGGCCCCGGGCGCTTCAACAAGGATGGCAAGAGCGCCATCAAGGCCGTGTGGATCGACAAGATCGAGCTGGTGAGACAGGAGGC
This sequence comes from Kiritimatiellia bacterium, assembly GCA_051884935.1. Taxonomy (GTDB): domain Bacteria; phylum Verrucomicrobiota; class Kiritimatiellia; order RFP12; family UBA1067; genus RUG572. The sequence goes on along the minus strand of JBJEWG010000118.1, from coordinate 9,214 downwards.
AGGAAAATGAAGATGACGAGGATTCGGAACTGGGCGGCGTGCGCCGCGTGCGTGGCTGCGGGGGCGGCGTGGGGGACGCAGGCCGTGCCGGACGCGGTCGATCCGCGCGTGAGGTCCTACGTGGCGCCGACGCGGGTCGTCTGGACGTCGATGGACGAGCGGGTGGAGTTCGGCACGCGCGCGCAGGTGCAGAACGCGCAGACGCTGCTGGAGGCGAAGTTCGGGCAGGTGCCGCAGAAGGCCTGGCTGAAGCCGAGCGGCTGCACGCTCGTGAACAACGGCGACCCGGCGGGCGTGCTGCTGGACTTCGGGCGCGAGCTGCACGGCGGGCTGCAGGTCGGCAACAGCGAGTTCACGCACGGGTCGAAGGTGCGCATCCGCTTCGGCGAATCGGTGGGCGAGGCGATGAGCGACGTGGGCGAGAAGGGGGCGACGAACGACCACGCCGTGCGCGACGCCGTCTACGAGCTGCCGCACCTCGGGATGCTGGAGATCGGCAACACGGGGTTCCGGTTCGTGCGGATCGATCTGCTCACGCCGGGGAAGGCGACGCTTGAGTTCGTGCGGGCCGTGTCGCTGATGCGCCCGATGCCGCGCGTGGGGGCGTTCAGGTCGTCCGACGAGCGCCTGAACCGCGTGTGGGAGACGGCGGCCCGCACCGTCCATCTCTGCTGTCAGGACTATCTGTGGGACGGCATCAAGCGCGACCGCCTCGTGTGGATGGGCGACACGCACCCCGAGACGCGCGCGATCCTCGCCGTGTTCGGCGCGGCGGACGTGCTGCCGGCCTCGCTCGACTACGCGGCGGCGACCACGCCGCCCCGGACGGCCTGGATGAACGGCATGGCGAACTACACGCTCTGGTACCTCCGCAACGTCCACGACTGGTATTTCCACACGGGCGACGCCGGGTTCCTCACGGCCCGCCGCGACTACCTGAAGCAGACGGTGGAGCACGTACTCGAAAACGTCTTCGGCGAGAAGGCCGCCTACATGACGGCGGGCTTCCTCGACTGGCCGACGCAGCACAACAAGCCGGCCGTCGATGCGGGCACGCGCGGCCTCGTGGCGACGACGCTGGAGAACGCGGCGACGATGATGGAGGTGATGGGCGAGGCGGAGCTGGCGGGCCGCTGCCGCGCGGCGGTGGCGAAGGTGCGTGCCGAGCGGCCAGACCCGCACGGGGCGAAGTCCGCCGCCGCACTGCTCGCCCTCGGCGGTCTGCGCGACGCGAAGGAGATGTACCGCGAGGTGCTGGGGCGGAACGGGCACGAGGGCGTCTCCACGTTCTACGGCTACTACATGATCGAGGCGATGTCCGCCGCCGGCGAGAACCAGCGCGCGCTGGACACGGTGCGCGACTACTGGGGGGCGATGCTCGACATGGGGGCGACGAGCTTCTGGGAGGACTTCAACGTCGCCTGGACGAACAACGCGACGCGCCTGGACGAGCGCCCGGTCGCCGGCAAGAAGGACATCCACGGCGACTTCGGCGAGTTCTGCTACCCGGGCTACCGCCATTCGCTCTGCCACGGCTGGAGCGCGGGGCCGGCGGCGTGGTGCATCGGCCACGTGCTCGGCATCGAGGCGGTGGAGGCGGGGTGCCGCACAGTGCGGGTGAAGCCGTTCCTCGGGGACCTCGCGTGGGCGGAGGGGGCGTTCCCCACGCCGAAGGGCGCGGTGCGCGTGCGGGCCGAGAAGCGGGCGGACGGGACGCTGGACGTGAAGATCACGGCGCCGGAGGGCGTCCGGATCGTCCGCGAGTGACGGCCCGCCGCCGCGTGAATGTGCTATAATTTCCACTCATATGAGCATTCGTAGAATTACGGGCGGCGTCTGTGCCGCAAAGGGTTTTCGAGCCGCGGGCGTGCCCGCGCGGATCAAGTACGAGGGCCGCAACGACGTGGCGCTCGTGGTGGCGGACGCGCCGTGCGCGGCGGCGGCGGTGTTCACGACGAACGCCGTGGCGGCTGCGCCGGTGCTGTATGACCGCGCCGTCGTGAAGGGCGGCCGGGTGCAGGCGATTCTCGCGAACAGCGGCTGCGCGAACGCCTGCACGGGCGAGGCCGGCTACCGGGACGCCGAGCTCGCGGCGCTCGCGACGGCGGGCGAGCTGGGCATCGATCCGCGCCACGTGCTGGTGGCCTCGACGGGCGTGATCGGGCGCCGCCTGCCGATGGACCGCCTGCTGGCGGGCATGAAGGCGGCCGCCGCGCGGCTGGAGAGGTCCGCCGAGGCGGGGTTGGCGGCCGAGAAGGCCGTGATGACGACGGATACGAAGCCGAAGCAGGCGGCGGTGCAGACGAAGATCGGCGGCAGGACCGTCACGGTGGGCGGCATGTGCAAGGGCTCCGGCATGATCGAGCCGAACATGGCGACGATGCTCGGCTTCATCACGACGGACGCGGCGGTGACGCCCGCGATGCTGCGCCGCGCGCTGAAGAAGGCGATCGCGGTGAGCTTCAACCACGTGGTCGTCGATGGCGACGAGTCCACGAACGACAGTGTCTTCCTGATGGCCTCCGGCATCGCGGGGAACGCGGTGATCGACCGGGCGGGGGCGGACTTCGAGGCGTTCGTCGAGGCGCTCACGGCCGTGGGCGTGTCGCTCGCGAAGCAGATGGCGGCGGACGGCGAGGGGGCGACGAAGTTCGTGGAGGTGCGCGTGAAGAACGCGCGGACGCAGGCGGACGCGGACCGCGCGGCGCGCGCGATCGCGAAGAGCCCGCTCGCGAAGACCTCCTGGTTCGGCAAGGACCCCAACTGGGGCCGCGTGCTCGCGGCGGCCGGCTACTCCGGCGCGCGGGTGGTCGATACGCAGGCCGAGGTCTTCTACGGCAGGACGTGGGCCTACCGCCGGGGCGAGGTCGCCGACGCGGCGCAGCTCGCGAAGCTGGAGAAGGAGATGCAGGGGAACGAGCTCGTCGTGACGGTCGATCTGCACCTCGGGGACTTCAGCTCGTCGATCTACACCTGCGACTTCTCGCTCGACTACGTGCACATCAACGCGGACTACACAACCTGAGCCGGCGCGTGGCGGAGCGCATCTACAGCGTCACGCAGCTGACGAGGTCGATTCGGCGGAATCTGCTCGCGAACAACGAGAAGATCGCCGGTGCGTGGATCGAGGGGGAGATCTCGGGGAACAAGGTCTACTCCTCGGGCCACCGCTACTTCACGCTCAAGGACAAGGACGCCTCGATCAACTGCGTGCTCTTCGCGTTCTGCCTCGGGGCGTGCGACGCCGCGTTCAAGGCCGCGCTCGCGCAGGGGGAGGAGAAGGCCAACGGGCTTCGCGTGCAGGTGGAGGGCGAGCTCGACCTGAACATGACGCGGGGGCAGTATTCCTTCAAGGTGCGGCGGCTGCGCCTCGCGGGGCTCGGCGACAAGATGGCCGCGTTCAACGCGCTGAAGGCGAAGCTGGAGGCGGAGGGGCTGAACAAGCTCGACCACCCCGAGCTGCGGCGCCCGCTGCCCTACCTGCCGCACCGCATCGGCATCGTGACCTCCCCCTCCGGCGCGGTGATCCACGACATGTGCGACGTGATCAACCGCCGCTTCCCGAACGTGGAGATCCGCCTCTACCCGGTCAAGGTGCAGGGCGAGGGGGCGGCGGCGAGCGTGGTGGCGGGCATCCGCTTCTTCAACGGGCTGCTGGTGAACTACGACGCGGGGTGGCGGCCGGACGTGCTGATCGTGGGGCGCGGCGGCGGGTCGATGGAGGACCTGTGGACCTTCAACGAGGAGCCGGTCGTCCGCGCCGTCGCCGAATCGGCCATCCCCGTCATCTCGGCCGTGGGGCACGAGAGCGACACGACGCTGTGCGACTACGTGGCGGACCTCCGCGCGGGCACACCGTCGATCGCCGGCGAGCGCGTGGTGCCCGTGAAGAGCGAACTTGCGGCGCAGGTGCGCGACCTCTCCGGGCGCCTCGGGCGGGCGCTGCGCCAGTCGGTCGAGGCGGGCGTGCAGCAGGTGGACTACCTCTCACACCGTCTGAACGGGGCGCCGCAGGGCGTGCTGGCGCGCACGGAACGGCGGCTGACCGACCTCGCGCATCGTCTTTCGATCGCCCCGCTGGGGGCGTTCAACCGCACGGAGCGGCGCGTCCAGCGGGCGGCGCTGAAGCTTGAGCCGCCGATGCGGCGCGCGGTTCTGCGGGCGGAGGCCCGCCTCGCCGGCGCGGGGCAGAAGCTCGACCTGCTCAACCCCTACGGGATTCTGGGGCGGGGGTATTCGATCACGACGGACGCGGCGGGGCGCGTGGTGCGCGCGGCGGCCGACGTGGCGGCGGGGACGCGGTTGACGACGCGCCTCGGCGACGGGACGGTCGAGTCGGTCGTGGTATGAGGGGCGGGGGCATGGTGGAGGCTGTTCTTGAGCTTTGGGATCGGCTGCTGGGGCGCGGCCCGCGTCCGCTGGACCTCGTGACGGCGGCCACGACGGACCGGGGCCTCGTGCGCAACGACAATCAGGACTCCTTCATCTGCACGCCCAGGGAGGGGTTCCTCTGCGTGGCGGACGGCATGGGCGGCGGCGAGGGGGGCGCCCTGGCCAGCCGATGGGTCTGCGAAACGCTCGCCGAGGCCTGGGGGGCGACGGCGGGGGAGCAGACGCCGGAGGCGCGCGAGGAGCGGGTGGCCGAGGCGCTTCAGGCCGTCAACGACCGCATCCGGGCCCACGCGCGGGAACAGGGCTTTCGGATGATGGGCACGACGGTGGCCGCGCTGCTGCTGGACCAGGGGCAGGGCTTCCGCGCGCGCATCTTCCATGCCGGCGACTCGCGCATCTACCGCTTTCGGCTGGGGCGCCTCGACGCGCTCACCCGCGACCACACGGTCGGCAACGAACTGGGCACGGCGATGGCCGCCATCAGTTCCGATCGGGCGAAGTCGCTTCAGGCCCGCAGCAACCCGCTCACGCACATCCTCACGCGCGCCGTGGGGACGGAGATGCGGGCGCGTCCCGAGTGGAAGACCATCGACCTTCAGCGCGGCGACCGCCTTCTGATCTGTTCGGACGGCGTGCATGACATGCTTTCCGACGCGGAGATCGCGTCGTTTCTGCGGGATTCGGCCTCGCCGCGTCTCGCCGTCGCGCGAATCGAGGCGGCCGTGCGCAAGGCCGGCGCCGGCGACAACTACACGATTCTCTGCGCCTATGCGGTGCCACGCCGTTGACGTGTGGCCCGCCGTCCGGCGCGGGCGCGGCTGATCGCCTCGGTGACTGCGGATTCCACTCGGCAGTGGAATTCATTCCGCTCGGCAGTGGATGGAATTCCGCTCGGCAGTGGAATTCACTCCACTGCGCAGTAGAATTTCTTCCACTGCCGAGTAGAATCCAGAATCGTCTAGGGGGTTGCATTTTCCGTCGGTTCTGATATGATGTTGCGTCGGCGGGAGGTGGGTACACTTCAATACGAGAAACAAGGAGGATACAGGATGAACACGGATGAACTGCCCGACATGAAATACCGCGTCTGCAAGGGACGCGACCCCAAGACCGGCGGCCAGCTGCTGCGCCCGGTGGTGACGGGGCGCACCACGCTGGACCTGAGCCAGATCGTGGCGTACGCGCGCGAGGCCGGGTTCGTGCGCGGGCAGCAGAAGGAGCTCGAAGGCCAGCTGTGCGGGTTCGTCGAGGCGATACAGGACCGCGCCCGCGCCGGGTGCAGCGTCAACGTGAACGACTGGTTCTTCATCACCGGCCGCCTCAAGGGGACGGTTGGCGACGACGGCCGCCTCACGCGCGCGAACAAGTACGAGGTGGCGATCGTGACCTCCAAGAACCTGAAGGTGGACATCGACAGCTTCCACTGGACGCGCGACGAGAGCCCGAAGTTCAAACCCGTCAAGAAGGTGAAGATCGACACGATCTGCTCGCTGAACGGCAAGAAGGCGGGCGAGCTCGTCGCGGCGCAGGAGTTCCAGGTGAATGGCCGGAACCTCGCCTACAATCCCGCGTGGGGCGACAAGGTGGAGGTCTCCTGGCCCGTGGCCCCGCAGACGGCCGGCGAAGCGACGAAGACGGTCGAGATCGCGCCGAAGGAGCATGGGTGGGGCTTCCTGCACTTCGCGTGGGCGGAGGCGTTCGACGAGATTGCGCCCGGGACGCCGCTTACGTTCACCTTCCACCTGCGCGGCGCGGCGGATGCCGTCAAGATGCAGACCTGCACGATCACGGCGCGGATGGCCGGGGCGGCGGGCTCGCCGGGCGGGCAGGCCTGAAGCCATTATGACGGCGAGTTCGGCGTGTTTGCCTGACGGAAGGCACGCATCGTCATTGCGAACTTCCTCTTGAAGAGATTCTTGAGGTAGTTCGGGTTCGCATAGCCGCATCGGTCGGCGATGAGGTCGATGGGCTCGCGCGTGGTGCGCAGGAGTCGTTTGACCTCATCGAGGCGGCGGTCGGTGAGGGCGTCCAGAATGCTGCGGCCCTGGACCTGGCGGAAGCGCAGGTCCGCGAGGCGGCGCGAGCACTTCAGGTGGGCGACGACGTCCTCGACGCCGACGCCCTCGCAGGCGTGTCGGTTGATGAAGGCGACGGCCTTCTGCACGAGGCGGCCGGCCTGCGAGCTTTCGGCGGTCGATTCGCGGCGGACGATCTGCTTCACGCCGACGAAGAGCGTCGAAGGGAGGGGGATGGCGGCGGCGCGGGTCATCATCTGATCAAGAAGCCGGGCGGCGGCGAAGCCCTCCTGCTCGAAGTCGGGCTGGACGGAGGAGAGGGGCGGGTGGCAGTTCTCGCAGATGAGGGTGTCGTTGTTGATGCCGAGCACGGCGACCTGCCGCGGCACGGCGAGGTGGCGCGTGCGGCACCACTCCAGCACGGCGAAGCCGCGGTCGTCGTTGGCCGTGAGCACGCCGCAGGGCTTCTCCAGCGCGGCGAGCTCGTCCGGCGCGTTCAGCTCGTGGCACCAGAAGCCGTGGTCGCGCAGGACCTCCCGGAACGCCCTGAAGCGGACGCCGCTCCACTCCGCCGCGACGGGCGTGTGGACGAATGCATACGAGCGGAATGAGCCCATGGAGAGCAGGTGGCGGGCGGCGGCGCGGCCGATGTCAACGCCGTCGTTCCGCACGAAGACGAGGTTCGCGGTGCGGGCGTCGAGGCGCGCGTCGTGGATGTCCATGACGACGGTGGGCACGGAGCTGGCGGCCAGTTCGGCGGCGGCGGGTTCGGTGCCGGGGATGGAGACGATGAAGCCGTCGAAGGCCTGGGCCAGGGCGCGCCGCACGGCGGTGGGCGTGAAGGCGTCGGCGGTGCGCACCAGGTGCAGATCCCAGTCGTCGCGCTCGCCTAGATAGCGAAATATGCCGGTCAGCTTCTCCTGTCCGGCGATGCCGGCCATCTTCAGGGCAATGAACACCTTCTTTCGCATGGGGGAGATTCTACCACACCGATTGCCGGATGTGTGAGTTTCTTTTGCCGAATCGTTGGTTGTTTCGCTTGCCGTTAAAGTGGTAGAATCTCGGCGTTCGAAAGTGTATCGTGAACTTGAATGGGGAAGCACCAATGAAGCTCGTACTCTCGTTCTCACTTCTGCTGGCCGCCTCGGTCGAGGGGGCCGTGTTCACCAACCGCTGGACGGCCGCCGCTGGCGGCGACTGGGCCGACGGCGCGAACTGGGCGGATCCCGTGATGCTCGGCACGAACAAAGCCACGCGCGCGTTCTTCGACCTGTCGGGCCTGCCGAGCGGGACGACGGCCACCATTCCCGCCGGGTGTTCGGGCGGCGTGGAGACGTATGGCATCAAGATCGGGTCGCCCGGCGGCGACGCGGCGGACACTTGGCTGCTCGACGTGGCCACGGAGAACGGCAACCAGAACATCTTCAGTTTCAATCCCGATCCCGATACGTCGGCGCTGCCGGTTTTCGAGGTCGCCTCGGGGGTGGTGCGCGTCAACGGGAAGATGGTGGGCCCCTACGACAACCTGACCGTGGTGAAGATGGGGCAGGGTGACCTGCGGCCGGTGAAAGGCGAAAGCACCGTGTCGTTCCGTCTGGTCGAGGGACGGCTCAATATCATTGATTCGGGGGTTCTCCGCACTTCGGTCGTCAATCTCTACGCGCCGGGCGCGGGGTTCTCCTTCGCCGACTGGTTGGATGAATTCTTCCTGCGCTGGCTGGATTCGTCCACGGGGCTGGGCACGCCCGTCGATCTCCAGGGGCGCCACATCCGCCTGAACGGCACGAGCGACGATGCGCAGCTATCCTGCAATCTTCTGGCCGGCGACGGGATGATCAGCGCAAGCTCCTGCTGTCGCCTGACCGTGAAGGCGACGCAGACGGACTTCACGGGCGTGTGGCGCCTGGGGATGGGCGATGTGGTCTTCTCGTCCCCCATTACCGGCTTGCACACGTTGTATCGGTTCGAGTCCGCGAACCAGCCCGGGGCGGCGTCGCGGGCCGGGACGGATCTGACGCCCGTCGGGCCGGTGGCCGTCGTTTCGGACGCGGCGCGCGGCTCGGTGCTGTCTCTCGACGGCACCTGCCATCTGGCCTCGCCGGACCCGGCCACGCTGCCGCCGGGGCTCCGCACGGGGAAGGGCCCCTACACGGTCGCCTGCTGGCTGCGGATCGGCAGCGGGTGCAGCGCAACCGCCACGCTCTACTATCTGGGCAAGTGGAGCCGCGACGGGGCCTGCAACCTGCTGCGCCTGGATAGCGGTTCCGTCGGGATGCGCGGCGTGATGTACACGAACTTTGGCAACAACCGCCTTGTTGCGAACGCGGCCACGGAGGCCCTCTACGACGGCAACTGGCATCATCTGGCGGTTGTGCACGACGACCAGACGAGTTCGCTCTGGATCGACGGCGCCAAGGCGGATGGCCACGGAACCGACATCGTGAACGTGGCGGACGGCGAGTTCTGGATCGGCTACGGCAAGAACGAGCAGCACTTCACGGGGCAGATCGACGACTTCGTGTTTCTGGGCACGGCGGCGGATGCGGTGGAGATCGGGAAACTGATGGATGGCTCGCTTTATGGGACGTCGCCCGTGGGGCCGCTGCCCGCCAACAGCGTCGAGGCCCATGCCGGAGGCGCGATGGTGCTTGAAGGCGCCGCCACGGTCAGGACCCTGACGGGCGCCGGTTCGCGCGCCGAGATCTCTCTGGCGGGCGACCTCGCCGTGCAGGGGTCGGGGAGCGCGGGAGAGCGGACGACGTTCGCCGGGCGCATCACGGGGAGGGGCGACTTCGTGAAGAAGGGGG
>JBJEWG010000117.1:0-2682 GCA_051884935.1 Kiritimatiellia bacterium | reverse complement strand
GGCGTCGTTTGTGGGGATGCGGGAGTCAATCCTCCCTTTCTTCCCGTGGTGTATCTGCATTTGGCACTTTCCACCGTTGACAAGTCGCCGGTGGGCGTGGTATGCTTTCCGTAAAAAACGGACAACTTTCTCGGATTGTTTCCGTTAAAAAAGGAAAGCGCACTGCCGTCCTCCTCGTCGTTTCCCGCACGGGACGCGCGGGGAGTGGGTGTTGTATGGTATACTATCTGCCGACTTTTGAATGTAAAACCCTGAAACAGTGAACAATTCATGAAGACATCTACAGTCCATTTCACCGATTTCCGCTGCTCGGACGCGGAGAATCTCCAGCAGAAGTTCACACGCCTCCTGAAGACGGCGGGTCTGGCGGAACTCGACCTCGCGGGGAAGTTCGTGGCGATCAAGACGCATTTCGGCGAGGGGGGGTGCCTTGCGTATCTGCGTCCGAACTGGGCGAAGACGCTCGTCGATTTCGTGAAGGCGCAGGGGGGGCGGCCGTTCCTGACGGACGCCAACACGCTCTACGTGGGGCGCCGGAAGGATGCGCTGGAGCATCTTGAGCTGGCGTGGGAGAACGGGTTTTCGCCGTTCTCGGTGGGGTGCCCGATTATCATCGCGGACGGTCTGCGCGGTACGGACGACGTGGCGGTGCCGCTGCCGGACGGGAAGTACGTGAAGGAGGCCTACATCGGCCGCGCGCTCATCGACGCGGACGTGGTGATCTCGCTCAACCACTTCAAGTGCCACGAGATGACGGGCATCGGCGGCGCGCTCAAGAACCTCGGGATGGGGGGCGGTTCGCGCGCGGGCAAGAAGGCGATGCACTCGTCCGTGCACCCGCAGGTCGATGCCTCCCTCTGCGTGGGGTGCGGGCGCTGCACCCGTGAATGCGCCCACGGCGCGTGCACGGTGGGGGCGGACCACAAGGCGCGGATCGACCCGAATGTATGCGTGGGGTGCGGGCGCTGCATCGGCGCCTGCAACCGGGACGCGATCCAGCGCGACTTCGGCGAGCCCTGCACGGCGCTTCACGGCAAGATCGCCGAATACAGCGCCGCGGTCGTGCGGGGGCGCCAGGCCTTCCACGTCTCCTTCATCTGCGACGTGTCGCCGCACTGCGACTGCCACCCGATGAACGACGTGCCGCTGATCCCCGACCTCGGCATGGCGGCGTCGATGGACCCCGTCGCCCTGGACAAGGCGTGCGCGGACCTGTGCAACGCGGCGCCCCTGATGCCCGGGTGCTGCCTCGCGGGGCGCGAGACGAACGGAAACCTCTTCGCGACGATGCACCCCGCGACGCGGTGGCAGGACGCCATCGCCGAGGGCGAGCGCATGGGGCTGGGCACCGCGGCCTACGAGTTGAAGCGTATCTGACCGCGCCTTTGTGCTATAATACCCGCTCATTTCGAGTAAGGACAGAAGAAGATGATGGACAAGCGCTACGACGCCAAGGCCGCCGAGGCCAAGTGGTATCCGATCTGGGAGAAGAACGGCTGTTTCCATGACGAACCGGGGCGGGGCACGCCGTATTCCGTGGTCATTCCGCCGCCGAACGTGACGGGCATTCTGCACATGGGCCACGCGCTGAACCAGACGATCCAGGACGTGCTCGTGCGCTGGCGCCGCATGAGCGGGTTCAACACGCTGTGGCTGCCGGGCACGGACCATGCCGGCATCGCGACGCAGAACGTGGTGGAGAAGGCCCTCAGGAAGGAGGGCAAGCGGCGGCAGGACCTCGGGCGCGAGGCGTTCGTCGAGCGCGTGTGGGAGTGGAAGAAGCAGTACGGCGGCACGATCGTCCACCAGCAGCGGATGCTCGGGAACTCGACGGACTGGCGGCGCGAGCGCTTCACGTTCGACGAGGGCTGCTCGAAGGCCGTGGCGAAGGTGTTCTGCCAGCTCTTCGACGAGGGGCTGATCTACAAGGGGAACTACATCGTCAACTGGTGCCCGCGCTGCGGCACGGCCCTCGCGAACGACGAGGTCGAGCACGAGGCGAACCACGGCCACCTCTGGTACGTGCGCTATCCGGTGGCGGGCAGCGTCAAGGGCGTGGCGGGCGTATTGAACACGGACTACATCGTGGTGGCGACGACGCGCCCCGAGACGCTGCCGGGCGACACGGCCGTGGCGGTGAACCCCGCGGACGAGCGGTTTGCCGCGCTCGTGGGCAAGAAGGTGGTGTTGCCGCTCACGGGCCGCGAGATCCCCGTCATCTCCGATATGTACGTTGAGAAGGAGTTCGGCACGGGCATCGTGAAGATCACGCCCGCGCACGACCCGAACGACTTCCTGGTGGGCAAGCGCCACGGACTGGAAGAGATCAACATCATGACCGACGACGGTCACATGAACGAACTGGCCGGGGCCAAGTATTGCGGTATGGACCGCTTCGCGTGCCGTGAGGCGCTGGTGGCGGATCTTGAGGCCGGCGGGTTCCTCGACCATATCGAGGACTACGACAATCAGGTCGGGCACTGCTATCGGTGCCATGAGGTTGTGGAAAGCCGCCTCTCCAAGCAGTGGTTCGTGAAGATGAAGCCGCTCGCCGAGCCGGCGATCGCCGCCGTGAAGTCCGGCGAGGTACGCTTCGTACCCGAGCGCTGGTCGAAGATCTACTTCAACTGGATGGAGAACATCCAGGACTGGTGCATTTCGCGCCAGCTCTGGTGGGGGCAC
>JBJEWG010000116.1:0-2712 GCA_051884935.1 Kiritimatiellia bacterium | reverse complement strand
GCCGACTACGCCGTCTACGGCGACATGACCGAGGCGGGCAACGAGAAGAAGTGGCCGAAGACCGTCAAGATGGAGTGTTCCGGCGCCGATCGCGGCTACCTCTGCTTCGCGCCCTCCACGAACGCCGTCTACTCGGGCTATACGATCTCGGGCGTGGGTGGGTTCGCGCCGAGCCGCCAGAACGCGGGCGCGGCAATGCCGGTGACGACGGTGGAGAACACGACGATCGAGGGCGATGAGGTGTGCCTCGCGATGGGCTTCGGCCGGCCCGCGATGGCCGGCAACGCGGTGCTCGGCGCGGGCTTCACGGCCGCGAGCCTGAACGGCATCCGTCTCGGTCTCTTCGGCGAGACCCCGGCGGACGCGACGCTGACCATCGGCGCAGGGGCGTCCGTCACGATGAAGCCCGGCTCGGACATCACGCTGGGCGAGAGGGAGGGCGAGGCGAACAACCGCCACTGCCTCGTGGTGGATGGCGGCGTGCTGGACGCCACGCAGGCGAACGTGCCCCGCGTGGGCTACTTCGGGCGCGGCGCGGAGTTCCTCGTGAAGGGCGGCACGGCGAAGCTGCCGGGCGTCGCGACGCGCGCGCACAAGTGGCACAACATGAAGCCGCTGGAAGGTGGCGTCCCCCACAACTCCCGCAAGTCGGGTTACAGCTACGAGGTGTTCGGCATGAGCGGCGGCGTGGTCGAGCTGGGCGGCGACTTCACGACGGAGCGAATCTACCCCTATCTGCCGCAGCTCTGGCTCGGCGGCGGCACGCTGAAGAGCATGGCGGACTGGGCGACCGACTTCTACCAGTACGCGACGTTCGAGACGTGGGGCGACCCGCGCGATGAGGCGAAGAAGGAGTTCACGCTCGACACGAACGGCCACACGGTCAACTTCCGCTCGGCTTTGCAGGGTAACGCGGACGTGCGGATCACGGGCGCGGGCAGCTTTGTCGCGGACTACAACGTGCAGGGCGGCGTCACGGGGCACTGGACGATCGAGAACGTGGCGAATCTGAAGAACGCCGCCGCGTTCGCGGGCGGCCTCGCGCTCGCGCCGGGCGCGTCGGCGACGATCGACATCGGTGCGCGCACGAACTACACGAGCCTCGCCGTGGCGTGCAGCGCGGACGGCAACCCGCTCTTCAACGAGTTCACGTGGCGCGACTTCTACCAGGCAGCGGGCGTCTTCCCGAGCCTCTTCGCGAAGGACATGCAGAGGCTCGCCACCCTCCCGGAGACGCCCACCTACACGGCGTTCCGGCAGGAGGCCGAGTTCTACGTGGAGGAGGCCGACACCTATACGTTCGCCGGGACCTACAACGATCGCTGCGACGTGCTGGTTGACGGCACGCGCGTGGCGTACAACAGCGCGTGGAACACCGTCGGCGTCGGGCAGATCGCGCTCGACGTCGGCTGGCACCGCATCAACGTGACGTGCATGGACTACGTACCCACGGCGGGTCCGGAACCCGGTGACTGGAAGGCGAAGGGCATGGCGGCGGGCTGGTGTAAGGGGGCCACCGACTCCGTGGCGGCGGCGGACTACCAGCCGATCAACAGCCGCACGCTGAAGATGCGCCCCGTCTCGACGGTCCGCTGGAACCGGCGCTACCTGGGCACGACGTCGCTGCCGGCCGACTGGAGCTCGAACGACGGCTATGACTTCTCGATGGTGACGAACTCGATGCAGGGCATCCACAGCACCACCTGGAAGATGAGCGAGGGCGCGCTCAACAGCTACACGGGCTGGACGTATGTCGAACCCGAGGAGGCCGGCGAGTGGGAGCTGGAGGGCATCTACGACGACCGCATCAGCTTGCGGATCGACGGGGTGACGGTGTTCGAGAACACGAAGTGGAACACGCCGGTGAGCGGCACCGCGCAGGTCGCCGCGGGCTGGCACACGTTCAAGGTGACGGTTGCGGACTGCGGCGGCGACTGGTCGTGGAACGGCGTGCCGGGCTACGGCGCGGCGCTCTACGTGAAGCGTCCCTCGGACGCGGCGAAGGTGCCGTTCGACGAGCGCAGCATCCGCATGACCGCCGCGCCCTACGGCTTCATCGGCGGCGAGCTGAACGTGGGCGCGGGCGCCACGCTCACGAACGCGAGCGACACGCCGTGCGAGATCGCGGGGACGGTGGACGGCACGGGCGTGATCGCGGGCAGGTACGAGCTGACGGGAACGTGGAACCTCGCCATGGACGACGGCGTGAACCTCAGGGGCGTGACGTGGGCGGATGGCGTGGACCTCTCGCGGGGCCATCTGCACATCACGCTCACGGGGAAGCGTCCGCTCAAGGCGAAGTACGACCTCGGCACGGCGACGGGCGTGGAGGGCATCGCGGAGCGCATCACCGCCACGCTCGACGGCCAGCCCTACGAGGACGGCTTCACGGTCGTGGTGGAGAACGGCAGGGCCGTGCTGAGGAACCTCAAGCCGGCGAACACCGTCATCATTCTGCGCTGAGGGGCCACACGACTTCCCCGAGGGGCCACACGTATCCATCGCGCGGCGGGATTTGTGATATAATGGGCCGCATGGAGAAGGCGGCGACAGACATCTACTCGTTTCACAAGCTGCGCGAGTACGGTTTCACATACGTCGACAAGACGGCGTTGCTGGTGCCGCTCGTCGATATGTCGGTTGGCTCGCAGTTCTTCCTCGCGCGGCCGCGGCGCTTCGGCAAGTCGCTGCTCGTCTCCACGCTGCACTGCC
>JBJEWG010000115.1:0-2729 GCA_051884935.1 Kiritimatiellia bacterium | reverse complement strand
CGTCGTTGCGCGCCACGAGGCGCACCCCCCAGTCGCCGTAGTCGATGAAGGTCTCCTGCCCCTTGAGGCAGACCTTCCCCTTCTTGTAGACGTCGGTCTTCACGCACCCGGCGAGCGCCTTCGTCGTCACGTCCTTGACGGCGGCGTCCTTGCAGAGACACGCGCCATTCACCTTCATGCCAATCTCCGTCTTCGCCACGAGCGTCTTGCCGTCGCGCAGCACCTCGTAGGCGAGCGGCTTCAGCTGCAGACGGATCTCGTTGTGCCCGTCCGGCGAGACTGCCGTCGCCACGCCCTTTTCGATGGGACCGCACGTGCAGCCCGCAAACGCCGCGGATGCCGCGAGGCCCGCGAGGAAATGTCTTCTCTTCATGTGTTTGTCCTTGGTTGGTTTCGAGTCAGCCCTTGTGGGCTTCAAGTCAACGTCTCCACTCTACCATATCCGCCGCGCCGAAGTCAATGCCCCATTATTATAGTCGTGCGCGCGAGGCGAGGAGCCTTTCTGTTGTGTGCTTTGTGTTGGTAGTGCATAGCCCCGCGCGCCGAGAGGTAGCCCACCTCCCGCCGACGTCACATCATACCAAAGGCGACGGGACAATCAACTCCCCTAGGCGATCCTGAGTTCCACTCGGCAGTGGAAGAAATTCTACTGCCCAGTGGAGTAAATTCTACTGCCGAGTGGAATTTACTCCACTGCCGAGTAAAATCCGCAGTCTCCTCGGCGACCCGCCTTCCCTCCCAGGCGATCCCCTTCCACTCACCCCGCCACATCCGCCGCCCCGCCCTCTGTTCCCCAGTTCGCCCATCTGACTGCGTGTAATGGAGAATCCGGGGGAAATATGCTAGAATACACCGCATGGGCTACCAGTTGATGGATCAGAAAAGCGCCGCGGCGCATCTTCACATGTCGGAGAACGAGCTCCGGCACGTGGCGCAGCGCGGCGAAGTCGAAAGCGTCAAGCGCGGCGACGTCTACTTCTTCGAGCACCGCGCGCTCGACGAATGGGCCCAGCGCCGCGTGATGGCCATCAGCGACAAGGCCCTCACCGCCGAACACCGCGCCGCGATGACGGATCGCCGCCGCGCCGACGGGCACGACGTCCACGTCGCCGACCTGCTGCGCCCCGAGACGATCGCCCCCCTCATCACCGCAAAGGGGCGCGCCGGCGTGCTGCGCGACATGACCGACTTCGCCGACTCGACCGGCCTCCTCTACGACCCCGAAACCCTCTTCGCCGAGCTCAGCGCCCGCGAGGAGGTCGCCTCCACCGCGGCCGGCGGCGGCGTGGCCTTTCTCCATCCCCGCTATCACGACCCCTATCTCTTCCAGGAGACCTTCCTCGCGCTCGGACGCGCCGCGCGCCCTGTCTTCTTCGGTTCGCAGGACGGCGAGGGCACCGACCTCTTCTTCCTCATCTGCTGCACGGACCACACCCTGCACCTGCACATCCTCGCCCGCCTCTGCCTGCTCGCGCACGGCACCACCCTCCTCGCGGACCTGCGCGCCGCCCCCGATGCCGAGGCCATGCACGCCGCGCTGAAAAAGGCCGAGGACGACTTCCTCGGCCACATGGTCCACTAGGGCCTTCGCCCCCCTCTACTCCACTTCGACGTTGCACGCCTGCAGCGACACCCTGTGCACGCGCAGGTCGTGGTCGTAGAGCTCCACCGGGTTCGGCCGCTCACCGCGCAGGATCTGCGCCAGCTCCTTCAGCTGCCCCGCATAGCGGTCGGGCGCCGAGGCGAACTTGATCTCGTGGACGCCCTTCTTGTAGCCGGGCTTGTCCACCTTGAGGAAGAGTCTCACCACGAGGTTCTGCACCTTCTCGACCTTGACGCCGCCGAGGTCGTGCTTCACCTTCGAGAAGTCCTCGATCGGCACGATCTCAAGCGTGCCGTCCGTCCCGTCCACGCGCAGGTGGCGGCGCGGCTGCGAGCCGTGGCTGCACACGCGGACGGTCGCCGTGCAGCGCGGCCACTCCATGATCGTGAGCGTGTTGTTCGGCGTGCCCTCGGGGTCGCCCGGCGCCGGCTTGACGATCGACCAGCACCGGTCCGGCGCCACGTCGCGCATGAGCGGCAGCGCGTATTCGATCACGTGGCACGTGAGCAGGTAGATCGTGCCGCCGGGGTAGTAGGAGGCGTACTCGGGATACTTCCTGCCGCCGTAGGAGTGGTTCAGGTCCGCATCGATCGCGAACACCTCGCCGATCAGCCCCTCCCGCGCCGACTTGACCACGAACTGGATTGCCTCGTTCGCGCGGAACATGTAGCCCGTCTGCAGCGGGATGCCGCGCGCGCGGCAGATGTCGCTGATGGGCTTGAACGCCGCGAGCGTGGTGCCGAGCGGCTTATCCATGTGCATGGGGTAGCCGCGCTTGGCGCATTCGAGGGCGACGGCCGGCAGCTCCGAGTTCGACACCTCCACCACGATCAGGTCGGGCTTCACCTCGTCGAACACCTGCCGCGGCGTGTAGCAGGGATAGTTCGTGTAGGAGGCCACGTTCGGCTCCGCCATGCGCATGATCTTCGAGGAGGCGTCGTTGACCCACCCGACGATCTCGTAGTCGTCCTTCAGCTGCCGCATCGCGTCGAACTTGCCGCGCGCGTGGTTGTGGGCGATCCCCCACAAGACGGCGCGGACCTTCCGGTTCCGCGTCGGACGCCAGGCGGGCCCCTTCATCGCCTCCGCCACGGACAACCCCGAATCGGGCGGCAGGTACGGCGAC
>JBJEWG010000114.1:0-2735 GCA_051884935.1 Kiritimatiellia bacterium | reverse complement strand
TGCCGATGAGCGACCCCGAGTTGTGCCGATGAGCGACCCCGAGTTATGCCGATGACATGGGGCGTATCGTTGCGGGAGGCGGGGTATTGTGGTAAGATATTGGCCGTTCAGAAGGCAAAAAGGATTAAAAAGATGATCGTTGATTCGTTTACGCTGTTTCAGGAGCTGGACCTCCTGGAACTGCGGCTTGCGATTCTGGACCCGGTTGTGGATCGGTTCGTCATCGCCGAGGGGACGCGGACATTCTCGGGAAAGCCGAAGGAGCTCTTCTTCGAGGCGAATAGGGCCCGTTTTGCCAAATGGCTACCGAAAATACGATATATTGTGGTCGATGACTGGCCGGATACCGACGATGCGTGGGTGATGGAGAACTTCCAGCGCAACGCGCTCGCGCGCGGGTGGGGGGACCTTGCGGACGACGACGTGGTGATCTTCTCCGACCTGGATGAAATTCCCAATCCGGAGGCCGTGCGGCGGTTCGCGGGGCGTCCGGGCGTGGCGTGGTTCGTTCAGCGCGGCTACCAGAACTTCATCAACGGGGAGGTGGTGGATAAGCCCCTGTGGATGGGTGGCTCGCGGATGTGCAGCCATGGGCAGTTCAAGGCATTGGGGGGCCTCACGCGGTTCAAGTACTGCAAGTTCGCCCCGCGCGCGGTGAACGAGGGGCCGACGGTCGAGAAGGGGCGCCGGATGCGCGACGTGTCGCTGATCCCGAACGGCGGGTGGCATTTCTCGTTTCTCGGCGGGGTGGACGCCATTATTCGGAAGATTCAGGCCTATTCGCATCAGGAGCGCAACACGGCGGAGTTTCTGGACCCCGAGCGGCTGATGAAGGCGCTGCGGGAGGGGCGCAGCATCAAGGGGAGCGGGGGCGACCTGCGGCTGTGTCCCGTGGAGGAGATCGGTCTGCCGGATTACGCGCTGGAGACGGTGCGGAAGTTCCCCCACTTCATCGCGCCGGTGCAGGACGAATCGACGCGCGCCCGCTTCCAGCGACGGATTGCCCGGAACCTGCGGCGGCAGAAGATGTCGCGGCGCTACATCGAGCGGCTGCTGCGTCATTGGCTGATTGGCTGCGGGATGCCCCTCGGCGTCCGCCGCTGAAGAGAGAGAGAAGGTTGGTGTGGCTTTGAGATTTCTGATTCGCCTGGGGACGGCGTTGATCCCCGTGAAGAGTTGGCGCAAGCGTCTGAGGCGGCGGCTGATGGAGGCCGAACGCGATGCGCGGCTGACGCGGACGCTGCCCGTGGTGCGGGAACGCTACGCGCGGCACGCGGCGGCGTGCCGTGCGAAACTGGCCCGGGGGGAGAGGCTGCGCGTCGCCTTTCTGGTGTGCGACGCCTCGATGTTCTCCGGGGAGAGCGTCTACCTGCGGCTGCGGGACGACCCGCGGTTCGACTGTTCGATCGCCGTGGCGCCGCGTGTGACGCGGGGGGAGGACTTCCTGCGGGAGACGCTTGCGAAGACGGTAAAGGCGCTTGCGGCGAAATACGGTGACGCCGTCCGCCCGCTCTACGACCCCGATTCGAAGGCCGCGGGGAAGCTGGAGGCCGATCTCGTCTTCAGCACGATCCTCTACGAAGACCAGACGCTGCCGGACTATACGACGGAGCGTCTTTCCGAACGGTCGCTCGTGGCGGTGTTGTATTATGGCTACGGCGGGCTCTTCCGCTCGAACGAGAAGAAGACGCCGTTCCTGCCGAACATCGTCCTCTCGTGGCGCTACTTCGTCTCGAACGAGGCGACGCGGGAGATGAGCCTTGCCCGCAATCCGCTTCTGGCCGACTGCATTCGGGCGGTCGGCTACGCGAAGATGGACCGGCTTGAGGCCGAGAAGGCGAAAGTGGAACGGGCGCGCATGGCCTCGGCGGCCGCCACGCCGCCCACCCGCAAGAAGGTCATTCTCGCGCCCCACCACACCATCGACAAGGCGGCGGACGGCCTTGCGCTTTCGACGTTCCTGCGGCACGCGGACCTCTACCTGAAGTTGCCGGAGATGTTCCCGGAGATTGATTTCGTGTTCCGTCCGCACCCGCTTCTGTTCCCGCGCCTCGCGACGGCGAAGTGGTGGGGGGAGGAGAAGACATCCGCCTACAAGGCGAAGATCGCCGCCTTCCCGAACGTCGAGTTCCAGCAGGGCGGGGACTATTTCGCGACATTCGCGGATTCGGACGCGCTGATCCACGACTGCGGGTCGTTCCTGGCCGAATACTTCTATACGGGAAAGCCGCAGTGCTACCTGCTTGAGGGCCCGCAGACGATGGAGGAGCAGTTTCTGCCGTTCAGCCGGCGGCTGCTCGACCACGCGCACAAGGCGTTCACGGCGGATGAGGTGATTGCGTTCATCCGAAAAGTGGTTCTGGCGGGCGACGACCCGGATAAGGCGGCGCGCGATGCCTTCGCCGCGGCGGAGGTGTGCGTCAACCATCCCCACGCCACGGACGCGGTGGTGGAGGCGGTGCTCTCCGCGTTGTGAACGCCCGTGCCCCCGTGCCGCGTTCGTTCATCGGTCGGCGCAGTTTTTGATATAATGGGCCTCATGGAAAAGGCGGCGACAGACATCTATTCGTTTCGCGAGCTGCGCGAGTACGGCTTCACGTATGTCGATAAGACGGCGTTCCTTATGCCGCTCATCGACAGGTCGATTGGCAAGCAGTTCTTTCTCGCGCGGCCGCGGCGCTTCGGCAAGTCGCTGCTCGTCTCCACGCTGCACTGCCTCTTCGAGGGGCATAGGG
>JBJEWG010000113.1:0-14645 GCA_051884935.1 Kiritimatiellia bacterium | reverse complement strand
TCAATCAGAACATCGATGTGAAGGCACGCCGCTCCTTTTTCCCGCGTCGGGTGGCCGGGCCTTGGTAAAGGACGCGGGGAAATAGGAATGGAGCATTAGGCGATGTTCAAAGAGAACGGTACCGATTTCGCGTCGGTGCATATGGGACCCGAACGATCTAGCTTTATAGTATGAATCATTAAATCTGTGTTCTTGGATAGACCGCAAACACAATGTCAATCTACAAAGAAGGAAAGGGAAAAAGAAGAGATGTATATGAAATCTAGCTTTACCATTGGGCTGTTGCTGATGGCTTCCCTGTCCTCTGCCCTTGGTGCGGTGAAGGTGACGGGCGTGACGGCGCGGCAGAGGTATCCGTGGAACGGGAAGGTGGACATCGTCGTTTCGCTGACGGGATCGTCGAGCGAGGTGAAGGGGGTGGACTGCCGCTTTGTCGCGACGAACAGCGCGACGAAGGCGGCTCTGAAGGTCGCTAGCGTCTCTCGTGTGGGAAGCGATATCGGTGCCGGAGAGAGTTGGACGCGCCGCTTCGTGTGGGATGCCGCCGCCGATGTTGGCGAGGAGAAGGTTGAGGATGTCGCGCTTACCGTCGAGGCGGAGTATCTTGGTGGCGTGCAGCTATGGGAGAATGGCCCCTACTGGGCTGAATGCAACGTGGGCGCGACCAAGCCGGAGGAAGCGGGCTATTACTTCTGGTGGGGCGATACGGTTGGCTACAAGCGCGTGGGGGATCGCTGGGACGCGGTGGATGGCTCTCATACAGGATTACAGTATAACGATGAGAATATTTGGACCGAGGGAAGCAACGAAAAGCTTCAGAAGGAAGGCTGGATTGATGCAACGGGTAACCTCGCGGCCAAGCATGACGCGGCGACGGCGCATCTCGGTGCGCCATGGCGAATGCCGATTCGCGCGGAGATTGACGCTCTTACCAACAACTGCACGACCACGTGGACAACGCGGAACGGCGTGCGCGGACGGCTCGTCAAGGGTAAGGGTACCTTTGCGTCGCGGTGCATCTTCCTCCCTGCTGCTGGTCGCGCGTCCGATCTTGACGACTCCTTTGGTTCGATTGGCTTCTATTGGTCTTCTACCCCGGATTCGATTCGTATGGTCTATGCGTTTGTTCTACACTTCACTTCAGATGAATTCCGCCGAAGCTCTGGTACATATCGTCGAACCTGGCGTCCCATTCGCCCTCTTCGGGTATCTGCCCAGTAGCGTGCGAGAGGCTTTGAGATGCGGTCGTCCCGTCGTGGTGCGGGCGACGGGCTCCGCCACCCGTTCGGGCTCGTAAAACGGCCATTAGCCGAACTTCCGACGCGGTTTTCAAGGTTGAGCCGACCCGAGTTATGCCGATGAGCCGACCCGAGTTATGCCGATGACTCATCTGCCTGTTGGCAAGATTCCGGCGGCGGATGCTTGCCAGATGCGCGGAAATGTGCGATAATCCGTGCATGAGAAACTTGCACAACCTCTTCTTGGCGGCTGCGGTCGCCTCCGGTTTGACGTCGTTCGCGGGCGAGACGGTGCTATGGCCCTCCGCACTCACGGAAATGAAGGCGCAGAGCGATTCAAAACTCGTCTTCGCCGCCGACGGTTCGGCCGTCGTCACCACGGGCACGAAGGCCAGCTGGCCGGGGATGCGCATGGATTTCAAGGCGGGCGTGATGGACTTGTCGTCCTACGGCAGCCTCACCATCGCCGTGAGCAACACGACGGACGAGGCGCAGAGCGTGCATCTGAGCGTGAAGGGCCGCACGCATCAGGGGCAGTCGCCGGGCGGCAGCGTCCAGCTCAAGCCGCACGCGGCGGGAGAGATCGCGGTGACGCTCCAGAACCTGCCGTGGGTGCTCGACGCGCCGCTGAAGCTCGAAGGCATGAACGGCAGGCCGTCCGCGCGGGGCGGCTCGACCTTCGACCTGCGCGAGACGCACTCCTTCCACATCTTCTTCAACCAGAGCGGGCGGCCGGGCGGCTTCAGCGTGAGCCGCGTGAGCGTCTCGGGCGAGGGCGCGAAGCCGAAGGCGCTGAAGGCGGCGACGTTCCTGCCGTTCGTGGACAGGTTCGGGCAGTTCAAGCACGACGACTGGCCGGGAAAAATCCACAGCGAGGCAGAACTAAAGGACGCGCGCGCGCGTGAGGAGGCGTGGCTGGCCGCGCACCCGGAAAGCCCGATCCCGGCGTGCAACAAATACGGCGGCTGGGTGGGCGGGCCGCAGCTCAAGGCGACGGGGTTCTTCCGCACCGAGAAGGTGAACGGCAAGTGGTGGCTCGTCGATCCGGAGGGGCGGCTCTTCTTCTCGCACGGCGTTGACTGCGTGCACATCGGCGGCGAGACGGGCATCGGGTTCCGCGAAAGCTACTTCGAGTGGATTCCCGAGACGTCCGACCCCGAATTCGGCGGCTATCTCGGCACGGCCACCTGGCCGGGCGCGCACGGATTCTACAAGCAGCCGGAGCACGTGCCGTACAAGACGTTCGGCTTCGGGCGGGCGAACGCGCGGCGGAAGTACGGCCCCGACTGGTGGCCGCTCGTGCGGGAACGCGCCCACGCGCGCATCAAGGCGTGGGGCCTCAACACCATCGCGAACTGGAGCGCCCCCGACATCTACCGCATGGACAAGACGCCCTACACGGCGAACTTCGGGACGCGCGGCCCCGTGATCGAGGGGTCCTCGGGCTGGTGGGGCAAGCTGCGCGACCCCTTTGCGCCCGCGTTCATCGAGAACGCCCGCAAGAGCGCGGCCGCAGAGGCCGCCCGCACGGGGACGGATCCCTGGTGCATCGGCTGGTTCGTGGACAACGAGCTGAGCTGGGGGCACGACAACCGCGACCTCGCGCGCGCCGTGCTGCGCTCGCCCGCCGCGCAGCCCGCCAAGCGGGCGTTCAGGGAGTCCTTGGCGCGCACGTATGGTTCGGTCGAGAAGCTCGACGCAGCCTGGGGGACCTCCTACGGGACGTGGGAGAACTTCCTCGCGTGCACGAACGCCGTGGACGAGGCGAAGGCGGGGGCCGACCTTGAGGCGTTCCACCGCAGCGTCGTGGCCCAGTACTTCCGCGTGGTGCGCGACGCGATCAAGGCGGCGGCCCCGAACCGCCTCTATCTCGGCGCGCGCATCGCCTGGGGCGCGGACGTGATCTACGAGGAGAGCGCGCGCTTCTGCGACGTGGTGAGCGTGAACATCTACAACCGCCGTCCGATCAAGGACCTGCCCGCGGGGGCCGTCGACAAGCCGATGATCAACGGCGAGTTCCACTTCGGCGCCCTCGACCGGGGGATGTTCCACACGGGGCTCGTCGGCACGCGCGACCAGAACGAGCGCGCCCAGTGCTACCGCGACTTCGTGAACGCCTGCCTCGACCACCCTCGCTTCGTCGGCACCC
The DNA here is from genome assembly GCA_051884935.1 of Kiritimatiellia bacterium. GTDB lineage: Bacteria > Verrucomicrobiota > Kiritimatiellia > RFP12 > UBA1067 > RUG572. Next base: position 11,258 of record JBJEWG010000113.1, on the reverse strand, counting down.
ACTGGTTCCAGTGGCAGGACCAGGCGCTCACCGGGCGCAGCGACGGCGAGAACTACCAGATCGGGTTCGTCACCGTCACCGACACGCCCTACCCCGAACTCGTCCAGGCCGCGCGCGACGTCGCCACGACGATGTACGCGCGCCGCTACGGCGCGGCCGGGTCCGGTAACTGACCATGGGAAGGGAGGGAGAGATGAGACGTTTCGCGTTCACCGTTCTCTGCTCGCTGGCGGCGGTGGCCGTCTTCGCGGGTCATGAGGCGCGCATCCTTCAGGCCGTCAAGGGGACGCCGAGCGAGACGGAGGACCCGCGCGGCATCCTCGTCAACCGGCCCGACTACGTCGTCTTCGTGCCGAAGCAGCCGCGCGCCGTGGCGAAGCGCGATCCCGCGCGGCCCGGCGACACCTACAACGACCACTTCCAGGTGATCTCCAACCCCTCGAACGGATATCTCTATGCGTTCTGGACGCAGGCCTCGCGCGAGTCGGACATCGACCAGCACATCGCGTTCTCGCGGAGCGTGGACAAGGGGCTCACCTGGACGCCGCCCGCGCTGCTCGCCGGGTCGCCGAACAAGAAGAACCCCGCGCTGCTCGCGAGCTGGCAGCAGCCGATGCTCGCGAAGAGCGGCCGCCTCTACTGCCTCTGGAACCAGCAGACGACGAGCCGGGGGCCGCACTGCGGGCTCATGTTCGGCGCCTACTCGGACGACGACGGCGAAACCTGGAGCGCTCCGAAGCTCGTGCCGTTCACGGAGCGCATGGACGCCGACCCGGCGGACGACCACATCCCCCCGAGCTGGTGCAACTGGCAGCGTCCGCTGCGGCTGGGCGAGAACGGGAACTACCTCGTGGGGTGCTCCCGCCACGGCAAGGCCCCCTACGACGAGCGGCGCGGCTGCAAGATCGAGTTCTGGGAGTTCCTGAACATCGACGCGAACCCGGCCGTGCCGGATATCCGGCTGCGCTACCTCTCGACGAACCGGGCGGCGCTCTCCGCGCGAAACCTCGAACGGACCGGGGGCTTCCGCGCAAGCGAGCCGGCCCTTGAGGAGGCCGCGCTCGTGAAGCTGCCGGACGGGCGGCTCTTCGCGCTCATGCGCTCCTCGGTCGGCTCGCCCGTCTGGGCGCAGAGCCGCGACGGCGGACGTTCCTGGAGCGAGCCGAAGATCCTGCGGGACGCGGAAGGGCGGCCCTATCTGCACCCGCGCTCCCCGTGCCCGATGTACGACTGGAAGGGGCCCGAGGCCGCGAGCGGGCGGTATTTCGCGCTTGTCCACCAGACCTTCGACTTCAACGAGCCGAAGCGGAACGCCTACCAGCACCGCGGGCCGCTCTACCTGATCGCCGGCGAGTTCGATCCGACGGGCGAGCAGCCCGTGAAGTTCAAGGCGCCGAAGCTGTTCGCGCCGCGAAAGGGCGGGAACTCGTTCTACACGAGCTACTGCATGGTGGACGGCAGGGGCGTGCTCTGGTACAACGACATGAAGTTCTACCTGTGCGGGCGCGTCATCGGCCCGGAGTGGTTCGAGTAGGTTCGAGTGGCAAGGAGCTGAGATGAGAGCGTGTCTGAAGATCGCGCCGATCGTGCTGGCGGCGTTTGCCGTGCGGGCCGACACGGCGTTCAAGGCGGGCGAGTGGGACGTCGCGTTCGGGACCGAGGGGCAGTCCCTTAAGCTGGCCCATACCGCGAGCGGAACGGAGATCACGGGCGAGCTCGCCTTCATGGGGCCCGAGCGGGCGACGGACGCGAAGGCCAAGGCGACGTGCGAATGGCGGATTCTCGACTCCCGCGACGGCGCGCCGAGGCGGCTGGCGATTGTGGACAAGAACAACGACGCCCAGGGGTATCTCGCGTTCCAGTCCAACGGCGGCAGAATCTCCCTGCTCGTCTACCACCGCACGGCGCTGGCCTTCCAGGGCGAGCTCTCCTACGCGGGCGAGATCAAGTACCGCGAGGACGCCTTCGCCGCGTCCACGCTCCCCGCCCCCGGCGAGCGCGTGCTGCAGCTCGCGAGCGGCGACGCGGATTCGGGCCTCAACGACACGCTCTTCAGCGCGCAGAAGGACGAGGCCCTGCAGATCCGCGCGGTGAACCTGAGGCTCGCGTCCGGCGGGCGCGGCAGCTACACCTTCGAGATGACGGGCCGCATCACCGAGGCGCTGGAGGCGCAGTTCGCGTTCAACATCGAGCGCGACTACTACAAAAGCCGCTGGGTGCCGTACTACCGGCCGATCGACCGCGCGCGCTGCCCCAGGGCGCCCACGGGCTGGATGAGCTGGAACACCTACTTCGACAAGGCCGGCTCGAAGGAGAACCTCGCCGAGGCGCGTCTCGGCGCGAAGTACCTCAAGCCGTTCGGCCTCGAAATCTGGTCCATCGAGAGCTGGCAGGAGAATTCGAGCGAGCTGCCCGTCTCGAAGTTCCACAACATGAACCTTGAGACGCACCCGCAGCAGTTCCCCGAGGGCATGAAGTGGCTCGCGGGCGAGATCCGCAAGCTGGGCTTCCGCCCCGGAATCTGGACCGCGCCGTTCGGCACGGGCAACACGAACTTCTACAAGGCCCACCCGGACTGGTTCCTCCACGACGAGAAGGGGAAGCCGATCTCCTGCTGGAACGGCAAGTTCACGCTGGACCCAACCGTCAAGGCGGCGCGCGACCACCTCCAGAGGATACACGACGTCGCGTCCCACGACTGGGGCTACGAGTTCTTCAAGATCGACGGCATGAGCGGACGCGGCGCGGGTTACTGCGCCCATCTCTACGAGCGGCCCGAAATCCGCGCGCGCTTCAAGGACCCGACGTGCCCGAATCCCTTCGAGCTCTGCGTGAAGGCCTTTCGCGACGGCATCGGGCCGGACCGCATCTTCCTCGCCTGCCAGGGGCACTTCACGGGTGCAGAGGCGGCGTACGCGGATGCGTCGCGCACGGGGGCGGACATCGTCCACCCGAATCAGCCCGTCAAGTGGGCGAACATTCTGCTTCAGGCCCGCTGCACGATCAATCAGATATTCGCGCACAACATCGTCTTCTGGGCGGACCCGGACTGCATGCTCGTGTCGCAGCAGGCGCTCGCCCGGGAACAGGCCCGCGTCGAGGCGACGATCGTCTCGCTACCGGGGCAACAGATGTTCGCCGGGGACAAACTCGCGGAGCTCGCCCCCGACCGCATCCGGCTGCTCCAGCAGGCACTGCCGGTCTGCGACGTCCACCCCGCCTCGCTCTACCCGCAGTTCGGCCACCTGCCCGTCTGGAATCTCAACATCAAGCGTCCGTTCGGCGACTGGCACGTCGTGGCGCTCTTCAACTGGACGGACGGGCCGGCGCTGGTGGGCTTCGACTGGGAGGAAATCGGCGAGCCGGACGACCGTGCCTTCGCCTGCTGGGAGTTCTGGACCGAGGCCTGGCAGGGCGTCAACCAGGAGCATTTCGAGATGCAGGTGCCGGCACGCAGCGTCCGGCTGCTCGCGTTACAGCCCTATGCGGCGCATCCGCAGTTCCTCACGAGCGACCGCCACATGACCCAGGGCGGCGTGGAGCTGAAGGACCAGCGCTGGGCGGAGGACCGTCTTGAGGCGACCATCGAGGTGATCGGCGGCTTCCCGATGACGGCGCGCTTCGCGATTCCCGAGAGCTTCGCGTTCAAGCGGATTCAGGTCCCCGCAGGCGTCACGGCCGAGACGCGCGTCGAGGCCGGCGGCAAGATCCTGGCCGTCACGCTCGCCGCGGAGAAGACGGTTGATGCAAAGATCACTCTTCAGTTCTGAAAGGATGAACCACATGAAAGCAGCAGCACTCCTCTCCTGTCTCGCCGTCGCCGCCGTCGCGGTGGGCGAGACGATCCAGGTGCCCGCGGGCGAGACGAAGAAGGTCGAGCCGGGGCGGGTCTTCACGGGCGACGTGCTCGTGAAGACGGGGCCCGGCACGCTCGATCTGACGGGCGCCAGCCTGAAGAACAAGGGGCTTGAAATCCGCGAAGGCGCCGTCAGGATGGTCGGCGGCGGCGCGGCCACGGTCACGACGCGCTACCTGAAGTGGAACGTCACGAAGACGCGCCCGGCGAAGGCCGGGCCGCCCGAATACGCCAACAGCGGTTCGCAGTTCAGCGAGTTCCGCCTCTTCCGGGGCGGCAAGATGCTGCCCCGCCCGCAGAACGCGACGGCCCTCAACGGGCGCGCCGGCTGGCGCGAGGGGCCGCAGAACGGCATAGACGGCGATCTGAAGACGAAGTGCTACTTCAATCCGTTCATCGCGGACTTCGGCGAGGAGGTGACCTTCGACGGCTATTCCTTCGCGACGGCGAACGACGCGATCGGCCGCGACCCGTATGCCTGGACCGTCGAGGCCGGCGTGGCGGATGGCTCGGCGGTTCGCTGGGTGGGCATTGGGGCCGTGGACAAGTTCGAGGCCCCGAAGGAGCGCTTCGCCGAGGCGGGGACGGTGTTCCCCGTCTCCCTGCGCGACGTCGTGCCGGTCGATTATCCCGTCACCGTGTGCGGCACGGGGCGACTGATCCTCGCGAACGTCAACGAGACGCTGGAGCGTGTGTGCGGCACGGGGCTCATCCAGCTTGAGCGGGCGTCCGTCGAGTTCGCGCCCGGAGCCGCCTTCGCCGGGTCCGTGGTCGGCGACGGCGCGGTCTCCTACAAGAAACAGTGAGGCCGGCCATGACGACCCTCCGCGCATTTCGGCATCCGCTGCTCCTTTCACTGCTGCTCTGGGCCGGCGCGGGAGGCGCCGCCACAGTTGGCGAACTCCGCGACAAGCTCTACGCCGGGGAGTTCGGCGCGTGCGACGAGATCGTGTTCGCGACCCGCACGGTGAGCGCGGACCCGCACTGGTACGCGAACTTCAGCTATCACTGCCAAGGTCCCGAGAGGCCCGCCTTCGGCGGCGCGGGCCGCCTCTGCGCCTACCATCTGAAGACCGGGCGGACGCGTCTGCTGCTCGACGATCCCATGGGGACGGTGCGCGACCCCTGCGTCTCCTACGACGGACGCACGATTCTGTTCTCATACCGTCCCGCGAACGAGACGGTGTTTCACCTCTACACGATCGCCGCGGACGGCACGGGTCTGCGCCGCCTGACGGAAGGGGAGTACGACGACATCGAGCCCGCCTGGCTGCCGGATGGGGACATCGTCTTCGTCTCATCCCGCTGCCGCCGCTGGGTCAACTGCTGGACGACGCAGGTGGCGACGATCTACCGGATGAAGGCCGACGGCACGGGGATTCGGATGATCTCCGCCAACACGGAGCACGACAACACGCCGTGGCCGCTCCCCGACGGGCGAATCCTCTACATGCGCTGGGAGTATCAGAACCGTCGCCAGGTGACGTTCCATCACCTCTGGACGATGAACCCGGACGGGACGCAGCATCAGATCTACCAGGGCAACACCTATCCAGGCAGCGTCTACATCGACGCGAAGCCCGTGCCGGGTTCGGACGAGATCCTGCTCATCGACTCGCCCGGCCACGGCCGCCGCGACCACGGCGGCTTCGTGAGCCTCCTCTCCGTCAAGGGCGGCACCGACGACCGCGCGAACGTGCGGACCATCTGCAAGGGGAACTTCTTCGACCCCTGGGCGTTCTCGAAGGACCTCTTCATGTTCTCCACGGGGAAGGGCGTGACGCTGACGGACCGCGAGGGACACCAGCTGCCCCTCTTCCGCCTTCCCAACGAGCTCGGCGGCGCCCCCGACTCGAACGTGATGCTCTACGAGCCGCGTCCGCTGATGCCGCGCCCCCGCGAGCGGATATCCGTCGATCGCACGGACCTCTCGGCGAAGACGGGCGAGTTCTATCTGGAGAACGTGATGGTGAGCCGCAGCCTTCAGGGCGTCAAGCCGGGGACCATCAAGAAGCTGCTGGTGCAGGAGCTCCTGCCGAAGCCGGTCAACTTTTCGGGCGGCATGGAGCCGCTGACGCTGGGAGGCTCCTTCTCGCTCTCGCGCATCCTCGGCACCGTTCCCGTGGAGGAGGACGGCAGCGCCTACTTCCGCGTGCCGGCCCTGAAGGCGCTCTTCTTCGTGGCGCTGGACGCCGATGGGCGCGCGGTCAAGTTCATGCAGAGCTTCACGCAGGTGATGCCGGGCGAGCGCCAGGGATGCGTGGGGTGCCACGAGAAGCGCGCCGAGAACAACGTCCGCCGCTCGAAGCCCGTCACGAAGGCGCTGGCGCGCGGGCCCTCCGAGATTGACGCATCGGATCGCGCGTTCGACGTCGCGGATTTTCCGCGGGACGTCCAGCCGGTTCTCGACCGCTCGTGCGTGCGGTGCCACAACCCGGGGAAGCGGTCGGGCAACATCGACCTCACGGGCGGACGGGGGCCGATGTATTCGATTTCCTATGTGACGCTGATTCTGCGTGGACAGGTGCTCGACGGGCGCAATCTCGCCGAGAGTGACTGGCCGCCCTATGCGCGCTGGAGCGGGGGGAGCCCGCTCGTGGAGAAGATGTCCGGCCGTCACCACGGCGCGACCGTGGACGCCGCCGGTCGCCGCGCCGTCATGCAGTGGCTGGACTCCTCCGCGCCCTACGCCGGAACCTACGCCGCGCTCGGGTGCGGCTTTCTGGGCGGCTCGAAGGGGCACGCCCCGCACAATCCCATGGGGGGCCGCGAGGCTTCGCGCGCCGCGCAGCCCGCCTTCAACCGCCGCTGCGTTCAGTGCCATTCCGTGCCGCGCGCGGTTTCCGCCTACGGGGGGAACATCCGCTTCCACGGGAAGGAGGACGCGCGGAACAAGCGGCTTGCCTGGGTGAACGGGCACATCTGCTTCAACCTCACCACGCCCAAAGACTCCCTGATGCTGATGGCGCCGCTTGCGAAGGAGGCGGGCGGTCTCGGCCTCTGCACGAACGCGGTCGGGAAAGCCGTCTTCGCCTCGACGGAGGACTCGGACTACAAGTTGATCCGCGCGATGATCGAGGACGGCAAGGCGGCGCTGGAGGCCGAGACGCGCTTCGATATGCCGAACTTCCGTCCGAACGACGAGTATGTGCGCGAGATGAAGCGCTACGGCGTGCTGCCGAAGGACTTCGACGCCACGAAGAACCGGATTGATCCGTATGCCCTTGATCGTGCATACTGGAATCTGGACTGGACGCAGTTGAAGTAGAAGGGGGGTAACATGAAGAAGCTGATGGTATTGACCCTGCTGGCAGTTGCCCATGCGGCTATGGCCGCAGTCTGGAATTTCGACCCCGGGAAATCCGAGGAATGTCGTGCCCGCGATGGTCTGCCGAACGTGCTTGCCAAACTGAAGGCGGGCGAAGAGGTGCGCATCGCGTATCTGGGCGGCAGCATCACCGAGGCGAATCCCGGATGGCGCGCGATGACGCGCGACTGGTTCCGCGCGAAGTTCCCGCAGGCGGAGGTCGTGGAGATTAACGCATCCATCTCGGGCACGGGCAGCGACTACGGCGCCTGCCGTCTGCCGGGGGATGTCCTCGTGAAGAAGCCGGACCTCCTGTTCGTCGAGTTCCGCGTGAACGGGTCCGCCGGCTTCGACTATCAGAGCACGGAGGGCATCATCCGCCAGACGTGGGCGGCAAACCCGAAGACGGATATCTGCTTCGTCTACACGCTCTGCGAGTGGATGCTGAAGTCCCTCGCGGCGGGGCGCCAGACCTCTCTGGGCCCGGCGATGGAGACGCTCTGCAACCACTACGGGATTCCCTCGATCGACTTTGGCCCCGAGATCACGCGGCGTCTCGCGGAGGGAAGCCTCCTCTTCAAACCTTCGAAGAACGCCCTCCGGCCCGAGGCGAACCAGCACGCGGACGCGAAGCGCAACTACGAGGGGAATACGCTCGTCTTCTCCCGCGACGGTTGCCATCCCGTGAAGGAGGGGCACGAGATCTACCGCGACGTCGTCGCCCGCGCGATGGAGAGGGTGATCTTCCCCGCGTCCGCGGCCCCGAAGCCGCACGAATGTCCACCCCAGTTCTCGAAGAACGCCTGGCTCTCCGCCGAACTCGTGCCGAGCACCGAGGTCCTGACGGGCGACGTCTGGAAGCCCGTCGATCTCGAATCTGACCCCGTCTACCGCGCTACCTACAGGCGCACGCACCGTATGCTGCGCGGCGGCGTGTGGACGGACCGCGAGGGGACTTCGGTGACGCTGAAGTGGACCGGCAACACCATCGGCTTCAGTGACATCCCGCAGTCACGCGAGGACCCGATGTTCCTCGAAGTCTCCATCGACGGCGGCAAACCCTTCGTCGTGAAGCGTGGCCGCACGCAGGAGCCCCGCATCTACTCCCGGTTCTGGTATCTGCCCGAACAGACCTGGGGCGAGCACACCGTGACGGTGACGCTGAAGAGACTTCCCGCCGGCCAGCGCTGGATTCTCGGCCAGTTCCTCGTTGTTGGCCGCCTGACCCGCTAATCACGCGATCATCGCCCGACCCCCTGCCCTTGTGTCGCTGGACAGGAGGGGTGTGGGTCGCGCGACCCAAGGCCCCGGGGTCGCGCGACCCCTACCCCCTGTGTCGCCCGACGCAAGGGCGGTGCGGCCCCACACGGCCGACGTGCGGCGGCCCGTCCAGTGAACTTCGGTGTGGACAGTCCGGCGAAAATCCGCTAGAATGGAGGCCAACTCCCATCGAAGTCGCCGTGCACGTTCAGCAGAATCGCCGATTGGTCAGGAACTGATATGAAGAAGACAACGTCGAAGAAGAAATCCACCACGCTCAAGTACCGTCGCATCCTCCTCAAGCTGTCGGGCGAGGTCCTCAAGAACAAGGAGAATGGCGACTGCATCGACGCGGGGCATCTGGCCTTCATGGCGGAGCGCGTGAAGAAGATCCACGCGCTGGGCTGCGAGGTCGGCATCGTGCTGGGCGGCGGCAACATCTTCCGCGGCCTTTCCGGCGCGAAGAAGGGCGTGAACCGCGTGGTCGGCGATTCGATGGGCATGCTGGCGACGATCATCAACGGTCTCGCGATGATGAACGCGCTGGAGTCGATCGGCGTGCCGACGCGCGTGATGACCGCCATCGAGATGCCGAAGCTTGCCGAGCCGTTCATCCACCGCAAGGCGATCCGCCATTTCGAGAAGGGGCGCGTGGTGATCTTCGCGGGCGGCACGGGCAACCCCTACTTCTCCACGGATTCCGCAGCGGCTCTTCGCGCGAGCGAGATCGGCGCGGACGCGCTGCTCAAGGCGACGAAGGTGGACGGCATCTATACGGCGGACCCGATGAAGGACCCCAAGGCGAAGAAGTACGGTTCGCTCAAGTACGAGACGGCTCTCGAAAAGCGTTTGAAGGTGATGGACTCCGCGGCGTTTGCGCTCTGTATGGACAACGACATTCCGATTGTGGTGTTCGACTTCTTCGATGGCGACGCGCTTGAGCGCGTGGTGCGCGGCGAGGCCGTCGGCACGCTTGTTTCGTAGTTCTCCAGTCGCCCTGTTTTTTCGCGTTCACTCGCCCGTGGCGCGCGCGCGCGTTTTGTGATATAATCCCCGGCAATCTAACCACAAGAGGATTCCAGATGGAAAGCGTTTCTGAAGTTTTGAACGACACGACGACGAAGATTGCCAAGTCATTCGACGCGCTGAAGGCCCAGTTCGCGGGCCTCCGCACGGGCAAGGCGTCCCCCGCGCTCGTGGATGGCATCAAGGTCGATTACTACGGCGCGCCGACGCCCATCAAGAATCTGGGTACGATTTCCACGCCGGAGCCGCGCCAGATCAAGATCACGCCGTTCGACCCGACGGTGCTCGCCGAGATGAACAAGGCGATTCTCGCCGCCAACCTCGGCGTGACGCCCCAGACGGACGGCAAGGTCCTTCGCATCACGATTCCGGAGCTCAACGAAGAGCGCCGCAAGGAGATTGTGAAGCTCGCGAAGAAGCAGGCCGAGGACCAGAAGATCGCGATGCGCAATGTCCGTCGCGACGCGAACGACACGCTCAAGAAGCTTGAGAAGGACAAGAAAATCTCCGAAGACGATCTCAAGCAGGGGCTGGACAAAGTTCAGAAGGCGACCGACGACGGCATCGCGAAGATCGACGCTGAGCTGAAGCTGAAGGAAGCCGAAGTGATGGCCGTCTAGGCCACTGGGCATTGAATTGTTGATTACCCGAATTCCTTATTCCTTTATTTGATGGGAGGCCAATATGGCGGACGATGTTGAAATGACCCCGATTACACCTGCGGACGGAGAAAGCGTTCCTCCGAAAGTGGCGCCGTTTGCGGCTCCGGCCGCCGCGCCGAGCCCGAACCCCGTTGCCGCCGCGCCGGCGGCGGTAGGTGGTCCGACGATCAAGCTCAAGCCCGTTATCCGCAGGCCGACGATCCACAAGCCGACCATTGGCGGCGCGAAGCCGCCGGTGGCGGCACCTGCCGCGAAGAAGGCCACACAGAATCTGAAGTCCGTGACGGGCCCGATTCCGGCGCAGGCGACGCTCAAGAAGACGGGCATCATCGCCGAGGGCATTATCACGCCTCAGCAGCAGCAGGCCGCGAAGTCCAAGACCTCCCGCATCTCGCTCGAATCCGCGATTGGCGTTGCGCCGGCGAAGGACGGTCCCGCGCCACTGAAGACGATTCGTCTGCGTCGCCCAACGGATCTCAAGCCCGCCGCAGAGGCCCCCAAGCCTCTGGAATCGGCTGCGGCGGCCCCTCAGCCGATTGCGCCGGCACACGAGACGCCGGCGGCACCTGCCGCCGAACCCGCTGCCGACGATGCGGGCGTCACCCAGAAGAAGACGCTGAAGCTACACCGCCCGGGTGGTGTTGGCATCAAGCGCCCGGCCATTGGCATAGGCCAGTCCAATGCGTCCGAGGGTAACGTCGCCGATCTGGGAGGTGGCGAAGTGCCCGAGCTCGCGACGTTGTCGCCGCTTGAAATGGGTGAAACGCAGAAGTCCGAAGGTTCTGGCATTCCGACGTGGCTGGCGGCGGTTTCCCTCGCCGTCTCCATCGCGGCTCTGCTCGTCGCCGGTTTTCTTGTCTACAACCTCGTTGAGGAGGCCCGTCACTCGACTGGCGCCGGTGCGAACGAGATGGCGTTTCTCGATTTCTAGGAGCGGCGCGAAATGCGTCGATTCCTCGCACTTGCTCGTTCGGCCGCGCTTGAAGCGCTGGCCGAACCTCTTTCTGCGGTGGTGTTTCTCGTCGCGTTGCTGACGATTCATCTGGCGCCCGTGTTCCACTACCATCAGTTTGGGGAACCGGGGCGTCTGGCGCGCGAGTGTGGTTTCTCGGCCCTGCTGGTGTTTGGCCTTGTCTTCGCGACGGCG
>JBJEWG010000112.1:0-14665 GCA_051884935.1 Kiritimatiellia bacterium | reverse complement strand
TACTGCCGGGCTCAAGCTCCGTGTAGCCCATCACGAGCTGGCAGCTGTCGCAGCGGCCGGGCAGGATGAACTGGTGGATCGTGCGGAGGTTGCAGTCCTCCTTCGTGCCGCAGCGGCGGTGGTTCGCGTCCTCGAAGCGGATGAGCTTCGTGGGGAACGCCGTGTGGGCGGGATAGCTCACGAGATAGAACATCGCCGGCGTCTTCGCGCTCTTGGACGAGAACACGATCTTCTTTGTGTCGCGGCCCACGTAGAGCACCTCGCGCGGCTTCAGCACGTACTTCCGGCCGTCGCACGTCACCGTACCCTCACCGCCGACGTTCAGCACGCCGAGCTCGCGCCGCTCGCAGAAATACGCGCTCGCGATCTCCTTGCCCGTGGGCATCGCCAGCGCCTTCGTCGTCGGCACCGCGAAGCCCGCGATGCCGCGCTCGACCTCGCAGTACATGAGGTTGATCTTGCCCTTCTCGCAGAGCGTCGTATTCGCGAACGCCGCGCGAAGCTCCGCCGTCGTCATGCGCTTGTACTCGTTCCTGCCGACCGTGTAACGAACTTCCATTCCAAGGACTCCTTTGTAAAACAGTTCGCGGATTGTACCAAAAAACGCCTACCGAAGCGAGACCTTCACGGGATTGCGCAGCGCGGCGGCGAAGTCCCTCACGAGGGCCCGCCACGCCTTTGCGCCCTTCACCGCCTTCGCGCCGCTCCAGGTCGCGCCGGCCCAGTAGCCGAACTTCGCGCGCCCCGCCGACGGGAAGAGATACACGCAGCCCAGCTCGTCGGTCGCCGTCGTCGCCGGCGCATCCGCCGGATCGAGGATCATCGCCGTCGCAATCGAGCCCGTGTGCGGCCCGTCCACGCCGTCCGGCTCCCAGTTCGCGATCCAGCCCGCATCGAGATCGCGCGCGATGTCGCCGTTGTGCTGGCGCTTCGCGTCGCAGTCGAGGCCCGGCCCCACCTTCACGCCCGCCGGGACCCCGCCCTTGAAGCGCGGCTGGCAGTGCGCGAAGAACTGCCCCCGATCCAGCGTCACGCGGCGCGTCTCCTCGCCGAAGCCGCCCCACGGCGCATAAACGAGCTCGAACTCGGTGCGCACGGGCCCGCACTGAATCACCTTCGTCTTCGCCCAGTTGACGGAGAACTTCCAGCCATCCGCCCCCAGCGCGCCCAGCCCGCCGCAGCCGCGGCTCGGCCCCACCTTGTAGTTGTCCATGCCCTCGCCCTGGTCCGTGTGATACGAGCCCTCGCCCGTCCGCTCCACGAACCAGCGGTGCAGCACCGGGTACGACACGCACTTGTTGATGATGTCTACGCCGCTCGACACGAGCTTCTGCCCGGCCGGCGCCGGCTGCATGATGATCGGGCCATACACCCGCGCGCCGAACCGGTCGTTCTCCCACGCGAAGTCGTCCATGCGCTCCGGCAGATACTGGCTCCAGCACACGATCGAGAGATCCGCCTGCGGCAGGGAGGCGTCCGCGAGAATGCGGAACTCCCTCGTCTCCTTCGCCGCCAGCGCCGTCGAGAAGAGCAGCGCGCCGTTCCGCCGGTCGTCCTGATACGCAACCGGCACGCTCGCCGCCACGTCCCACACGCGCACCGCCGTGTCGCCGGGCTTCAGCCCAAGGTCCTTCCACTTCACGCTCACCGTCTCGGCCGGACGCGCCACGTCAATCGGGTTCTCCACCACAACCGTCTTGCCGCCCTTCGGCGCCTCCATCGTCGTGCGGGCGACGAGCTGATCGACGTCGGTCAGATAGACCTCCATGTTCCCAAGCGCGTTGTTCGCCGTCGAGATCACCCACTTCCCGTCGCCGCTGAAGTGCGGGTGCGGATCGGGGTGGAGGCGGCTCTCGTTGTAGTCCGGCATCAGCGCGGGCCGCGTGGAGTAGACCTCCACCGTGCGCTTCGTCTCGCGGTTGTAGAACCTCACGTTCCACGTGCACCCCCGCCACCACTTCGCCGGGGCGGCGTCGTAGACGACGTACTTCTTGTCCGCCGACAGCATGTTGTGACGTGCCAGCGCGTCCGGACAGAAGCACTCCTGCTTTCCGGCGGCGAGATCGGCGAGGCTCTGGTGATAGACGCCTCCGCCGGTGCACCAACTGAAGCCCTGCCCGTCATCGTCCCAGATTTCGTGGGAAGCGTAGTTCTTCTCGCGCGCCGGCACCATCTCGCGGCGGCCATCAGGGTAGACGAGCCACATGCGCGGATACCACCCCGTCCGCTCCTTGTACTCGCGTCCGCCCGTCTTCCAGCACGCCTCCCATGCGCACATCGCGAGGTCGTCCCGCACGGGATTGATCTGGCCGTGGTTGGCGAAGAACTCCGTCCGCCCCCAGCTCGTGTAGTTACCCGTGGCGAGCTCCAGCAGCCCCTGCACGTAGTTCGTGACGCCCGCGGGTGTGACCAGCCCCGTGTCGAGGAACGCCTGCTTTCGGTCCTTCGTGAGCGTCAGGTGCGTGAACGGATAGAGCAGCTTCGTTCCGTCTGGGCAGAGCTCGGCCGGGAAGTCGCAGAGCCGCCGCTCGACCAGCGGGTTCGCGAAGTCGCGGCGGTAGAAGACGCGGTCGCGGCAGTAGACCATGTAGTCATCCTTCACATCGACGAACGGAATCTGTCCGCCCACGCCGGGCAGCTCCACCATCTCGTCCTTCAGGAAATCGACGAGCGCCTTGTTCTTGCGGTTCGCGGGCGCCTTCTTGAGCGGACGCCCCTTCGCGTCCAGACCGTTGCGCCGCTCGTTCCGCGACACGTCCACGAGCAGGAAGCGCCCATCCGCCGTCATCGACTTCGCCGTGAAGTAGATCGACTGCACGTTCCTCTCCACGCCGCCCGAAAGCGCGTACGAGACGACGCCCGAAACCGGGTCCACGCGCTTCTCGAAGAGCTTCGAGGTCGCCGGCGTGCGAAGCCCCTCCAACCGCCCCGCACCCGTCTCAAGCAGCACGGACGCCATCCACAGCATCGGCGCCTGGCCATGGGGATCGCCGTTCACGCGCGGGCGGTCGAAGTAGTATTGCAGGCTGTCCTTCTTCCCCGTCCCCACGCACACGTCGGAGATGTTCGCGAACGTGTCGAGCCGACCGCAGAGCGCCAGCCACGCCTTCCGGGCCGCCGGGCCATACTGCGCCGCGTCCAGCCACCCGCGCGCCACGCCCGTCATGAACGAGTAGGCGAACATCGCCGTGCAGGAGGTCTCGCCCCAGTTGCGCGGATCCTCTGGCATGTCGATGAGCTGGCTCCACAGCCCGTCCGGACGCTGGAACTTCAACAGCGCGGACATCATGGCGTGGTACCCTTCCAGAATGCGCGGACGATACTTGCTGTCCTCCGGCAGACGGTCCAGCACGAGCGCCATGCCCGCCGCCATCCATCCGTCGCCGCGCCCCCACACGTACTTCACGTCCGGCGCGTGGTAGAAGAGCCCCTTCGCCGCGCCGTCCTTCAGCTGCAGCTCGTCGAGGTAGAGGCACATCTCGCGCGCTGCGCGGTCGATGTACTTGCGCTCACCCGTCGCGCGGAACGCCTGGCTCTGCAGCACCGTGATCATGTACATGTCGTCGATCCAGAGGCGCGTCTGCGGCGTATAGCCCTTCGCCCAGAAGCTCTCCTGCTCCTCCTTCGACGGCATGTGGCGCTCCTTCAGCGTCCCCTCGCACGGCGGCGTCCACTGCGTATCGGCGTAGAACTTCCCCATCTCCAGGCACGCGGGGTTCTTGTTGCCGATGTAGACCTCATACGGCAGCGCGCCGAAGATCGCGTCGTCCACGTGGTAGGGACGCGAACAGCAGCGGTTCTTCGGCCGCCCGGGCAGGAAGTCGTCGAAGAGGCGGATGAGCCTCGCCTCGCGGGCCGCATCGCCGTCCAGCCGCGCGCAGGTGATCGCGTTCACCCACAGGGAGATCACCGAGTATTGGACGGAGCGGTTCCAGCCATATCCCTCATTGCCGTGATACCCCTTCGGACGATAGTTCTCGGGCCGCGAGGAGAGGAACTGGTCCGTGATCCTCCGCGAGATGGTCCCGGGGTCCATACCCTCGGGAAGGTTCGTGAAGAACGGCGCGAGCGGAGACCCCGCGCCACACGCGGCGGCCGTCACGCACGCAACGGCCAGAAGGACAAGACGATGTGCTTTCATATCCAGTAGTATAGCACATCCCCCGCCCTTCCGTCAGCCGGAACGCCTCACTCGGTGTCGCCTTTGGCCTTGGTCGCCGCCTCGATCTTGACCTTGAGGAAGGTGTGGGTACCGAGGGTCACGTTGAGGACGCCTTCGCCTCTGGTGTCGTCTTTGAGGTAGGGCGTGAGGTCGAAGGTCGATGGATGGTCGTTGAAGAAGCGCGAAGCCCCAGGCGGTTCGTGAAAACCGCCCCTTTGCAAACGTTCGGAGTTTCTAAGTCATCGGCACAACTCGGGGTCGGTCATCCCGATGGCGAGGGGTTGGGGGGCCGATGCGCGATACCCTGCCCGAGGGTCACGCAAGGCTCCGGCCATCTGCACCGCACGGTCAGGCGGTCCGATACGCGACTCCCTGCCCTAGGGTCTAGCAACACCCCGCCGGAGGGTCGCGCGACCCTCCGGCCCCTGGGCAGGATATCGGGCGGAGGTCGGCAGGAGGCCCCGCAGTGCGTCAGAACGACACACCTTCACAGATTGTGTGCCAATCTGACACACTCCGCTTTATCAGTGGCAGTTCGCCCACCAAACAAAGCAGAGTGTAAAACCGTTCCCACACCTTGGCAACGAAGACAACGACACAAGGCCAAACCCCCATTTGGGTCAATGAAGAGTCGTTGAGGAAGCGCGAAGCCTCAGGCGAAGTGCTTCGACAGGCTCAACAACCACGTGAACGGAGTCCTTTGCAAACGCCCGGAGTTCAAAACTGGGCGCTTCTTACACGTTCGCAAAGAAGGCCACTTTCGGTCTGGTGGCAGGGGGGCTGCCCCGTACCCCCTGCATCTCCCAGACTCAGGATCGGGAACGGCGGATATCGAGAAGCTGTGTGAACAGAATCGCCGTGAAGACCAGCGCGTACCCAACAAGGCGGCGAGGCGTCATTTCCTCGGGCGTGGACATCCATCCACAGGTCCACGCAAGCCAGCCGAAGAAGACGCCGAAGACGGACTCCAACGAGAGAATGATGCCGGCGATGGAGGGGGCGACGAGCTTCTGCCCCACGTTCTGAAGGGTGTAGGCGACGCCGGAGGAGAGAATCCCGCAGTAGATGATTGCGGTCGAGGCGGCTCGGATATCCGCAGCGTTCAGATGCGCGGCCTCCGCGGGAAGCAGCAGAAACGGCAGCCCCAGCACGGCGCCCGTGAAGAACTGGACGCAGCTCAGCGCAAGGACGTCCACCTTGACGACGAAATGATCGACGACGAGAATCTGCACGGCGTAGAAAGCCGCGCAGAGAAGCGTCAGCGCCTCGCCGCGCCCAAGGGCGAACTCGCCCGTTCCCGTCAGGCAGATCAGGAACGTGCCCGCGAGCGCAAGCGCCACGCCGGGCCAGACATACCAGTTCGGGCGCTTGCCGAGGGCGAGGCCGAGAACCGGGACGATGAGGGCGTAGTTCGCCGTCAGGAAGGCGCAGGTGCCCGGCGAGGTATCCGCAATGCCAATCTGCTGGAGCATCGAGGGGAACCATAGGGCGAGCCCGCACCAGGCGCCGCCGATCAGCTCCACGCGGCCGAAGCGGAGGCGGCGGCGCAACGCCATGAGCGCAAGCAGGGAAAGTCCGCCCAGAACGTTCCGGTAGAGGGTGAAGGCAAACGGGCCGACGCAGTCGCCCCCCAGCTTCTGAAACAGGAACGCGCACCCCCAGATGAGGGCCGTGGTGAACAGAAGGGCGACGCCCATGGCGCGGGAATCAGGCCTTCGAGAAGTCCTTCACGAGATCGCGGTGGAGCATCTGCTCGTAGAGCTCGATGTACTGGCGCGCGCAGGCCTCGTGGTTGAAGCGGCGAAGCGACTGGTCCATGATGCGCGTGATCTCGGCGGCGCGGACCTCGGCGGGACGGTTCCAGAACGCCATCGCCTGATCCATCGCCCAGAAGAGTCCGTTCGAGTCGTAGGTGTCGAAGACGAACCCGTTGCCCGCGTGGTTCTCCACATCCAGCGGCTCGACCGTGTCGTGCAGCCCGCCCGTGTTGTGGACGACCGCGAGGGAGCCGTAGATCGGCGCCTGCATCTGCGGGAGGCCGCAGGGCTCGAAGAGGGACGGCATGAGCATGAAGTCGGACCCGGCAAAACCGAGCTGCGAAAGGCGTCCGTCGAAGTCGCGCACGCCCAGACGGCGCTCGATTCCGTGGAAGGAGCGGATATCCCAGAACGGCTTCTGGAAGGCGCCGTTCGCGATGACGGCGATCTGCGCGCCCTCGCTCCAGTGCTTGTCGAGGAAGCGGTAGCAGATGTCGGTGAGCAGCTGCGGCCCCTTCTGGGCGGGGTCCAGCCGCGACGGCCAGAAGAAGACCGGCGCGTCGGGGTTGACCTCCAGGCCCAGGGCCTTCTGGAGCTCGATCTTGTTCTTCCGCTTCGCCTCCGCATGGTCGGCCGGGCCGTAGCGGAACGGGATCTTCTCGTCCGTCGCCGGGTTGTCGGCGGGGTCCGGCGCGTTCAGGATGCCCGCCGCGCAGCCCGCGTTGTACTTGTTGCGGATCTCGTTGCGGATCGAATCGGGGATGAAGCCGTGCCAGCCGTTGACGATCTCCTTGAGGAAGGTCGGCGAAACGGTGTTGATGAAGTGCGCGCCGAAGATGCCCGAGGCCTGCAGGTCGATGGGGTCGTTGTCGTGCGCGCTGAAGTAGTCGTAGGGCGGATAGTCGTAGTAGAGATTGCCCCAGAACTCGGCCGCGTCGATGCCGGCATCCTCCACCTGCGCGAGCGTGAGCTTGTGGGTGTGGATGTTGTGGACGGTGAAGAGGCAGGGAATCCCCATGCGGCGCGAGGCCGCGGGGATGAGGCCCGTCATCCAGTCGTTGCAGTGGATCAGGTCCGGCTGCACCTCGGGGATGATGTGGTTGATCACCTCGCGCTGGAACGCGAGCGCGAGACGGGGGTTCGCGCCGCTCTGCGAGTAGACGCGGTCCCGGTAGTAGAAGCAGCGGTCCTCGGCGAGGTGGATGTGCTCGTCGGGCATGCGGCTCTTGTAGACGCGCAGTTCCTCGGCGACGAGCTGGGCCGTCTCCTCATGGAACATGCGGCGGTAGTGGGGGAGGGCGACGTGGACGTCGGCGCCCAGGTCGAACAGCGCGCCGACCAGCGAGGCGGAGACGTCGGCCATGCCGCCCGCCTTCGCGCTCATCTTGCCCGCGAGGTTGCCCATGCCCTCCGGCAGATAGGTGATCTCCGGCGTGACGATGAGGATGCGGGGATTCCCGCCCTTCCGGCCCGAACGACAAACTGACATGACCTCCCCCTTCCGCGTATGCTGACTAGTCTTCCTTCTCGTCGCCCCAGAGCCCGTCAAGGGCGTCGCCCATCATCTCGACGGCCTCCTCGATGTGATCCTCGGTCATCGAAAGCGTAGGCAGGAAGCGGACGACGTTGCCGCCGGCGGTCAGCACGAGCACGTTCGCCTCGCGGAACGTCTCGACGACCTGCTTGGGGTCGCCGTCGATGACCATGCCGAGCATGAGCCCGAGGCCCCGCACTTCGAGCACCTGGTCGTACTTCTCGACGAACGCCTGAAGCGCGGCCCGAAGCATCTCGCCCTTGGCGGCGGCGGCGGCGAGCAGGTTCTCGTCCTCGATGATCTTGATCGTGGCGAGGGCCGCCGCGCAGGCGAGCGCGTTGCCGCCGAACGTGGAGGCGTGGCTGCCGGGCTGGAAGACGTCGGCGAACTTCGCGTTCGAGACGAGCGCGCCCATCGGCACGCCGTCGGCGATCGACTTCGCCACGGTGAAGAGGTCCGGCTTCACGTCGGAGTGCTGCCACCCCCACCACGTGCCCGTGCGGCCCATGCCGCACTGGACCTCGTCGCAGATCATGATCAGGTTCTTCTCGTCGCAGAGCGCGCGGATCGCGGCCATGAACTCGGGCGTCGCGGGCGTGACGCCGCCCTCACCCTGCACGGCCTCAAGCATGATCGCCACCGTCTTATCCGTGAGCGCCGCCTTGACGGACTCGAAGTCGTTGAAGTCGGCGTAGGCGAAGCCCACCGGCAGCGGCTCGTAGCCGGCCTGACACCAGTCCTGCCCCGTCGCGGTGACCGTTGCGAGCGTGCGGCCGTGGAAGCCGTTGCGCATCGTGATGATCTCGTAGCGGCCGCCGTTCGCGGCCCCCCACTTGCGGGCGAGCTTGATCGCCGCCTCGTTCGCCTCCGCGCCCGAGTTGCAGAAGAACACCTTGCCGTCGAGGCCGGAGATCTCGACCAGCTTCTTCGCGAGCTTCACCTGCGGCTCGTTCACGAAGAGGTTCGAGCAGTGGCCGAGCTTCGCGGCCTGCTCCTGGATCGCCTTGACGACGCCCTCCGTGCAGTGCCCCACGTTGTGGCAGCCGATGCCGCTCGTGAAATCGTAGTACTGGGCCCCCTCGGGATTGTAGACGCGCGACCCCTTCGCCTTCGAGATGACGAGGCCCGGCGTGTACGTCGGCATCAGATACTTCTTGTACTCTTCAATGATCTCAGTGCTCTTGCTCATCGGTGATCTCCGTTCCCACTCCCTCGCGGGTGAATATTTCCAACAACAGTGAATGAGGCATGCGCCCGTCGACCAGGTGCACCTTGCGCACACCCGCGCGGATCGCGTCCTCGCAGCCTTCGATCTTCGGCAGCATGCCGCCGCTGATCACGCCCTCGTCCTTCAGCTTCGCGATTTCGCCGAGATGGAGCGTCGGCATCAGCGACTTCGGGTCGGACGGGTCGCGGAGAAGCCCCGGCACGTCCGACACGACGGCGAACTTGCGCACCTTGAGCGCCTTGGCGAGGGCCGCGGCGGCGCTGTCGGCGTTGACGTTGTAGAGATGCCCGTCCTGCCCGGTGCCGAGCGGCGTGACGACGGGGACGATGCCCGCGTCCAGCATCTCCCGCACGGCGCGCGTGTCCACGGCCACCGGCTCGCCCACGAACCCGCGGTCCGGGCTCGTGATCCGCTCCGCCGTGAACATCCAGTTCCCGTGGAGGGGCCGCGCGTTCGTCTTGAACGACTGGAGCTTCCGCACGAGGTCGGCGTTGACCACGTTGTTGAGCGTGCGGCGCACGATCTCCATCGTCGGCTCGTCCGTCACGCGCAGCCCGTTCACGAACTTCGGTTCGAGCCCGCTTTCCTTCAGCGCCTTCGAAATCGCCTTGCCGCCGCCGTGCACCAGCACCACGCGCATCCCCACCGCGTCCATGAAGGCGATGTCGGCGAGAAGCGAGACGAGGTTCCCCTCGCTCTCCATCACGCTGCCGCCCACCTTCACGAGCACGGTCGAGCCGTTGAAGTCCTGAATGTAGGGCAACGCCTCCGTCAGGACCGCGGCTTTGTGCATCGCTAAATCAATTCTCTCCATGGGAGGGCGAAGTATACCACAATCGCGCCGGAATGACTAGTGCGGCGCGCCCGCTCAGCGCAGAAGCATCGCCGCCGTGCGGGCCTTCGCCATCACCTCCTCGATCGTCACGGCGGTGCCGCCCCGCTTCTTGGACTGCGTGGCGGCTTCGAGGAACGCATAGATCTCAAGCGTCTCCTCGGCCGGAACCGGCACCACGCCCGTCCTGAAGAACGCGAGAATCTCCACCAGCAGCGGCTTGTAGCCCTCGTAGGTCCCCATGTCCACCACCCCGTAGCGCTCGGTGTAGATCGTGCCGCCGTAGCCGGCCCCCTTCCGTTTGTAGTTCAGCGCGCGCATCACGCCCAGGCGGCCGTCCTTCCAGGTCCCCACCATCACGTCCTCCGTCTCCGTGCCCGTGCAGCGCACCTCCTGGCACCCCGTGCCCATGATCGTGTAGAGCGGCTCCGCGCCGTGGATGGCGTACCAGAAGAACTCGCTCTGCGTGGGCTCGAACTGCTCGGGCGTCCAGCAGTTGGCGCCGCGGATCGGCCCCAGCTCGCCCTTGTTCGCCTTCTGCGCGTTCTTCACGTAGCGCAGGGACGACGAGCAGAACCACTTGGCGTCCATCTGCTTCGCGACCTCCACCAGCCTCACCGCGTCGGCGAGCGTCGCCGTGACGGGCTTGTCGATGAAGACCGGCTTGCCGCTCTTGAAGACCTCCGTCGCCTGCGCGAGATGCGGCCGCCCGTCGCACGTCTCCAGCAACACGCAGTCCACCTCCTTCAGCAGGTCCGCGATCGTCGGCGCCATGCGCACCCCCATCTTCTCCAGCTGCGCGATGTACTTCGGGTAGCGGTTCGTGGAGCTGACGATGTCCGGCGAGCCCCACTTGTGCGCGACGGTCACCTTGAACCCCGCGCAGTCCGGATCGTTCTTCACGTTCAGCATCTCGGTGAACGCGATCGCGTGCGACGTGTCGCACCCGATGATACCCACCCTCCTGAACGCCTCTTCGCCAAACCCCGCAATCGCGGCGGCGACCACGCAGACCATCGTCAACGTCTTCATTTCCTGTCCTTTCCTTATAATGTCTCAACCATCTTCACTTCGCGGCGGGGATGAAGAGGCAGCGGTTGCCCGTGCCGTGGGCGTCGAGGACGGCCTGCGTGGCGGGGCCGTAGACCTCGCGCGCGTTGGTGGTATCGGAGATCACGCCGAACTGGTCGCCCGCGCGGCCGATGAAGAGGTTGTCCGTGAGGGTCGGCAGGGACGACGAGCCATCCTCGTTCCGCAGGCCGCTGCAGATCTGCACGAGCATGTCGCCGCCCCGGCAGAAGACGTTGCGCCGGATCACGTAGTCCTTCGCCCGGTTGCGCTCGCCGTGGTACCATGCCTTGATGTGCGCGCCCTCGTTGCGGTCCGGCCGCTGCTCGCAGAACCCGATGCCCGCGTCGAACATCAGATTGTCCTCGATCACGAAGTTCTCCATCCGGCTCCAGTTCCCCTTCCTGGCCGTGAGGAAGTATTCGACGGAGTAGTTGCACTTCTCGAAGACGTTGCGCGCGTAGCGCACGTTCCGCTGGTCGCAGCGCTTCGCCCCGGCGGACTCGGGGATGTTGTACTGCTGCGTCACCCCGGCGTCGTAGACCTGCCACATGTAGCAGTTCGTCACCTCGTAGTTCTCGCATCCCCCGTAGATCTCCACGGCGTTGCCGAGGCGCGTGGGGTAGTCGCGCCCGAAGATCGCCTCGGCCTGGATCGAGCCGCCGATCCAGCCGAACTCGCAGTTCCGCACCGTCAGGTTCCGGCACGTCCCCGCCCCCACGCCGTGCACGCCCACGTACTTCACCGTGAAGTTCTCGATCGTCACCCCGCTCGCGCCCCCGACCGCGAAGCCGTGGCACTTGACGTTGAACTCGATGGACTTGAACCGCGCGCCGGGGTTGACCGCGCTGTAGAGGTACAACTTCCCCGTCCCCTTCTCGTAGTAGTCGTGCCAGAAGTGGAGGTCCCCGTCGAGGTCGCCGTAGCCGTTGAACGGCCGCCCCGTGAACTTGTTGAACCGCGCGCCCGTCTTCCTGTCCGTGCGGTAGACGATCTTCGTCGCGTGCCGGGCCCCCTCGTCGAAGACGATCACGCCCACGTCGCGGTGGCCGATGTCGTAGGCCCACACGTTCGGGTTCTCCGTGCGCCGCCACTTCGCCGGGTCGGCACCGTTCTCCGGCGAACCGTAGATGCACGGCTTCGGCCCCGCGCCGTAGGCCGAGTACGTGACGCCGGGCGCCGTCTTCACCGTGCCGCGGTAGACGCCCCCGCGCTCGAAGAGCACGTACGCGCCGGGCGCGATCGCCTCCCTGGCGAGGCGCGCCGCCGTGCGCCACGCCGTCTGCGGCGTCCGCCCGTCCGCCGCGTCGTCGCCCGTCTTCGCGGAAAGGTAGTAGACCTGCGCGCCCGGCGGCACCACACAGTTCGGCGTCGCGCGGATCTCCGCGATGCGCGCATCCGCCTGCGCGCGGAGGCCCGCCATCACGGCGGACACGTCTTCCTCGGCCACAACGGGGCGGCACACCGCGGCGGCCACGCCCAGCCCGACAACCAGCTTCGAGAGTTTCATGCGCAGATTATCGCATTTCCGTCCCCGCGCGTCAACCGCCGCCGCTCAGCGCGTCCCGCGCGCCTCGTCCACAATGGACCTGCCGCCGATCTCGATGCCCGTGAGCACGATGTCGTTCCTGAGGACGCGGTAGACGGCCACGGCGTCGGCCGACTTCGCGCGCAGCAGCCTCTCCGCCTCGGGCGCGAGCTTCTCGTTCACGAACAGCTGGTCTGGGAACGTCACCGCGAGGCACCGCCCGGCGGCGGTCTGCCGCCGGTGGAAGTCCTTCCAGCTCTCGCCCTCCTTCTGCTCCCGCCAGGAGAGGCGAGGTTCCCAGCCCGCGCCCCGGGGCTTCAGCCAGATGCCGGACGCCGCGGGCGCGCGCGCCGCCTCGGCGACGCGCCAGAGCCCGTTCGTCGCGGGCTCGACGCGCACGTAGACCTTGCCGACGTCGTTCGTCAGCGTCGGCGGGACTGCGTCAACGACCTCCCGAACGGACATTCTGAGGTAGCGTCCGCGCAGCGGGTCGTAGGGATCATACGCCTGGCACCTGAACCGCACCTCCGTCCCGCACTGCACGACGCGCTCGTAGCGCGCGATCAGCCACCCGAGAGCGAGCACCTGCACCGCAAGCGTCGCCACCACGAGCCAGAAGCGCGCCCCCGCGCCGTTCACCTTCAACCGTTCACTTCTCATCTCCCACGCTCCTTTTCCGAATCCGGATCATCACCACGTTGAGGACCGTCAGCGCCACGCCCGCGCCGATGAGGACCAGTCCCTTCGTCGTGAAATCGACGCCGCTCGCGAAGAACTTGGCGAGCACGAGCCACAGGAACAGCATCGCGCCGAGGTTCGTGCTGCCGAGATCGACCTTCCGCACGCCGTATACGGTGATCGCGCCCGCCAGCAGAATCGCCGCGCCATACAGCCAGAGGCTCCCGAAGGGCGTGTACAGCGCGGCGCCGAACGCCACAAGCGTCGCCGCGGTCAGCCACGACCGAATCCCGCAGCAGACCCCCAGCGTCCAAATCACCAGCGCACAGCACCAGAAGACGCTGACGCCGAACTCAAAACTCCAGATGCGCATCAGCTCTATGATGAGGAGGGATGTGCCAATCGCATAGACCAGCCCCGAAACCAGCTCGCCCATCACGCGCGCCACGCGCGGCACCTCGCGGCGCTCGAACGCGACGAACGCCGGAACCGACAGCGCCAGCAGCGCGACCGCGCGCACAAGGGCCCCCACGACGCCTTCACCGCACTCCCGAACCGACAGCCCCCACGCGATCGCCCAGATCGGCCAAAGCGCCGTCACCACCACGGTTCGCGTCAGCCAGACGATCGGCAGCATCAGCAGGGCGACGAGAAGAACGAGCGACGGCACGGACCCGCCGAGCTGGTACGTCTGCGCGATGAGGCAGGTCGCCGCGCCCGTGGCCAGACACCAGAAGACGCCAAGCGGCTCCCAGAAGCTCATCGCCCGCCAGTCCTTCCGCACCGCCACCGCCGCCAGCGCGCCGCTTCCGACGACGGGCGCCAGCGCGATCGCCGCGCGTGCGCCGCGTCCGAAGCAGTCCCAGTTCGCGGCCAGAAGCGCGATGATGCCAAGTCCCACCAATAGCGCGCCGAACACCCCGGCGATGATCGCCCCCCAGGATAGCCGCGTCGGCGCGGCGAGATAGCGACGCGACAATTCATCGGCCAGCTCCTCGCCGATGACCCCTTCGGCCCGCCACGCGGCGATTTCGCCCCGCATCCAGTCTTTCCGATTCATTTGTCCATTCCCTTCCCGCTTTCGCAGTTATCGTATGCTTGTGGCGCCACAGCCGCCGCGCGTGGCGCCTCGCCGCCGCCGAGCGCCCCGCAGATGACGCTGGAGGGCACGTCATTCCCTCCCGACGGCATAGCATATCAGAACCGACCCAACGGCGCAACCCCCTTGTGATTCTGACTTCACTTGCGCAACCAAATAAATTCTCTTGCGCAAGTGAATAAATTTAGTTGCGCAACCAAATTCATTCACTTGCGCAACCCAGCCCCAAATCGCCCCGTCATCCGCCCGTCTCTCCGGGGTGAAAATCCAGTCTCTCGGGGTGAGACGCCAGTCCCTCCTCGACCACCCCGCGTTCCCATCCCGCCACATCCGCCGCCCGCGCCGCCCGGCGCTCGCGCGCGCGCGCGTGACCTTATTATATATAGGGGCGGCATACGCGGGCGGCCTTGACATCCACCCCCGATGTGCTATAATCGCCCGCAAATTCTGGAGGTATTATGGCTGAACAACTGCAACAGCTTCTGGAGAAGATTCAGCGCGACGGCGTCGAGAAGGCAAACGCCGAGGCCGTCGCGATTCTCGCAAAGGCGAAGGCCGACGCGGCCGCCATCGTGAAGGAGGCGGAAACCAAGGCCGCCGCGTGCCGCGCGCAGGCCGAGACGGACGCCCAGGCGTTCGAGGCGCGGGCCCAGAAGACGATTGCGCAGGGCGCCCGCGATACGATTCTCGAAGTGAAGGACGCCGTCGGCAGGCTGCTCGAAAAGCTGCTCGCCGCCGACGTCGCCGCCGCGCTCGCCAAGCCGGAGGCCGCCGCGCAG
>JBJEWG010000111.1:0-14747 GCA_051884935.1 Kiritimatiellia bacterium | reverse complement strand
CAGTTGCGCAACCAAATTCATTCACTTGCGCAACTGAATTTGTTTGGTTGCGCAAGTGAAGTCAGAATCACGGGGGGTTGCGCCGTCGGGTCGGTTCTGATATGCTATGCCGTCGGGGGGAGAATGCAGTATCCTCCCGAGAAACAAACAACATATAACCGCGAAAGCGGAGAAGGAGATGGACAAAATGACGAATGACGACAAGCCGACGATGAGCTACCGCGTGTGCAGAGGACATGATGTCAGGACCGGCGGCACGGTCCTGCGTCCGGTCGTGACGGGGCGCCGCACGCTGGACCTGAGCCAGATCGTGGAGTACGCGCGCGAGGCGGGGTTCGTGCGGGGCCACCAGAAGGACCTCGAAGGGATGCTTGAGGGCTTCGTCGAGGCGATGCGGGACCGCGCGCGCGCCGGGTTCAGCGTGAACGTCAATGACTGGTTCGTGATTTCCGGTCAGCTCAAGGGCACGCTCGGCGACGACGGCCGCCTCACGCGCGCGAACAAGTACGAGATCAACATCAAGGCCTCGAAGAACCTGAAGGTGGACGCCGACACCTTCCGCTGGACACGCGAGGACGACCCGCATAAGCCATTCAAACCCGTCAAGAAGGCGAAGGTCAATGAGGTTTGCGCATATGATGGCCGTCGGGACGCGGTCGTGGCGGGACATAACTTCGCCGTCTCCGGGCGCAACCTCTCCTACCACCCCGAGTGGGGCGACAAGATTGAGGTCTCCTGGCCCGTGGCCCAACAGGCGGACGGTGCGGCCCCGCAGACGGACGGCGAGGTCCCGCAGACGGCGGGCGAAACGGTGAAAACGGTCGAGATTGTGCCAGACAGCTGGGTTCCGGAGGTTCTGTTCTTCGACTGGCCGGAGGCGTTCGACGAGATTCCATCCGGGACGCCGCTGACGTTCACCTTCAGGATGCGCGGCGCGGCGGACGCCGTCAACACGCAGACCCTCACCGCGACGGCGCGGATGGTGGACGCATCTGGAGAGGCGGGCTGATCATGGAGGACGGACCGCGCCTGACGACGCTGTGCTATCTTGAAAAGGACGGGTGCTACCTCATTCTCCACCGCGCGAAGAAGGAACACGACGAGAACGGCGACAAGTGGATCGGCGTGGGCGGGAAGTTCGAGCTGGGCGAAAGCCCGGAGGAGTGCGTCCTGCGGGAGGTGAAGGAGGAGACGGGCCTCACCTTGCTGAACCCGAAGTTCCGCGGGCTGGTCACGTTCGTCTCGGACGAATGGGGCGTGGAGTACATGCATCTCTTCACCGGCACGGAGTTCACGGGGGAGCTGATCGACTGCGACGAGGGGGAGCTGACGTGGCTGCCCAAGGAGGAGCTGCTCACGAAGAAGATGTGGGCCGGCGACCGCATCTTCCTCAAGGCGCTGGACGAGCGGACGGACTTCTTCTCGCTCAAGCTGGTCTACGCGGGCGAGACGCTCGTGGAGGCGAAGATGCGGTGAAAGCCTGTTGAAAGGAGCCTGACGGATGCGTGATGGAAAGAGAGTTCGGCGCGTGGCCATGGGGAGCGCGCTTCTTGTGCTGTGGGGTGTTTCGATTGCCGTGTGTGGACTCCGTGCCGCGCCGCCGCCCGGTGGCGGCGCGCCGCGCATGGGTCAGCCGCCGCCGCGCGTCCACATGTCGCCCCGCCCGAACCCGCC
This sequence comes from Kiritimatiellia bacterium, assembly GCA_051884935.1. Classification (GTDB taxonomy): domain Bacteria; phylum Verrucomicrobiota; class Kiritimatiellia; order RFP12; family UBA1067; genus RUG572. Next base: position 13,073 of record JBJEWG010000111.1, on the reverse strand, counting down.
GCCGCGCATACGGCATCCGCGCCCGCAGCCACCGCCGCGCCGTCCCCCGGCTGCCGTCCCCACGCCGCGTCCGCGCCCACCTGCGCCCGGCCTGCGTCCGCCGAGGCCGCCGCATCGTCCGCGCCCGCCCCACGGCATCCACGCGGGGCCTCCCGCGCGGCCCGGCTTCGGCGGGCGTCCGCCGCGTCCGCCGCATCGTCCGCCGCGTCCGCCGGTGAGGCGGGGCGCGCGCCATTCCTGGATCTGGATTGACACGCCGTGGCGCTACACGGTGAACGGGCGCCTCTGTTCGGGCGACGGGCTCTACTTCGACGGCTACAACTACTGCTACAACGACGGGTTCCATCTGGCGCCGCCGCCGGCGGTCGCCGTCCCCGCCGCCGCGCCGCAGCCCGATGAGGCCCCGCCCGCGTCCGATGAGGCCCCGCCTCCGCCGCCATCCGCCGCGCGCAGGGTGATGAACATCGTCAACTTCGTGCGGTCGCTGGATCCGCGCGGCTCGCACGCGGACTACGTGGAGGCGCTGAAGGCGGAGGTCGAGCTCAACACGCGGTACGGGTTCAAGAACACCATCCTCCTTCAGTACGACGCGCTCGTCGATCCCGAGATGCTGGCCGTCGCCCGCACCGCCGATCCCGCGAAGACGGAGTACGGGCTCTGGTTCGAGATGTCGAAGCCCCTCAACGACGCGGCGGGCGTGCCGTGGCGCCCGAAGCAGGGGGCGGACTGGCAGTGGGACTGGTTCATCAACCCCGGGTTCCTGATGGCCTACACGCCGGCCCAGCGGAAGTCGCTGATCGACGCGGCCTTCGCCCGCTTCCGCAGGGAGTTCGGCCACCATCCGCGAAGCGTCGGGGCGTGGCTGATCGACGCCTGGTCGATGGACTACATGGTCACGACGTATGGCGTGGACGGCTTCTGCATCTGCCGCGAGCAGGACAACACGGACGCCTACGGCCTGCGCGGCGGCTACTCGAACGGCCTCTACTACCCCGCGCGGCGCAATATGCTCTCCGCGGCGGTGGATATGCGCAACGCCATCAGGGCGCCCGTCTTCAAGATGCTCACGCCGGACCCGATCTACAACTACGCGAACCCGAAGGACCTCTACGCCGACTACCCGTATGCGGCGGGCTGCCCCACGATGGAGCCCGTCTGGCCCACCGGGAACACGCCGCAGATCATCGACTGGTTCTTCCGCGTCTACACCGAGTCGCCCGGGCTGCTCAACCTCTCCTACATGCAGACGGGCCAGGAGAACACCTTCGGCGTGCGCAGGATCATGATGGGCCTGCCCCATCAGTGCGAACGCATCGCGGCGCTGCGCGACGCGGGCGCGCTCGAAGTCGAGACGATGGGCGAGACGGCGCGCCGCTTCAAGGCGGACCATCCGGCGAACGTGCCGCAGACGCAGGTGGCGCTTGAGGACTGGTCGAGCGGCGGGCGGAAGTCCGTCTGGTACAACAGCCGCCACTACCGCGCGAACCTCTTTCTCGACAAGGACCGCCTCGTCTTCCGCGACATCCACAAGATGTGCGACGATTTCCAGGAGCCCCACTACGACACGCCCTGCGCGGGCTGGCAGGCCGAATACTTCACGCCGCCGTTCGTGGACCAGCACCTGCAGCGCGCGCCGACGAACGGCGTCTCCGGCGTGATGGCGCTCGACGGCGTCTTCCGCGAGCTCCGCGTCACCACGCCCGAGCGCAACGGGCTCGTCGTCGAGGCGGTGCGGGCGGACGGCACCTGCGCCCTCGTCACCTTCAGGGAAGACTCCATCTCCGTCTCCGGCACGGCGCTCGACTGGCAGTTCGTCGGGGCGAAGGACTTCACGGTCTCCTTTTCGCAGACGGCCCTCGACTGCACCTTCCGTGGCTACGCCTACCGCATCGGGCTCAACGGCGCCTGTTCCGCCACGCCGAAGGGTCTGCGCATCTCGCAGGATTCCTCCGCCCCGATCCGCTTCCGCTTCAACTGAGCGCGCCCGCCCGGTGCGGGGTGGGCACGCTGCATCGACGGTGCCTTTGGCGCCTCTCCGTCACTTCTGGGGGCGGCGGCGCGGCGGACGGCGGCGCGGGGCCTCGCCGGACGACGCGGCGACGCGCACCACGCGGAAGCCGACCGTGTTGTAGCCGAGGTTCGGGTTGCGGCCCTCGCCGCGGAACTCCGTGCGGCAGGAGTTCTTGTTCGCATACCACGATCCGCCCTTGACGGCCTTGACCTTCAGACCCTTCTCCGCGCCGTTCGTCGCCGTGATGTCCGTCGAGGTCCACTCCCAGCAGTTGCCCCACATATCGACTGCGCCGCAGGCCGCGAGCGTGTTCGTGTAGGTGGTCACGGGTGTCGTGTAGCTCGTGCCCTTGGGGAGCGGGTTGTCGTGAAGCCGGCGATCCGCGATCTCCTCGTGCGTCCCTTTCCAGTTGAACGCGGCGTCCTTCGGCATGTGCCCCGCGGCGAGTTCCCATTCCTCCTCGGTCGGCAGACGATAGGTCGCCCGGCCGTCCCTCTTCGTGAGGTACGCGCAGTACGCGACGGCGTCCTCATACGAGACTCGCAGAACGGGGTGGTCGGCCTTTCCGTCCGGCACGTTGCCGCTTGCCCAGTATTTCGGTGCGGCGTGCCCCGTCGCCTTCACGAACTCGGCGTATTCGGCATTGGTGACGGGCGTATGGGCGATCGAGACCGCCGCGCCCGCGCCCATCACGGGGTGGAAGCCGTCCTTCGCCGTGCGCGAACCGGGGCGAAGGCGCGGGTCCGTGAACCGCTTCAGGCTCTGCTCGACCCGCTTGCCGCGTTCGCGCGCCATCTGATCGACGATCTCCTGCATCTCGTCGATCTTCTCCTGATGGCGCGCCGTCCGCTTGAGCTCCGCGAGCTTCGCCTTCTTGCGCGCGACGACCTTGTCGTAGTTGACCTCGATCTGCTTCCTGAGCGCGGCCTTGTTCGCCTCCGACGGATCGCGGTGATAGGCGGCGATCAGCGCTTTCGTCTCCGCATTCAGCTTGGGACGTTCCCGTTCGACCGTCGTGCTGAAGCGGAACTGGTTCTGCGCATCCCTCTCGGGGCGCGGACGCGGTTCGGCCTGGAGGGTGAGCCCGGCGGCCACGGTTGCCAGAATCATGGCGAATGAGCGTGTTGTCTTGTTCATGTCGTTCTCCTTTTCTGTTGTCTCGGCACCGACCAGAGGCGCCACAGGCATGGAGAACGGAACGCCCCCGCAAACGTCTACAGATTATTTTCGGATTTCTTCCGCGCCGGCGGAGGTTGAACGACCGGGCGGCAATCAGCCATAGACTTCGTCATGAGACCCGACATCGAGAAGGATGATCTCGGTTTCGGTCAACATGAGGCGAAGGACAATGCGGTAGGAGAAGGTAAGGCGAACGGCGTGCTTGCCGCTCAACTTGCCGGTCAGGGGATGAAGCCGCAGCTCGGGATCGTTGGGATTGGCTTCGAGCTTGTGGAGAACAAGCGAGAAGGTATCGACGAGTTCGCGATGCTTCGAGAGGAACTTGCGGGCCGTGCGCTTGAACGAGGGCGTCCAGACGAGCGTATAGGGCATAAGTCAGCCCTCGACGAGTTCGCCCATCAGTTCATCCGCCGACCCCCGTGTGACGCGCCCCGCCGCCAGATCGGCTTCAGACGCCGCCACTCGCGCGATGGCCAAGGCCTCTTCCATATCCCTGAACGCATCGGCGGACATGACGACATAGCGGGGAACATTGCCGCGAACGACATAGACCGGACCAGACGCAAGGCTGCTGTCCAATGCCGCCATACCACGTCTTTTAATCTCCTGAGCAGGCATCGTAACCATCGTGCAATCCTTTCAACGCCAAAACCGCCGCCGAGTATAGCACCGTTTCCGATTCAGGTAAAGCGTCAAGACCATAAATGCAGTCACTTCGGCGGTATGCGGCGCGGAGGGCGGAGGCTGCGTCTGTTTGCGCGCAGGCGCGCGTGCGCCGCACGGGCGCGTTCGAGACGGTCCAGGGCGGCTTGGATGCCGACGTTCCCGGGAAAGCGCCGGGCAAGCCCCTCGACCGCCGCCAGCGCCCGCTTCAGCTCCGCGTCGCGGTGGTCGGGCGCGTCACGGTCGATGGCCGTGACGACGGCGGCGAGCGACTGCGCCGCAGTGGCCGCCTCGCGTTCCGTCTGCACAAGGGCCGCGGCCGTGCGCGCATAGCCGGTGGCGAGCGAGACGAGCAGCCCCACAAGCAGAAGAAGCGCGCTCGCGAGGCCCCACGCCGCCGTCGGGTTGCGCCGCGCCCACAGGCGCAGACGGCGGACCGGCGACGGCGGGCTGGCCACCGTCGGTTCACCCGCCCGGCACCGGCGCAGATCGTCCGCCAGCGCAGACACGGTCGCGTAGCGGTGCGCGGCGTCGGGGGCGGAGGCCTTGCCGAGAATCCGGGCGAAATCGTCCGCCCGGTCGAAGTCGGTCGTCTTCGCCGCGAGTTCGAGGCAGGTCGCGGCGAGGGCGTACTGGTCGTCCGCAGGCGTCGCGGCCCCGCCGGCCCTCCGCGCGGGCGACATGTACTTCAAGGTGCCGCTTCGGTCGGCCCCGCCGGCCGCGGCGAGGCACGCGAGGCCGAAGTCGCCCAGCTTCACCGAACCGTCGGCGCCGATGAAGACGTTGGAGGGCTTGATGTCGCGGTGCAGAACGCCGCAGGCGTGCGCGTAGGCAAGCGCGTCCGCGAGGCGGATGGCCACGGCGAGGACGTCCCGCGCCGACGCGAAGGCGTGGCGGTCCGCGCTCTCCCCGTCCACGAGTTCCATCGCGAAATAGGGATGTCGGCCGCAGGTGCCGGCCGCGTAGACGTGGGTGATGTCCGGGTGGTGAAGCCGGGCGACGGTCCGCGCCTCCCGCATGAACCGGTCGCGCTCCTCGGTCGCGTCCTGCAGGGAGCGCGCCAGCACCTTCACGGCCACGGGACGGTCGAGGGACGTTTGCAGCGCGCGGTAGACGACCCCCATGCCGCCGCGGCCAATCTGCCCGATCGGCTGGAAGTCCGTTCCGGAGAGGTCGGGCAGGCCGTCCAGCGCGGGGCCGGCCGGCTGCGCGCCGCCGAGCAGGTCCAGCTCCGCCGCGAGCGCCTTGAGGCCCTCGGGGATCTCGTCTTCGGCCACGGTCAGGCCCTCCTGAAGCAGGATATTTCCAGAAGCTTCCTCTGCAGGCGTTCGAGCGCCCGCACGTAGCGGATGGACGCCGCCTTGGCCTCGATGCCGAGGATGGACGCGCAGTCCGAATTCCCGAGCCCGTCGAAGTGGCGCAGCACGAGGATGCGGCGATCGTCCTCGGCGAGCGTGGCGAGCGCGGCGCGCAGCAGGCGGTGCCGTTCGCCCCGATCGACGCGCGACGCGGGCGAGGTGATGTCCGCCGCAAAGAGACTCCACTTGGGGGCTCCCGGGTGTTCGTCGTCCACGTCGTCGAAGACCTCGACCTCGCGGTAGGCGTCGCGCCCCGCGGCCTGAAGGTTGCTCCGCGCGATATCCGCCAGCGTCTGGAAGAGGATCGTGCGGAGCTTGAAGTAGACGGGCACCTCGGGGTTCGCGGCGAAATACGCGAGGCGCCGCGCCGCCGCCTCGTAGGCCATCGAAAGGACGTCCTCGTGCGAGAGGCGCTTGAGGAGAATGGGGTTCAGGTTTCTGCGGACGAGCGCCAGGAGGCGTTCGCGATGCTCCGCGAACGCCGCCGCAAGCGCGTCTCTGACCTCGGCGTTGCCCATCCGCCTTTACCCGAGGCACCACATGACGAGGCTCATGGAGAGCCCGACAAAGGCGCCGATCACGCCGCCCCAGAGCGTCACCCCCCGCAGTTCCCTGTTGGCGATCTCGCGCGTGAGGGCTTCGAGCTTGCGCTCGTCGTAGCCCATGATCGTGTCGTAGACGATCTGCCAGACGTCCGTCTCCTCGATGATGCGCGGCAGGTTCTCGGTGAGGTACGCCGTCACCTGGTTGGCGCTCGTCTGCGCGATCGTCCTGCGGAGGTCGTCGTCGAAGAGGTCCGCCACCTCGGCGAGGGCGCACACCTCCTCGCGGATCAGGCCTGGAAGCCGCTGCTCGAAGCGCCCGTAGAACTTCGAGCAGATCGCGCGCGCCTTGTCGCCGTATGCGTCGAGCTGCATGCGCACGTTCCGCTCGACGACGCTCCTCACGTCCGAGGAGCAGATCTTCGCCGCGATCTTCTCGGGCGTCATCAGCTCCGTGCGGATGAGCCTCTTCGTGTTGGCGGCGATGAGCTTCTTCTTCTTCGTGAAGAGGGCGCTGAACACCCACCGGATCGCGAGCTCGTTCGTGCCCGCGCCGATGGCGAATCCAACGCCCCCCTGGATCAGCATCTGGGCAAGAAGCGTCATTCGGCCTTGTCCGCGGACTCGGCGGCGGCCTGCGCCGGGTCCTTCGCCGCCGGTTTGGGCTCGTCGATGGCTTCGGCAAAGCCAAGCGCCCGCGCGGCCTGGACGAGCTCGTCGTCGTCGGACGCGAGCACGCACTTCACGCCGTGGACGGATTCGAGCTCCTGCATCGTCGCCAGATGCAGCGCCTGCAGCGTGCCGACGGCAACCGGGTAGGCCGTCGCCGCCCGCCTCATCACCGTGTCGGTGACGTGGACCTGCGTGACGGCGCCGCAGACCGTTTCGATCCACGCGCCGAGGCGCGCGCGGCCGGCGTCGTCGAGCTTGCCGTTGAGGCGGAGATTGTCCGCGATGCGGCAGCACTCCGTCCGCATCAGCGTCGAGGCGTAGGCCTTCTCCCACCTCCCCCAGAACGCGGCGGGCTTGCCAACGCCCAGCAGGCGGCGAATGACAAACGAGGAATCGAGATAGACGATCATCGCGCGCTCCTTTCCTTTTTCATCTGCTTGAGCGGATCTTCCTTGAAACCGAATCCACCGATGTCCAAAACCGACGACACGGGGACGGTTGGCTCCACGAGCGGAAGACGGCCTTCGCCATCCTCGCCAAGAAGCCGCGCAATGATGCGCTTGTGATTTGTAACCAGCACGTCTTTCCCCTGGCTGGCCAGGCCGAGGTAGTGGCTGAGTTGCTGCTTCAATGTGGCCGTGTTTACTGTTATGGTCATGGTGGGACGTATTATAGACACGAGGTGTCCACATTGTCAAGCCGCGCCTTCAAAAAAGTTGCAGAATCTCGTTTACCCCGATGAACGACCCCGAATTGTGCCGATGAGGCGCCCCATCGACCGTTTTGAGACTCCGGGCGTTTGCAAAGGGCTCCGTTCACGCTCAGCCTGAGGCTTCGCGACACTTCAACGACTTTTCTTTATCAGTCAATGGTTTCTTCCCTTCAGAAAGCACACGACAAAAAGGCGGCTTTCGGTTCAGTGGCAGGGGCGTTCGCCCCTGCCATTCCTATTCCTTATATATAGGCAAGTGGCATCTGCCCTACCAGCCCTTATTCCTTATATATGGGCAAGTGGTGTAAAACCATTTACACAGTTAAGTCAATGGGTGGTCGTTGAAGAAGCGCGAAGCATCAGGCGGTTCGTTAGAACCGCCCCTTTGCAAACGCTCGGAGTTTCCCAAAATCGGGCGGCGGATTGGCGAATAGGACGGGATGGGTGGCGGGGGATCGTCTAGGCAATTCAGAATTCCACTGGGCAGTGGAGTAAATTCCACTCGGCAGTAGAATATTTTCCACTGGGCAGTAAAATTCAGAATCGCCTAGGGGGGCGCATTTCCCGTCGGTGCGGATATGACGTGGTGTCGGCGGAAGGCGGGCCACCTCGCGGTGGCGTCCGCGCCCGCCCCCGGCGTGTCGCCCCTCCCCGAGGCGCGGTGGGGCCTCCTCCCATCTGGCGGAGTGAGCGTCCTTCGCCACGGGGAGGCCGATTTCTGATATAATACCTTCCCATGAACAAAGCAATCATCACAGTGATTGGCAAGGATACCGTCGGCATCCTCGCCCGGACGTGCACCTGTCTCGCCGAGAACGGCGTCAACATCCTCGACATCTCCCAGACCGTCCGTTCCGACTACTTCAACATGATGATGATCGTCGATATCTCCAACGCGACGAAGCCGTTCGCCGATCTGGGCGCGGACCTCGCGCGGGTCGGGGAGGCGCTGGGGCTTCAGATCAAGTGCCAGAAGGTCGAGATATTCGAGAAGATGCACCGCATCTGATCCGCCGCCGGTCGGGTCGCCGAAGAGCATTGAGACGTTGCGGAAGGTGAAGGGTTCATGATCAACATTTCCGAAGTCCTTGAGACGAACAAGATGATCCAGGACGAGAACCTGGACGTGCGGACCATCACGATGGGCGTGAGCCTGCTCGACTGCGTGGACTCCAACCTTGAGGTCTGCTGCAAGAACATCTACGCGAAGCTTCTGCGCTACGCCGGCCGCCTCGTGAAGACGGGCGAGGAGATTTCGCGCGACTTCGGCGTGCCGATCGTCAACAAGCGCATCTCGATCACCCCCATCTCCCTCGTGGGCGCGGCCTGCTGCCGCACCACCGCCGACTACGTCGAGATCGCGCGGACGCTCGACCGCGCCGCGCGCGCGCTCGACGTCAACTTCCTCGGCGGCTACTCCGCCGTCGTCTCGAAGGGCATGACGCCCTCGGACGACCTGCTCATCCGCTCGATCCCCGAGGCGCTCGCCGTCACCGAGCGCATCTGCTCCAGCGTCAACGTCGGCTCCACCAAGACGGGCCTCGACATGGACGCGATCCGCCTCATGGGCGAGATCGTGAAGCAGACGGCCGAGCGCACGAAGGCGAACGACTCGCTCGGCTGCGCGAAGCTCGTCATCCTCTGCAACGCCCCCGACGACAATCCCTTCATGGCCGGCGCCTTCCACGGCGTGACGGAGGCGGACGCGATCATCAACGTGGGCGTCTCGGGCCCCGGCGTCGTCAAGTACGCCCTTGAGCAGATTCGCGGCGCCGACTTCGAGACGCTCTGCGAGACGATCAAGAAGACCGCGTTCAAGATCACGCGCGTCGGCCAGCTCGTCGCGCAGGAGGCCTCGCGGCGGCTCGGCGTCCCCTTCGGCATCATCGACCTCTCCCTCGCCCCCACGCCCGCCGTGGGCGATTCGGTGGCGGACATCCTCAAGGAGATCGGCCTTGAGCACCCGGGCGCGCCCGGCACCACCGCCGCGCTCGCACTGCTGAACGACCAGGTGAAGAAGGGCGGCGTGATGGCCTCCTCCTACGTCGGCGGGCTCTCCGGCGCCTTCATCCCCGTCTCGGAGGACCAGGGCATGATCGACGCCGTGGAGGCGGGCGCGCTCACGATCGAGAAGCTGGAGGCGATGACGTGCGTCTGCTCCGTGGGCCTGGACATGATCGCCATCCCCGGCGACACGAGCGCCGCCTCCATCGCCGGCATCATCGCGGACGAGGCGGCCATCGGCATGGTCAACCAGAAGACGACCGCCGTGCGCATCATCCCCGTCGTCGGCAAGACCGTGGGCGACCGCGTGGAATTCGGCGGCCTGCTGGGCCACGCGCCCGTGATGCCCGTCAACCGATTCGCGTGCGACGCCTTCGTCGGCCGTCGCGGGCGCATCCCCGCCCCCATCCACAGCTTCAAGAACTGATCGAACACCTACCCGTCCATGCTCACCTCGAAGTTCAAGATTGCGGCCCTCGTCGCCCTCGCCGGCGGCTTCCTCCTTTCGGCCCGTGCCGCCTGGTACTGGCCGTTCGACCTGGACCCCGACAGCACGAACAAGCCCCCGCGCCTCCATCGCCTGCTGGAGAAGGCCAACGAGTACATCGAGCTCGCCGAGGACGAGGCCCTGGACGGCAACGCCGAGAAGGCCATCTCGAACTACCGCGAGGCGCTCAAGGAACTGGACCGCGTGGAGGAGGAGAACCCCGAGCGCGCCGACTCGCCCGAGTTCGCCCCGCTGCGCACCAAGCGCGCCACCTGCTCCGCCGCGATCGACTCCATCCGCTTCGCGCAGGTGAACGAGAACGAGCGCGCCGTCTCCGTCTCGAACACCACGGACCTTGAGCGCAAGTGGCGCAGGAAGCACGGGTTGCAGACGCCGGCGGACGAGGAGTTCGAGCGGCAGGAGGCGGCCCGGACGAATCAGGTCGAAACGGCCGAGCAGCCTGCCACCAACAAGGTCGAGGCCGTCGAGACGGCGCCTCAGACGAACGCGGTGGCGAAGGTGGAGGAGCCCGTGAATGAAGCCAAGGCGGCCGAGGCGGATGCCGCCGAGTTCGCGCGGGAGCACCCCGCCCCGCCCAGTTCGACGAACAACGCCACCGGGCTGATTCGGCTCGAACGCGACCAGCGGATGCGCAACAAGCTTCCGATCCCTGAATCCGACGGTTCGGTCGATGGGCAGATCAAGGTGGCGCTGACGCATATCCACAATGAGGACTACGCGGCGGCGGACCAGTTGATGGAGGCCCTCCTCAAGGACCACCCGAAGAACCTCAACGTCCTGCTGATCCGCGCCGCGTCCCAGACCGGCGCGGGCAACAAGTTCGCCGCGCGGCGCACGCTCGAACGCGCGATGCGCGCGCACCCGAAGTCCTACCTCCCCTACTACAATCTCGCGAATCTCGCGCTGCAGCTGGGCGAGGATGCGTCCGTCGCCCGCGAGTACTATGAACTTGGGCGGTCCGTGGGCGGCCCCCGCAACGAGGCCCTGGAGAGGAAGTTGAAATGAAGGCGTCCCTGCTTCTGCTGGCGTGCGCGGGGTTCGCCCTGTTCGCGGACGAGGCGCCCCGCGCGGCGATTGAGCGCGTGACGGGCGGCGCGAAGGCGCCTCCGGCCCTCACGCTGGAGGCCTCCGCCGCCGACGTGCTGCGCACCTGCCGCGCCATGCTGCCGTCCCGTCCCGTGGAGCTGACGGGGGCGCTCATCCTCCGCACGCGCAAGGGCATCGTCTCCAGCGAACACGACTACCGTCTCGTGATGCGGCGGAGCGAGGACGTGTCGCTGCTCACCATCCACCTCTTCCCGCGCGGCAAGACGAACGAGGTCGCCGCCGTGACGATTTCCCGCCGCCCGGGGAGCCGTCCGCTCATCCGTCTCGCGAAGGCCGGCGCCGCCGAGGCCGAAGTCGTCGCCTCGCCGCTTGCGCGCGTGCTGGAGACGGACGTGACCTGGCTCGACCTCACGTTCGACTTCCTCTGGTGGCCCGACGCCGCCTACGAGGCGGAGCGCGAGGGGGAGAGCATCCACGGGCAGAAGTGCCTCGTCATTCTCGTGAAGCCCGAGGTGAAGATCGACGGCCTCTCCGCCGTGCGCATCTGGGTGGACAAGAAGACGGGGTGCCTCATGCAGGCCGAGCAGGTCGGCGAGGACGGCAAGCCCCTCCGCCGCCTCTGGGGCACGCGCGTCAAGAAGATGGACGGCAAGTGGATGGTGTCCGTGCTGGAGGTCGAGACTCTGGGCTCCCGCCACCGCACGAAGATCACCGTGGACGGCCTCCGCGAGCTTTGACCCCGCCGCGCCCGTCGATTCCGCCCTTGACCCCGGCGGATGGGCGAAGTAAAATACGCTTCCGCATTTGAAAGGACTACTGAAATGAAGAAACCCGTGAAAATCGTCTTGTGGGCCCTCGGCGGGCTGATCGCCCTGGTGCTGCTTCTCGTCATCGCGCTGCCGCTTTGGATCGGCCCGGTCGTCACGACGGCGGCGAACTCCATTGTGCCGGGCTACACGGGCACGGACTTCAAGATGGAGTCCTTCTCCCTCAACCCCTACAGCGGCAAGATCCGCGTCGGCGCCGTCACGCTCTTCAACCCGAAGGGCTACGACGAGCCGTCGGCTTTCAGCATCCGCTCCATCAGCGTCGATCTCGACACCGGCTCGCTCCTCACGAAGAAGGTCCACATTGCGGACATCACCATCGAGGAGCCGTTCGTGAGCTACGTCTACGACGGCGAGGGCAGCAACAACTTCGAGCGCATCCTCGCGGCCGTCAAGGCGAAGCAGGGCCCCGCCACGGAGGAGGAGGCTTCCAAGGAAGAGGCGGAGTCGAAGGAGGCGGGTGAGGGCAAGAAGCTCGTCATCGACCGCTTCGCCGTCAACGGCACCAGCGTCAAGTACCGCAAGCTCAAGCTCTCCATCGCGATCCCCACGCTCAAGAACATCGGCGGCGACAATCCCGAGGGGGCCTCGTTCGAGGATATCGTGGAGGCGATCTCGAAGTCCGTCAGGGACTCGATGGCCAACATGGGCGGCGCGCTGGGGAACGTGGCGACCGACATCCTCAAGAGCGCGGGTGGCGTGGCCGATGGCGCGGTGAAGGATATGACCAAGGCCGCCACCGACGGCGCGCAGGCGGTGGTCGGCGGCGCGACAGGTGCCGTGAAGGACGCCAGCAAGGCCGTCGGCGACGGAGCTAAGGCGGTTGTGGACGGCGCGGCCGGCGCCGTGAAGGACGCCGGCAAGGCCGCCACCGACGGCGCGAAGGATGCCCTTAAGAAGGTGGGCAACCTCTTCGGCAAATAAGCTTCGATGCGGGGCGGCGCAGTCCATCTCATTGGCATCGGGGGCGTGGGCATGAGTGCCCTCGCCCAGGCGTTTCTCGACGCCGGGTTTGCCGTCACGGGCGCGGATCGTCTGCTGAACGGCGGGTCCGGCGTTCGCACGCCCGTTCTTTCCGAGCTCGAACGCCAGGGCGTGCGCCTCTTCCCGGACGACGGATCGGGCGTGGGCCCCGGAACCGCCCGTGTCGTCATTTCAACGGCCGTCGAGGAGACGAACCCCGGGCTTCGCCGCGCGCATGAACTCGGCATCCCCGTGACGCACCGCGCGGCGGCCCTCGCCGAGGTCCTTGCCCCGCGCAGGCTCGTCGCCGTCGCCGGCACCTGCGGCAAGTCCACCGTCACCGCCATCCTCGGCCATCTGCTCGCGGCGTGCGGTTTCGATCCCGTCGTCGTGAACGGCGCGCAGGTCGTCGGCTGGGACGCCGACGGCACGCGCGTGGGGTCCACGCGGAGGGGCGCCGGCGCATATGCCGTTGCGGAGGTGGATGAAAGCGACAAGTCGCTCGTGGCCTTCAGGCCCTACGCGGCGATTGTCACGAACGCCTCGGCGGACCACTATTCGAAGGAGGAGATGGACGCCGTCTTCGA
>JBJEWG010000110.1:0-2770 GCA_051884935.1 Kiritimatiellia bacterium | reverse complement strand
CGCCATCCCCGACGCGCGCACGAGCGAGATCGTGGCCCCCTCGCGCACCACCCGCCACCGCGCCGCCTTCACGGCGTCGGAGGCGACGAACGCATTCCCCGGCAGCGCCGCCCCCGCCTCCGCCCGCATGATCGCGAACGGCGCGTTTCGGCCCTCGGACTCCAGCGCCGCAAGCTCCTCCGCCGAAAGCTCCACCGTCACCTCGCCTTCGGGGAACGCGATCCCGGCCGTCCCCTCGATCGTCAGCGGCACGCCCCCCGTCACGTCCGCCGCGCGCAGCCGCCACACCGGCGACCCCACCTCGACGCGCCCGTTGCGCAGCGTCGGCACCCCCGTGAGGGACGGCATCACGACCGGCACGTACGGCGCCGTGTCGCCCATGTCGAGCGCCGTGCCGGACGCGAAGGCCACCGCGCCCCCGAAGGCCGGACGGTACTGCGCCGCGTCGAGCGTGGCTCTGTACGCTTCGTTCGTGCTCGTGCGCATGAAGCTGCCGTCGCCCGGATCCAGCAGCTTCGCGTAGTTCACCACGTTCGTCTTCACGTCGAAGCTGTCGCTTTCGGACGCCGCGTAGTTCACCCCGTAGCCGAAGTTCGCGGGCCAGAGCCCGTAGACCGGGTTGCCGCAGCTGACCGGTCCCCCGGTCAGGTAGTGGTTCCCCATGTAGCAGTAGACCCTGTGCCAGCCGGCCTTCAGCACCACGGGGCCGCTCCAGGCGTGGCGCGTCCAGCCCAGATTCCCATCGGGATCGGGGTCCACGAAGTCGCTCGGCACGGTCACCTTGCCATCGTCCACGCGCAGGACGGTGACGCCGTCGATGTCGAGCCGCGAATGGCGCGCGATGCACGAGATGAAGCGGCACGAGACGTCCGTGCCCGGTTCGCCCGGAATCTTCATGTAGCCGGCGTAGAAGTGGTTGTTGTGCCAATCGACGCGGTCGATCTTGCCTTGATTCCAGTTCGTCGTGGCCACCGTGTTGATCCAGTTCCTGTAGGCGTACGCAAGGCCGGTCGCCTCAATGCCCTGATAGTCGTTGCGCGCCTGAATCTGCTCCGGCGTGTAGGCCGCGTCCGAATTGCCGCCCGTCGAATCGTTGTGCGCCCAGTAGAGGCCCGGCAGATAGTCCGGCACGCGCGTCGCGAACCGCAGCGTGCCGCCCCGGATGTCCGTGTCGCCCGCCACCGTGAGCGGACCGAACACCGTCAGCGGGCCGTCGCCGGTCTTGACGAGCGACGCCGCGCGGCACGCCGTGCGGGCCACGTCGCCCGTCACCGCCACGGTGCCGTCGAACTGAAGCGCCGGCAGCTCGTGCTCCTTCGTCGCGTAGAGCCCCAGCGTCGCGTTCTTCATCTTCAGCGGCACGCCCCCGGCAACCGGCACCGCGTGGGTCGCCGTCAGCGCGAGGCCCCCCTTCATGTCGAGCGCGCCCGAACCAAGAACGCCAGCCACCTCCACGCCGCCCGCGAACGTGTTCGCGTCGCTGCCGAGCCGAAGCCACAGCCCGTCCAGGAAGGCGAAGCCCCCCGGCCCCGAGATCGGCCCCGTGAACGTCACGCCCGCGTCCTTCGTGCTCGCGACGGAGGAGAGCGTGCCCTCCAGAATCACCGGCCCCGTGAGGAACCCCGTGTTCTTCGTCCCGTGCTTGCCCGTCGCGGGATTGACCGTCAGACCATCCCAGTTGAAGACTTCGCACGTCGTCTTGTCCGCGAAGTGCAGCGTGCGCCCCTGGGAGGAGAGCAGCACGCTGAGCTTCAGCCGGGTCCCCTCCGCGAACGTCATCGTCTGCGCCGCCGTGCCGCCCGAGTCCGCCTCGCTCTCGAACCCGCAGAGCCCCCTCTTCACGACGATGCTGCCGGGGTTCTTGATGGCCGCCGCCACGAACATGAGCCCGACCGTGTCCCTCGAAAATTCGGTGGTCAGCGTATACCCACCGAAATCGAACGAATCATAGCGGAAATTGAACGTCGCGGTGCCGGTGACCTTCGTATCACCCGCGAGCCGCGCCGCGGAACAGATATTCAGCGACTGGACGACGTTCGAGATTGCGCCAAATCCCCTGTAACCCTCTCCCTTGAGGACGAGGTTGTGGGGAATCGCGGGGTTTCTGGACTCCGAACCCGAGGCCTGCGCGTTCAGAATCGTCCCTCCGTCCACATAGACCATCCCCTTCGGCGCAGTCTCCGAACCGAACCCCAGCCGCGTCGCGTTCCGGTAGAGCCCGTCAACGACATGGACATCCCCCGTATGCACGCCCATCTCGTCGCCGGCGATGAGCGTCCCTCCACCCGCCTTCTGGAAGGGACGATCCCCGATCTGCGCGACGTCCTCCGCCGTCATCGTGTAGGTTTCGCCCTCGGGAACCGTCAACTGCCACCGTCCCTCCACCTCCTCCGCAACAGGCACGCCAAACGCGCCCCCCACACAGCACGCCGCCAGGAGACAAACCCGCCAACTCCAAACGCTCCGACTTTCCATAATCTGCTGACTTTCCATACCAAAGACCTCCTTATGCAAATTTCCGTGCACAGATGATAACACATCGTCCTCCCACCCGTCAACCATCGTCCAATCGAATCCCCCGCGCGCCCTCACCAATACCGCCGGTCCTGACGTCATGCCCCCTGCACACGCGGTACCTCATCGTCGGCTTGTCGTCATTCGTCATTCCGTCCATCTCCTTCTCCGCTTTCGCGATTATATGTTGTTTGTCGCGCGGGAGGGTACGGCCTTTTCCTCCCGACGGAACGGCAGATCAGCACCGACCCAACGG
>JBJEWG010000109.1:0-14838 GCA_051884935.1 Kiritimatiellia bacterium | reverse complement strand
CGGTCTCGTCAATGGGGCCAGACTCCTTGATTGTCGGTTTCTGGGCGTCACGGGCACCGTCGCGGGCGCGGCGTTGAATATGCCCACGAACAACATTGTCCGTGGCTGCGTCTTCCGCGACTGCCACGTCCCCCTTCTGGGGGCCAGTTCGGGCTCGCCGGCGTGTCTCGTCCGTATGCGCGCCGAATCGCTGTTGGCGGACTGCGTCTTCACCGACAACTTCGGTCTCTCGCTGCACGCCACCTGCGTCAACACCGAGACGGGCGTCTCGACGGTCTCCAACTGCCTCTTCACGGCGAACACGAACACCTACGCCGCCTGCTGGGCGCAGGACAACGTCGTCGTACGGGAGTGCCGCTTCACGGGCAATTCCGCCAGCTACTCGGCCGGGGCGCTCTCCACCTTCCCCGGCACCACCGTGACGAACTGCGTCTTCGCGGACAACACGGCGCACTTCTTCGGCGGCGCGCTCATCACCCGCTCCACACTGGACAACCCCACGCGCGTCGTTGACTGCGTCTTCGCCAACAACACCGCCGGTGCCGGCGGCGCGGTTTCCGTCGGCTTTACCTACCAACTGATCCCAGAAAAATACGACAACATGGTCAACGGCTACCTGTTGATGGACCGCTGCCTGATCTCGAACAACGTCGCCAATGTCGTGCGCGGGCATGGAACCTATCTCGGCGGCGGCGGCATCTTCGTCGCCGGCAAGGCCATCGAAGCCCACAGCGGCGGCGAGATCACGAACTGCCAGATCGTCGATAACCACTCGGACTGGGAAGGCGGCGGACTCTGCGTACGCAACTGGACCGGCAGTAGCGGCTTCACCGGCTCCTGGCCCCTGCTCATCCGCAACTGCCTCATTGCGCGCAATTCCGCCGGATGGGAAGGCGGTGGGCTCTACATCATCCACAATGGCGCGGACGGTCGGTATGTCATGGATAGCTGCACGGTCGTCTCCAACACCGCCGCCTCCACTCCGCCCTATACTTTAGGTTCCGCAGGTCACGGCCTCTACCACAAGCTCCCCGGCTTCTTCTGCACGAACACGGTCTTCGCGCTGAACACCCTCGTGACGGACAAACCGCAGAACTTCGACCACTGCTGCTTCGACCCCGCTCAGGGGCTGACCGGCTCGGGCGCCGTCAACATGACGCCGTCGTCAGGCGACTCGGCCACGAACTCCAAGACCTGCGACGCGCGGCTCGCCAACCCCGATGCGGGCGACTACCGTCTGGCCACCGCGTCCTCGCCGTGCTGCAACGCCGGACTTATGGAGGCGTGGATGGCCGACGCGGTCGATCTGGACGGCAACGCGCGGGTCTTCTCGTCCGCGCCGGACATGGGCTGCTACGAACTCTCGTGGCCCCTCGGAACGTATCTGCTCATCCGCTGACAAGCGGTTAATTCACCCCACCGCGTGATGAGTACGCGGAGAGACACTACAGAGGTGGCCGCTACAGGAACATCGTCATGTAGTGTGGAAGCGTGATCTTCTTGCCGACCTTGCCGACATTTCCGTTGATGAGCTTGTAGCCGACCGCGACGTCGTTCTGCTTCAGGAGCGTGTCGAACGAGAGGGAGGACGAGTGCCCTGCCTTGACCTCTATCGGAATCACGGCACCGTCGCGTTCGATGAGGAAGTCGATCTCTCCGGCAGGAGAGTTCTTCTGGTGGTAGTACAGGTCGTAGCCCCGTGCGACGAGTTGCTGCGCGATGACGTTCTCGTAGATACCGCCTTTGGCGAACCCCCTGATGGTGTTTTCGAAAATCGCCCGCTTGACGTTGAAGCCAATCATGGCGGTGAGGATTCCGGTGTCGGAAACGTACATCTTGAAGCAGTCGTTCGTTCGGTAGACGCTGAGCGGCATGGACGGAGCGGCGGTGTTGAAGCACTGGATCGCAAGAGCTGATTCCCGCAGCCAGTCAATCGAGTTTCCGAACTTGCGCGTTGAGCCGCCCTTCTCGACCTCGGAGTACTTGAACTTCCGATTCTCGCGGGCGAGCTGCGCGGGAAGCGAGAGGTAGCAGGCCCTGACCTTCGGCTTCTCCGCACGTGCCGCGTAGCGGGCGATGTCGTCGAGGTTGGAGTCCTTGATTCGATTCTGCGCCTTATGCGCCAGCGAGAAGCTGTTGCCCTCGATGAAGGAATTGACCACGTCCGGCATCCCACCGACCGTCACGAACTCGCGGAACAGCTCAAGAAACTTCTCGTTGATCGTCGAAGGGACGGGTGTAAGATTCTGGAACGATTCGCGCAGGACTCCAATGGCGTTCTCATCATACCCGAGCGCCCACAGATACTCCTCGAAGTCCATCGGGCGCATGATCATCTGGTTCTCGTACCCGACAGGAATTGACTCCTGCGCACGATCCTTGTTGAGTCCATCGTCAAGGAAGTTCATACCGAGGAGGGAACCGGAGGCAATGACATCCGCCCGACCGTCGATGGCGAAGCTTTTCAACGCCGTCCGCGCCCGTGGGCAGCTCTGAATCTCGTCAAGGAACACGAGCGTGTCGCCGGGGATAAGGCGGAAGCGCGGATAATAGGCCGTAATCTTCTTGAATATCACGTCCGTATCGAGATTGTCGCCGAAAAAGCCAGCGGCATCCTTGTTGAGAACGAAATTGAGGTAAAGGTATGAAGAGTAGTTGGTTTTACCGAAATAGTCGATGATGAAGGTCTTTCCGATCTGCCTGGCTCCCTTGACGAGCAGGCACTCCTGACCATGCGAAGACTTCCACCCGAGAAGCGTATCGTAGAATTTGCGTTTAAGCACGGTTTCTCCTTGATTCGGGCGTGGATTGTAGCAGAAAGAAGTTCTGGAATCAAGCGTCCTGCAACTTTTTAGGGAGTCGGAATCACCTGATTATGCAACTTTTCAGGGGGTAGCTCTTCGGTCTATCCGCAACTTTTCAAAGGGTAGTAGATGACGACAACGAGAAATCGGGCGGCAATCATCCAGCCGCCGCGACGATCGCTACCGCGCGTAGATGAGATCGTCCGGCGGGTAGGCGGAGCACGTCACCATGCGGCCCGTGGCGGGATGGGGGAACGCGAGCGAGACCGCATGGAGCAGCATCCGCCGGGGTCGTGTCGCCAAATGGCGGTCGGCCGCAGAATTGCCGTAGAGCGGATCGCCCACGATGGGGTGCCCCAGGTGCGCGGCGTGGACGCGAATCTGGTGCGTGCGGCCCGTCTCGATGACGAACTCGACAAGGGCGAGCCCACCCTGACGCTGAAGCACCTTCCAGCGCGTAACGGCCCGTTTTCCGTCAGCCTCGTTCTCGACCACGGCCATACGGCGGGGGTCCCAGGGCTTGCGGCCAATCAGCGTCTCAAGCGTGCCGCACGGCGGCTTCGGCGTGCCGTGCAGCACCGCGAGGTAGGTCTTCGTGACGGCGGTATGCGCCTCGAACGCGCGGCGCAGCGCGAGATAGGCGCGGGGCGTCTTCGCGAACACCATCACGCCGCTCGTCTCGCGGTCGAGGCGATGGACGACGCCGGGACGCTCCACGCTGCCCACGCCCGCGATCTCCGGCGCGTGGGCCAGCACGGCGTTGACGAGCGTCCCGGAGGGATAGCCCGGCGCGGGGTGGACCATCAGTCCCGCCGGCTTGTCGACGACGAGAATCTCGTCGTCCTCCAGCAGCACGTCGATTGGAATCCGCTCGGGCTGCGGCGGCTCTTTCGCGCGCGCGGGCCTCATCGCCTCGGATGACTAGAACGAAATCGAGGGGTCGAACGGGTAGCGGCCAAAGCGCGCGCCGTAGATGGCGAGGCCGCCCTTCTCCGCTTCGAGGCGCACCGTGACCGCGCCCTTGCCCTTCGCGAGCACGTCGGCGGGAATCTCCGCCTCGACGAGATAGCCGTAGCTCCCCGCCTCGCGCAGCTGGTTGTCGCGCGGCTGGGAGAACCAGGAGAGAATGCCGCGGTGATCGGCCGGGTCGTTGGGCAGGTCCACCGTCTTCACGAGCACGCCGTTGACGATCACCTTCACCGCGCCCGGCCACGTCTCATTCGAGGTCATCGGGTAGGAGTTCGGGTTCTTCGAGCGATCCGCGAAGCCGCCGCCGAGCATGCAGTCAAGGTCGCGCACGCCCTTATCGAGGTCCTTCGAATCCTTCGCGTTGAGGCGCTTGGACGAGACCTCCGCGCGGAAGGTCGCGGGGCCGTTGGCCGGCACGCCCGTGAAGGAGTACTCGAAGTAGCCCGTCCCCGCGCCGTTGACTTTGAGGCCGTCGAGGATGTTCCACTGCTTCTGGCTCCACTTCGCCGCCGAGAAGGCGGCCGGGGCGCAGGTGACGGTGTTCGCCGCGGGGGCACCCTGCGTCACGAAGCAGGCGAAGTTCCCGCCGAAGGGCCGCGCCTCCGCGTTGCCGGGGTCGGCGAGGCTGAAGAGGACGACGCCACACGCCGTCTCGTCCGGGAGCTTCACGGGGATATCCGCCACGCGGCCGTTCTGCCAGGCCACCGCCGTGAAGGAGCCCGCGACCTCCGCCGCGCCCTCGTGGAAGCGACCGAATGCATCCCAGTAGTTCACCTTGCGGATGAGCTGGAGGGTCTTGCCGGCGTACTTGTCGGTGATGAACGAGGCATCGACCGGCATCGTCCAGGTCTCGCCCGCCTTGAACGCGCGGCACAGCTCCACGTCAAGCGGCAGGAAGGCGTCCGAATGGAAGTCCTTCAGCTCCATCTGGCCCATCGTGAGCTCGCGGATGCCGGTGTGCTTGGGCGAGCGGTCGAAGCGGACGTAGCCGTTCCACTCGTTGATCACGTCGTGATGCTCGGTGTAGAGCCAGCCGCCGCACTGCAGATGGCGCCGGAAGGCGTTGATCATCATATGATAGTCCCACGACCAGTCGCAGTCGCCCGTGGAGCCCTTGTAGCCCCACACGTTTCCGCACTCGCTGTTCATCATGGGGGCGTTCCCCTGGACGAAGCCGCCGATGTAGTTGGCCTTCGACCCGGGGAAGGTGTCCCGGCACCAGTCCGCGACGGTCCCCTCCCAGTTGTAGCCCGCCGTGTAGGCGTGCCAGGTGTTGAGGTCCGTCACGACGTGGTCGCGGTGGCAGGGCGAATTGTCCTCGATCAGGCGCGTCGGGTCGAGGGCCTTCGCCTTCGCGTAGGCGTTCGCCACGGCGCGGCGCACCCAGGGCACGTAGCGGCGCGCGGGGTCGCGGCCCCAGTTCTCGCCATCTGCGAAGAGCCCCCAGGTCTCGTTGAAGAGCACCCACGAGAAGATCGACGGGTGGTTGAAGTCGCGCTTGACCATGTCCTCGAAGCAGAACCAGTGCTCGCGGAACATCGCCTCGGAGGCGGGGCCCCAGGCGCACGGCACGTCGGCCATGATCAGCAGACCCAGCTTGTCGGCCCAGTAGAGCTTGCGCGGAATCTCGGCCTTGATGTGAACGCGGTTGCCGCTGAGCGCGAGGTTCTTGGAGATAAGAATCTCGTTCTTCATGAACTCGTCCGTCGGGAAGGTGTAGAAGCCGTCCGGGTGGTAGCTCTGATCGAGCGTGAGCTGCAGGTAGATCGGCTTGCCGTTCAGCGTCACGTAGGGGAAGTCCGTGCCGGGCATCTTGCCCACGGCGACCTTGCGCATGCCGAAGTAGGTGCTCACCTCGTCCCGCGCCGCGGGCGCCGCGTCCGCCGCCGCGGGGGCGAGGGCGCACACGACCTCGTAGAGGTAGGGGTTGTCGAGGTCCCAGAGCTTCACGTCGCGCAACGCGATCTTCAGCTTCGCGCTCATCTGCCCCGGCGCGAAGGCGAGGGTCGCGGGCTTGGCGCGGTCCTCCTGCCTGAAGCGGATCTCGAAGGCCATCGGCTGCTTTGCGGGGGCGCCGAGGCGGATATCCGCCGTGACGGTGCCGTTTTCGACGTCCGGCGTGAACTGCACGGTTTCGAGGAAGTCACCGCCGCGCGCTTCGAGGTAGAGCGTCTGCCACACGCCGCGCGCGTTGCCGTAGCCCTGCTTGCCGTAGAGACGCCAGTCGCGGCGGGACATCACGGCCGGCGCGTCCCAGGCGCGCAGGGTGATCGACTGCTCCTCGCCCCACTTCACCAGGTCCGTCAGCTCGAACTCAAACGGCGTGTAGCCACCGGAGTGCTCGCCGAGGCGGCACCCGTCGAACCAGCCCGTCGTGTCGTGGTCGCTCGCGCCCACCACGAGGAAGACGCGCTTCCCCTTCCAGGCCTCGGGCACCTTCACGCCCCGGCGGTACCAGCCGATATCCGCCTCGTCCTTCACCCCCGAGAGCGCGCTGCCCCAGGGGAACGGCACGACGATCGACTTGTCGAAGCGCGCGTCGGCGGCGGTGAACCACTTCTCCGCGAGGCCGACATCCGCCTTGTCGAACGCGAACTTCCAGTCACCGTTCAGATTCATCCACTCGGCGCGGGACCAATCCGGGCGCGGATGCTCCGGCAGGGGAATCCCGGCCCAGCACGCGCCGGCCACGCACAGCGCCATCAACGACATCAACTTCTTCATGGTATGCCCTCCTTTGGGTTGAACACGATTCACTCATTTCGCCGCGCGCGGCGCCTTGTCCGTCAAATCCAGAAGCTGCTTCAGCGTGCCGACATCCGCCAGCGGATCGTCGTCGCCGCGCTTCTCCTCGGCCGCCTTCTTCGCGGCGGCCGCGACATCGTCCTTCGCCTTCGCGGCGGCCACACGGGCCTTCTCGCGTTCGGCGGCGAGCGTGGCCGCGAGTTCGGCCTTCTCGCCCTGCACGCGCTGGAGATCGTCCTTCGCCTTGTCCAGCGCCGTCATCGTCGCCATCAGGCTGCGCCCCAGCGACTCCTTGGCCTCGGCGACTTTCTGGCGTTCCCGCTCACAGACCTCCCGCTCCGTCACCGCGCGTACGCGCGCGGCGTCCAGCTCGGTCTTCTCGGCGATCAGGCGCCGGTTCTCCAGCCAGAGGGTTCGGCACGCCCAGCCCGCCGCCGCGAACGCGGCCAGCACGAAGAGCGCGAACAAGAGACGGATGAAGGTCTTCATGCGAGCACGACCTTGTCCTTGACGAGCTGCACCTGCAGGGCCTTGACGTCGAGCTCGCGCGGCGCGCAGCCCCTGAGGGCCGCCATCGCCGCCGCAGTGCCCGCGGCCTGGCCAGTCACGAAGCACGGGCAGATGAGGCGGAAGGTGTCGATCGTATCCGGCGCGCCGAGCATACGGCCCGCGCAGAGAACGTTCTCCACACCACGCGGCAGAAGCGCGCGGTAGGGCACCTGAATGGCGGCGTGCGGGCCGTCCTGGCCGAACATGCCAATCGAGTCCGTTGGCCGGTAGTCGCCCCGCAGCAGCGCGCGATCGACGATCAGCTCGGCATCGATGAGGCGGGAGGCGCGCGGGCCAATCTGCGAACAGGTGTTCGCGATGAAGACCTGCTCCCAGCCCGGCTCCTGGCGCATCGCCGCGACGTGTTCCCACCACTTCCTGCGGAAGTCGATCTCGGCGGCCGTCAGGTCGCGCACGTCGAGGCCGTTGCCCTTCGGGCCCGTGCCGAAGTTGCCCCACCAGGTGGAGGGGTTCGCCTCGTTCGAGCGCGTCGGCCACTTGTTCAGGACGGGCGCCTTCACCTTGCCGTCCGGCCCCTTCGGCGGCACCTTGGCCGTGACGCGGTCCATGTTCCCGAGGCGGACGACGTGGCCGATGCCGTGCGTGATCTGGCGGTAGTCGCCGCCGGCCGCGTAGAGCACGTCGCCGTCGCCCGTGCAGTCCACGATCTGCTTCGCGAGAATCGCCTGCTTGCCCTGCTTGGACTCGAAGACGACGCCCAGCACCTTCCGGCCCTGCTGGACGACGTCAACGCCCCAGCAGTGGAAGAACATGTCGATCTTCTCCTCGGCGACCATCTTGTCCATGAGGTACTTCGCGCCCTCGGGGTCAACCGTCGGCTGCCAGTGGCACGCCTCGATGTTCGCGGGGCGCGGCCGGCACACATAGCCGCCGAGCGCGATCGAGCGATCCGCAAACTCCTCCGCGAGGCCGCGCGTGACGAGACGCCACTTCTTCTCCGGCAGACGCTGCGAGGTGCAGAGCATGATCAGCACCATGCCGTTCGTGAAGAGGCCCCCCAGCGAACCGTAGCGTTCGACGAGGGCGACCTTCGCGCCCATGCGGGCCGCCGCGATGGCGGCCGCGAATCCTGCGGGGCCGCCGCCGACGACCACGACGTCCGTCTTGTGGAACACGGGGATCTCTCGCGCGGGGCAGACGATCTTGCCGTCCCGCATCTCGCAGCTCGGGCCGTCCTCGATCGTGTGGCCGAGCGGGAAGATGTCCTTGCCGAACCAGACGTTGTCCGGATCGCCGACCGAACCGGGCGGCAGGCTCCGCCGGGTCTTGACGAACTCGTCCGCCATGAGCGGCGCGCCCGCCAGGGCCGCCCCGCCGATCCCCAGACGCTTCAGAAACTCCCTCTTGCTGATGTTCATGCGCATCTCTCCTCGATGGGTTCCAGTGAAACGAAGTCCGCCTCAGGTGGCCGGCGTGCCCGCGCCGGCGGTCGCGAGCGGCGAAAGGACGCCGCCAGTCGCGCCCGGCTCGCCCGCGTAGAGGATCATGCCCTCGGAAACGCCCACGCTCATCTTGCGCGGCGCGAGGTTCGCCACGAAGAGCACCTCCTTGCCGACGAGCGCGGCGGGGTCGGGATAGGCCCCGCGGATGCCGCTGAAGATCGTACGGTGGCCGAGCGCGCCGCAGTCGAGGTCGAACTTGAGGAGCTTCGCGCTCTTCGGGACGATCTCGCAGGCGACGACCGTGCCGATGCGGAGGTCGAGCTTCTCGAAGTCGGCGAACGCGACCTCCGGCTTCAGCGGCGGCTGCCCCTCCGCAGGCGCGGCGGACTTGTCCTTCTGCTTGTTCTTGGAGGCGCGGCTCTCGTGGGCGACCTCGCCGGAGTCGGCGGGCTTGACCTTGGCCTTCTCGACCATCGCCTCGACCTGCTTCGCATCGATGCGCGTGGCGAGGTAGGCGTAGGCGGCGATCGTCGCGTTCTCGATCGTCTTGTCGAGATCCGCCCACGTGTAGGCCCCCTCGCCGAAGAGCGCGGCGACCTTGTCCGCGTAAGCGGGGAGGATCGGCTTGAGGTAGATGACGAGCAGACGGAAGACGTTGAGAATGGTCGTGAGGGTCGTGCGGGTCGTCTCGGCGCCTTCGGGCGTCTTGACGGTCTTCCAGGGCTCGCGGCGGTCGAAGTATTCGTTCGCGGCGTCGGCGATCTTCGTCACCTCCACGGGCACCTGCGAGAAGCGGCGGTCCTCGTAGAACTGGGCGATGACCTCGGCGCGGCTCCGCGCGAAGGCGACGAGCTCGCGGCCCTCCGCGTCCAGCTCGCCCATGCGGCCGCCGAGGTTCTTGTTCAGCATCTGCGCGCCGCGGGAGGCGAGGTTCGTGATCTTGCCGACCAGGTCGCCGTTGACGCGCTGGACGAAGTCCTGGAGATTGAGGTCCATGTCGTCCGTCGTGCCGCCCAGCTTGCAGGCGTAGTAGTAGCGCAGGGCCGAGGCGGGGAGGTGGTCGAGGTAGGTGCGGGCGTTCACGAACGTGCCCTTCGACTTGGACATCTTCTCGCCGTTGACGGTGAGGAAGCCGTGCACGAATATCTTGTTCGGCTGCGCGAAGCCGGCGGTGTGGAGCATCCCCGGCCAGAAGAGGCAGTGGAAGCGGATGATGTCCTTGCCGATGAAGTGGTAGCGCTCGGTCTCGGGATTCTGCCACCAGTCGTCGAAGCTCTGCCCGTTGCGCGCGCACCAGTTCTGGAGGGAGGCGAGATAGCCGATCGGCGCATCCACCCACACGTAGAAGTACTTGCCCGGATGGCCGGGAATCTCGAAGCCGAAGTACGGCGCCGCGCGGGAGATGCACCAGCCGCGCAGGGGCTCGTTGAACCATTCGAGCAGCTTGTTCGAGACGTCGCTCGTCGTGTGGTCGGGAATCCACTGCCGCAGATAGTCGTGCTGGGGCTCAAGCTCGAAGTAGAGGTGCTCGGCGTCCTTCACCACGGGCGTGCCGCCGCAGGTGGTGCAGACGGGGTGGCCGAGCTCCTCGGCCGCGTAGGTGGCGCCGCACTTGTCGCAGCTGTCGCCGTACTGCCCCTCGGCGCCGCACTTCGGGCAGACGCCCTTCACGAAGCGGTCCGGCAGGAACATCTTGCAGTGCTCGCAGTAGAGCTGCGGGGTCGTCCGCCGCGTGACGCCGCCGGAGGCCTCCATCGCGGCGAAGAACCGCTCGGAGAGCGCCTTGTTCTCGGGCGAGTTCGTGGAGTAGTAGTTGTCGAAGGCGATCTCGAAGTCCGTGAAGTCCTTCAGGTGCGTCGCGTGGCTGCGGGCGATCAGCTCCTCGGGGGTGATGCCCTCCCGCGCGGCGCGGATCATGATCGGCGTGCCGTGCGTGTCGTCGGCGCAGATGTAGACGCACGCATTGCCGCGCATCTTCTGGAAGCGGACCCAGAAGTCGGTCTGGATGTACTCCACGAGATGGCCCAGATGGATGTCCCCGTTTGCATACGGCAGTGCGGACGTGACGACGATGCGACGCTTATCTGACATGTATTCGACTCTCCTTCACAACAAAAACTGACTGCGGCGCGCCCGGCCCTACTGGATGCCCAGCCGCCTCTCGATATCCTCGATCGTGCCGCCCTTCGTCTCGGGCATGAAGAACACGGCCCAGACCAGCTGCACGAACATCATGAACGCGAAGAACCCAAACGCCCACGTGCCCGCACGCTCCGCGACGACGGGGAACGCCCAGCTGATGAGCGTGCACATGAACCAGTGGGTGAAGCAGCCCAGGGCCTGCCCCTTCGCGCGCACCGCGTTCGGGAACACCTCGCTGATGTAGACCCAGATCACCGCGCCGGACGAGCACGCGAAGAACCCGATGAACCCGAGGATGCCCAGCACGGCGAGCGTCGCGTTGCACGCCTCCCCGAGGGAAAGCTGCCAGGCCACCAGCGAGTGCATCAGGATCATCAGCGCGGAGCCGCCCACGATCATCGCCCGGCGCCCGAACTTGTCGATCACGAAGAACGCGAGCACCGTGAAGACGAGGTTCACCGTGCCCACCCCCATCGTGCCGGCGAGGGAGGCCATCTCGCTGCCCTTCCCGAAGATCATGTCGAAGATGCGCGGCGCGTAGTAGTTGATCGCGTTGATGCCCGAGACCTGGTTGAAGAACGCGATGAAGAACGCGAGCAGAATCGGCTTGAGGTACTTCCGCTGGAAGAGCGCCACCGCCGCCCCCGCGCGGACTTCACGCAGCGACGCCTCGATCTCGCCGACGATCTCGCCCATCGTCTTGCCCGCCTCGCAGAAGCCGATCCGCGTAAGGACGGCCTCCGCCTCCGCCCGCCGCCCCGCGCGGACGAGCCAGCGCGGCGACTCGGGGATCGTCGTGAGCAGCCCCATGAAGAGCAGAATCGGCAGGCACTCCATGCCGAGCATCACGCGCCACTTCACCATCTCCACCGTCATCGGATGCGAGGCGAACACGCCCGCGAGCCACGTGCAGAGCTGATTGAACCAGCCGCCCTCCACCGCCATCCACCGCGCCACGAAGTAGTTCGACACGTAGCTGACGAGGATGCCGAAGACGATGTTCAGCTGGTTCGTCGCCACGAGCCGCCCGCGCAGGCACCCCGGCGAGACCTCCACGATGTAGAGCGGCACCACGACCGAGACGCCCCCGATCGCCAGCCCGCCGATGAAGCGGAACCACCCCAGCAGATGCGGCCCCACCGCCGAACTCGTCGGCGTGAAGGCGCAGCCCACCGCCGAGACCAGGAACAGCGTCGCCATCAGCCAGAGCGTGGGGCGGCGCCCCCACCGGTCGGACGGCGCGCCCGCGCCGAAGACGCCGATCACCGTCCCGATCAGCGCCACCGAGACGACGAACCCGTGCCAGAACGCGCTCAGCCCGAACTCGCTCTGAATCGCCTTCTCGCAGCCCGAGATCACGCCCGAGTCGAAGCCGAAGAGGAAGCCGCCCAGCGCGGCCACGATCACGATGTAGAGCAGCGACGGCTCAAGCGCGCGCTTCGTCATTCTCAAACCCCTCCCGTTCGGTTTCGTCGTCGTCCGGTTCCACGTCCGGCGCGCAGTCGGCGCGGTCGGCGCGGTCAAGCAGGTCCTCGTAGAACGCCGCGCGCGCGGCGTCCACGTAGGGCACCAGCAGCATCATGGCGAAGTTGCCGATGCCGACGGAGGCCAAGGCCGCCAGCAGCCACCACCCGATGAAGCTCATGTTGAGGCAGAAGTAGCGCCAGCGATGCCCCTCCATCATCCGCTTCGACTCGGCGAGGCACGTGCGCGGCGCCCAGTCGGGATGGTCCACGAGCAGGAAAGACGCCATCGCATACGAGAACGCCGCGCGGACGCCGGGGACGATCAGAAGGAGCGCCCAGAGGAAGACGAACGTCTGCTGCCAGAGGATGAGGCCCACCATCCGCCAGCCGTTGCCCCACCCGGAAAGTCCATGCGAAACCGTGAGGCCGCCGCGCAGGAGCGCGATGGACATCGCGCGCTGCCCCCATGTGGCGAAGCCGGCGAGATAGAGGACGCCGACCACGAACACGGTCGCCGCCGCCATCGAGCCGAGGACTGTGAAGACCGTCGGCGCCTCCACCGTCGGCGCCGCCCCCCGCAACGCCGCATACTGCCCGACGAAGGCCCCGACGAACAGCAGCGCGAGTCCCAGCCCCCCCGCGAAGAGAAGAACGCCCTGCAGCAGAAGCCCCAGCAGATACGTGCCGTACCCCTTCGCCCCGCCCGGGCCCGACAGCCAGTATCGGGCGCGCGTCTTCAGCACCTGTGCGGTCACTTCCTCCATGGTCGCCTCCCTTTGCGGCGCCTCACGCGCCGAAGCACATGATCTGCCTCTCGAAGCCGAACGTCATCGCGATGAGCGCGGAGCGAATCCACATGCCGTTGCGCATCTGCCGCCAGTACATGGCGCGCGGGTCGAGGTCGCAGCACGTGGCGATCTCGTCGCGGCGCGGCAGCGGGTGCATGATGATGCCGTCCTTCGGCAGCAGCTTGAGCTCCTCGGCGCCGAACTTGAAGCGGCTGGTGTCGATGCGCGCGCTCTCGCCGCTGGAGGTGTCCCACTCGTCCTGGATGCGCGTCATGTAGACGGCGTCGGAGAGCGCCGTCGCCTCGCGCAGGTTCTCCGAGACGGCGTACTCCACGCCCTTCGCCTTCAGGATGTCCAGCACGTCCCCGGGCACCTGCAGCTGCGGCGGCGCCACGAATACCTGGCGGATGTTCTCGAAGTTCGTGAGCAGGTAGCTGAGCGAGCGCACCGTGCGGCCCCTCAGCAGGTCGCCGCAGAACGTGACCGTGCGGTTCCTCAGCCCGCCCTTCGTCTCGAACGAGCGCAGCAGCGTGTAGACGTCGAGCAGCGCCTGCGTCGGGTGCTGGTCCTTGCCCGAGCCGGCGTTGATGATCGGGATCGGACGGTCCGAGTTCGAGAGCGCCCAGGCCATCTGCTCGGCGAGGCCCTTCTCGGGGCAGCGCATGATGATCATGTCCACGTAGGAGGAGAAGGTGCGGATCGTGTCCGTCTTCGACTCGCCCTTCGCCTCGGAGCTCGTGCTCTGGTCGCGCACGGAGCTCGTCGTGAGGCCGAGGATCTGGCAGGCGTTCAGATGCGAGAGGAACGTGCGGGAGCTCGGCTGGGAGAAGTAGAGCATCGCGCGCCGGTGCGGCAACAGGGACTTCAGATAGAGCGCGCCTTCCTTTGACTTCGCCATGAAGCGGATGCGGTTCGCGAGCGCCGCGAGACGTTCGAGCAGCGGGCGGTCGAACTGCTGGGCGATCAGCGTGTGGTAGGGCGTCTCCGGCGAGAGGGCGGAATTGGCTAGATAGGGCTTCTTCGCCTCCAAAGGCAGTTTTTCAAAATCGTTCCAGCTAATATCCGTCAGCGTTGCCATCTGTGACTCCTTGTGGAATTTGAGATAGTATAACACAAAAAGCGACCGCACGCCGCCCCGATTTAGAACTCCGGGCGTCGGCAAAGACGCGGATGCCGCCGAGCAGCCACGCGGACGCCGCCGAGCAGCCACGCAGACGCCGCCGAGCAACCCGCAGATGCCCCCGAGCAACTCGCAGATGCCGCCGAGCAGCCACGCGAACGCCGCCGAGCAGCCACGCGAACGCCGCCGAGCAACTCGCAGATGCCGCCGAGCAACTCGCAGATGCCGCCGAGCAACCACGCGGATACCGCCGACAGCCGCCCGGGTGATGCTGGAGGGTACGGCCTTTTCCTCCCGACGAAACGGCCAATCAGCACCGACCCAACGGCAGAGTCCCCCCGACATCCGGGATTCACTTGCGCAACCAAACAAATTCTCTTGCGCAAGTGAACAGATTTAGTTGCGCAACTGAATTCATTCTCTTGCGCAACCCAGCCCCAGATCGCCCCGACATCCGCCCGTCTCTCCAAGGTGAAACGCCCGTCTCTCCGAGGCAACCCCGCATGCCACGCCGACATATCTGCCACATTCGCCGACCCATCGCCCGGTTTTAGAAACTCCGAGCGTTTACAAAGGGCTCCGCTAACGCTCCGCCTAAAGCTTCGCGCTTCCTCAACGGCCTTTCTTTGACCAAATGGCGACTGATTTTAAGTCGGCGTCTTCGACGCCGGGAAATTCCCCGCCTGAGGCTAAGGCTTCGCGCCCTTCACCTTTCAACGATCTCTCGCCATCAAACGGCTTCTCGCCATCAAAAAGGACACGACAGGAAGCCTGTTTTCGGTTCGGTGGCAGGGGCGTCCGCCCCTGCCAGCCCCTATTCCTTATATATAGGTATAGAGAGGCAAGTGGCCG
>JBJEWG010000108.1:0-2816 GCA_051884935.1 Kiritimatiellia bacterium | reverse complement strand
CACGCCTCCGCCGCCGCCACCCGCTCCAGACGGAAGTCGTCGAACTGCGTGCAGTTGTCGTTGTCCAGCATCTTGGACTTCAGCCAGAGCTGGTGCGTCCCCGCCGTGAGACGCACGGGCAGGAGGGTGTACGAGAGCCAGGCGTCGCCCCGGGGCTTGAACGGGCCGCACGAGACGAGCGACTCCGCGTCGGGCCCGATCATCACCTCCAGCTGGTCGCCGGAGTATCCGCCGCGCGGCGCCGCCCGGAAGCTCAGCCTGTACTCCCCGTCCTCGGGCACCTGCACCTCGCACCAGGCCGAGCCGTGCCGCTTGAGGGCCAGCACGCCGCCCCGGTCGTCCTGGAGGATCATGTTCCAGTACATCGGGCTGCCGAACCTCTGATCGAAGAAGAACACGGCGCTCTCGTTTCCGGCGCTCTCGGGCACGTCCGCATGCCAGCCCCGCGACTCCGTACCGTGCCCGATGTAGAAATAGGCGTCCGCGAGGGACGTCGCCCGATAGCCCTCGAAGTCGGCGTTGGGAATCGTCGCGCACGTCACCGCGCGCCGCGCGCGCTCGGGGTCGGCGAGGCGCAGCTCGCCGCCCGCCACCACGAGGCGCGCCACGCCGTCGGGGACCGCGTCCAGCGTGAGGGGCCCCGAGCCTTCCTTGACGAGGCTTTTCGCGGCGGCGCCCTTCCGCGGCGCCGCGATCACCGGACCGTGGAGGCTGCTCTCCGACGTCACCTCATCCCCCGCCGCGCAGACCACGGGCAGAGAATAGCCCAGATTCAGCGTCCCTCCCGCGATCTCGACGCGGCGCGCGGCGTTGCGCGGCTCGTTCGCCGAGCGGATCGTGGCACTGCCGTCGCCCGTCTTGCGGATCACGCCGTCGCCCCGCACCGCGACGGGCGCGGGGAAGTCGCCCGCCAGCTCCAGCGCCGTGTCCGGCGCGAGCGCCACCGTCGTCTGCGGCAGGGCCGTCGGCGGCCTCGCGCCGCGCCACTTCCGGTTCAGCCAGCCCGACACCGCCATCCGCTCGGCGGTCGTCAGCGAATTGGTGAAGAGCAGCACCTCGTGCAGATACTCGCCGCCCGCGCGGTCGCCGCCGTAGTTCATATCGGTGGTCCCCAGAATCGGATTGACGACCTTCCCGTCGTCGGTCGTGTGCTGGGTTCCGTCAGTCGCCGTCACCTGCATGTCGCATTCGGAATAGAAGCACTTCGCCTCCAGCGAGCTCCCCAGCGCCTCGACCTCCACCACGTGGACGCCATCGGCAGGATAGGGGGTGGAGGATCCATCGACCTCCGCGCCGTTCAGGTACGTCCGCGAGGCATAGAGCGGCATGCATCCGCCGTTGTCGCCCATCCACATGGCGGTGTCGCCGCCACTCGCGAAGAACTCGGTTCCTCCCGCACGCTGGCCGAGAAAGGTCCCCTTGCCCGTGGGGCCGCCATGGACCACGAAGACATGGCGGATGCCCGGCACATTGCCCTGCGAGCCGTCGGGATTCACCCAGTTCATGAAGCAGCCGCTGCCGAGGCCACGGAACCACACGCCCGCCTTCTCCTGCCAGGCCTGCCGCAGCGGGTACGCCGTCAACAACTCGTTGATATGAGGGACCGCGCGCGCGTACGCGAAGGGCCGGGACTCGGTACCGTCGCCCGTCTCGCGGACGTCGAGCCAGCCGGCGACCTCGTCCGCGCTCCCCTCCTTCAGCCGGACGTTCGTGTCGGCCTCCATCCAGAGCGCCGCGCGGTTCATCACCTCCGTCGGCTGCGGGTAGTCCGCCACGAGCGGCTCGGACGATTCAAGTTTGACCGTCCCCTCGCGCACGGTAATTGAAATCGGCTTGTTCTCGGTGAAGGCCCCCGTCGGGAGCGTGAGCGCGCCCGCGCCCGTCTTCTCGATCACGGCCCGGTCGGCGACGCGCACGGCGGCCTCCTGCGTGGTCGCCGTCTCCACGGCCACGACGCGCGTCTCGCCCGCGCCCACCACGACCTCGCCCGCCGCCGCCGAAACACCCAACGCCGCCGCCATCGCGGCGGAAACGCCCACTCCGAGCACTCTTTTCCTCATATACGCCTCCACACGCTGCCAACCAAACTTCCCGCCAACTAGCGAGTTGGCGCCAGTTTACCATTTCGGCGCATTTCGTGTCAATAGGACGATGATTGCGCCCCGGCCATCAATCCGCTTATATATATGGACGCGCGCGCGCGAGGCCGGGGGGCGCCTCCTGCCGTTCCGTCGTGTTCTTCCTGTATGTCGGTCAGATCGCCCGGGCGATGCGGGAGGCTACGGCATTCTCCTCCCGACAAAACGGCAAACCGCGCCGACCCAACTGCAGAATCCCCCCGTCATCCGGGATTCTCTTGCGCAACCAAATGAATTCTCTTGCGCAAGTGAATCTATTTGGTTGCGCAACTGAATTCATTCACTTGCGCAACTAAATTCAAGATCGCCTCGACGTCCAACCAGAATGACGGGCACCAACCGACCAAACCCTCCTCGACAAAACGCCCACCCCTCCCGACATCTCCCCGCGCGTCCCTCCAGACTTTCCCCGCTCGAACCGTCCCCTTCAAATTCCCTCTTGACCGATTCGTTCTTCCCGCCTAGAATATGGTTTGTGACTACAAATAAGGAGATTCCGTGATGCGTATGAAGTCCTTCGTGCTGGCAGGGGCGTGTCTGGCTTTGACCGGCGCTTCCGCCGTTTCCTTTCCCGACGCGGCGAACGGCGTCATCACGCTGGATATCCCCGCCGGCGTGACGAACGTCTACGACGTGGCCCTGCCCGCCGCCAGCCGTCTCGTGAAGACCGGCCCCGGC
>JBJEWG010000107.1:0-15028 GCA_051884935.1 Kiritimatiellia bacterium | reverse complement strand
AGTTGCGCAACCAAATCTGTTCACTTGCGCAAGAGAATTTGTTTGGTTGCGCAAGTGAAGTCCGGATGACAAGGGGGATTGCACCGCCGGGTCGGTGCTGATTGACCGTTTCGTCGGGAGGAGAATGCCGTACCCTCCAGCATCACCCGGGCGGCTGCTCGGGGGCGTCTGCGTGACTGCTCGGGGCGTTTGAGTGGCCCCACTGGCTGATGGCGTGGTGGTACGGGTGGCGGGTTCGCCGAGCGAGTGGACGGCCCGGCGGAACCCTCGATTTCAACTCCGAGCGTTATAAAGGGCTGTGCTAACGCCTGGGGCTTCCACGATTTCCGTTGGACGGAACGATGAAAATCCGCTACACCTGAAGCCGTGTACGGGAACGTTTCGACGGCGGCGGAGTGGTGGACGGTTCGGTGAAGCTGCTGGCGGGCGGCGCGCTGGCGGGCGGCGCGCTGACGGCGGCGACGCTGCGCGTGACGGGCGATGTCGCGACGCTGCCGACGGGGACCTACCGGCTGATCGCCTGTACGTCGATCGCGGGGGCCGAGACGATGTGGATGATCGACGCGCCTGAAAGGCCGAACCGGATGTACCGCCTGACGCGGGACGCGGAAGGGATTCTCCTTTCCGTCTCGAACGCGGGTACGGCGATTCTTCTCAGGTAGAAAACACCGCGAGGAACGGTGAACGACCATGCGGCCCCCTCCCGTCAATTCCTCATTCCACGCTTGATTCACGGCCTCTGATTATGGTATAGTGCTCAGCGACGAAGGCTAAAGGCCGGGGTCACCGAGACGCGGAGAAAGTTCTTCGCCTTGAGCGATGGGAAGACCCGTCGCTCATGTCTTTTCTTACAGCGGATGAAAGAACAGGCGCTGAGTATATTCATTGATGAATCTGGGAATCTCTCCGACGAGGGTGATTCCACACGATTCTTCATCCTTTGCCTGTTGCTTCACGATCAGTCCGTTTCGATTGAACCGCTTGTCCGCAAATTCGATCAGGAGCTTGATCGGATTGGCTTTTCCAACCTCTGTTTCCATGCTGGTCCGATTATACGCCATGAGGCCGGTTATCAGTATATGAACTGGGAACTGCGCAACCGCATCTTCTCGATGATGATGGCTTTCACTCGCAAAGCCGATTTCCGCTATCGTTGCGTCTATGTCGACAAGAAGTTCATTGCCTCAGAGGAACAGATGCTACAGCAGTTAAAAGATGGTATCTCCTCTTTTTTGGACGTGCTTGTCAGTGCTCACCCGCACGTTGACTCCGTCAAAGTCTATTACGACTGCGGACAGACGCCGATTACAAATCTTCTTCACGAAACCATAGGCCCACGGCTGGGAACAGCCTGTCGGTTCATGCAGGGAGTGAAACCTGTGAACTACAAGTTGTTTCAGGTCGCAGACCTGATATGCACGGTTTCGCTGATTGCCCAGAAACTGAACAATGGACTACTGCTCACGAACAGCGAAGACAAGTTCTTCGGCGGCCCACGCATGTTCAAGCGAAACATCCTCAAATACATCAAGCGCAAGGAAATCTGAGAGGTCTCGGCGGCGGTCGTGGAGGTTTTTGGGTGATTTGGCGAGTCTCAAGGCCGTCCACGCCGAGGAGAATTCCCTCGCGATTTTTTCGGGCTTGCGCTTGACGGGCGGAGAAAAGGAGAGTAAACTATTTGGCACAACTCGCACGAAGCGTGTGCTTTCGGCGCGATTCGTTGATAGTGATCAAGAAGGATAAAAAGATGGATATCTACGTTGGTAACCTCGCTTACGCGACGACTGACGAAGGACTCAAGACTGCGTTCGCGCAGTTTGGCGAAGTTACCTCCGCGCGTGTGGTGGCCGATCGCATGACCGGCCGTTCCAAGGGCTTCGGCTTTGTCGAAATGCCCGACCGCGCCCAGGCGCAGGCGGCGATCGATGCCCTCAACGGCCAGCAGATCGACGGGCGCCCGGTCCGCGTGAACGAATCGCAGCCCAAGCCCCGCAACGAGCGTCGCGGCGGCTTCGGCGGTGGTCCCCGCCGCGATCGCGGCGACACCCGCTGGTAATCGAAGCGCATCTGCGCGACTGAAGGGAGATCCGGCCTCCGGGCCGGGTCTTCTTTTTTGTGGTATACTTTGCCGCCAGGAGAAGGAACGACGATGACGATCGACAGACGGGGCTTTCTTGCGCGGTTCGGCGTCTTCGCAGCCGCGGGGGCGATGGGTCCGGCGATGCGGGCGCTGGCGGCGGTTGCGGACGACGCGGCGGAGCCGCTCGGCGCCTACTGGGCGCCGCATCTCGCGGCCGTCGCCGAGAAGGTGCGGGCGCGCGCGGCGCGGACCGTGGACGGCTTCTGGTTCATCACGGACCTCCACATCTCGGCGAACAGGCGGCAGAGCGGCAAGGCGCTCGCGGCGCTCACGGGCCTGACGCCGATTCGGAAGACGTTCTGCGGGGGTGACCTACCGGAGGCGTTCGCGGCGAAATTCGAGAGCGACAAGGCGGGCGTCGATTTCGCCGTCGATGCTTACCGCCTCCACTGGCGCGATCCGATCGAGGCCTCGGGGCAGCTGCTCTACACTGCGAAGGGCAACCACGACTTCACGATTCGGCACGACGCGAAGACGGCGGCGGGCCACACCTACTCCGCCGAGGAGGCGTGCAGGGTGGTGATGGGCTCGCGGGGCTGCGCGAACGTCGTCACGAACCCGGCGGACCCGACGGCGTGCTACTACTACTTCGACAACGGCGCGGTGAAGATACGCTACGTCTTCGTGGATACGACGGACTCCATCGACCCGAAGCGCACGTACTGGGCCGTCCAGTACGGTATGGGGCAGACGCAGAAGGTGTGGCTCGCGGAGGTGGCCATCGCGACTCTGCCGGCGGGCTGGTGCGCCGTGATCGTCCACCACATCCCCCTCACGGGGTGCGTGGGCGATGCGGGCGACGCGCGGCGCTTCCGGGACTTTCGCGAGTTCCTTGAGGCCTACCAGAATCGCGGCAAGGTGGCGTTTGCGGGGAAGGACTACGACTTCGCCGACGCGCAGGGGCGCATCCTGCTCGACATCACGGGGCACCACCACGCGGAGCGCCAGACGTTCCAGAGGGGCATCCTCCACGTGACGGAGCCGTGCGACGCCGCGTACGGTGACTACATCATCGGCTCGAAGCCGTGGTGCGGCGAGCTGCCGCGCAAGCAGAAGGGCACGGTGAACGAGCAGACGTTCGACGCCGTGCAGCTCGACCCGGCGCACAACCTCGTCTACTTCACGCGCGTGGGCGGCGGGCAGGACCGCGTGATCCACACGGCGGCGCGCGTCGTGCGGGCGGGGGGCGCCCTGAAGCTCGCGGCGCCGCATCTTGCGGGCGCCGTCACCTGGGGCTGCTACGACGCGGACCGCATCATCCACACGCCGAACCCGCGCAACAAGTACAATCCGTTCGTCACCTATGCGAACGACTACGCGACGATCACGGCCGACGGAACGCTGAGCGCGAAGGCGGCGGGCGATGTGATGGCCATCGCGATGGATGCGCATCTGAACAAGGAAATCATCCCCGTCCGAATCGACGCATAGGCGTCGAAGGGCGGGCAAACCCGAAACCAAGGAGAATCCGAATGAAGTTGAAGACCCTGCTCGTCGCCGCCTGCGCGTGCGCGAGTCTGTTCGCCGCCGAGACGAAGAAGGAGACGAAGTCGCTGAAGGTGCTGATGATCGGCAACAGCTTCTCGATCTGCCTGCTGAACGAGATGCCGAACGTCGCGAAGGCGATGGACCTCGATCTCGACCTCTGCTCGCTCTACATCGGGGGGTGCTCGCTGGAGCGCCACTGGCGGAACGTGTGCCAGCCCGAAACGGCGCCCTATCTGGTGGGCTGGAGCTATGGCGGCGTGCGGCAGGCACCGGGCGCGGTGGTGGCCTCCATCCTCAAGACGTCGGAGCGCAAGAACAACAGAACGGGCAAGATGGAGACGTTCAAGGGCGGAAACATCCCTGCGGCCCTCAAGGCGGACCGGTGGGACGTGGTGACGATCCAGCAGGCCTCGCACGAGTCCTGGAAGCCCGAGAGCTACCATCCCTTCGGCGACGATCTCGTGAAGACGATTCGGGAGCTGGCGCCGCAGGCCAAGATCGTGGTGCAGGAGACGTGGAGCTACACGCCCTGGGACAAGCGCCTCGCCAAGTGGGGCATCGACCAGAACGAGATGTACGCGAAGCTGCACGCCGCCTACGCCGCCTTCGCGAAGCCCTATGGCTTCGACGTGATCCCGGTCGGCACGGCGGTGCAGGCCTGGCGCCGGGAACTGCCCGTGGCGTATACGGAGAACTCCTTCGGCGGCGACGTGTGCGGCAGCGCGAAGTTCGTCCAGAAGGACGGCACGTGGACGCCGAAGGGCGATGTCTTCCACTTCAACGCCGACGGGCACTACCTGCAGGCGCTCGTGTGGACGGCGAAGCTCTTCGACGTGGACGTGACGAAGTGCCCCTATGCGCCGGCGCGGCTGAAGGGCGCCAAGGCCGAGCTGATGAAGAAGGTGGCGATGGAGGCGGTTCGGGGCAAGTGACCGGGCGCGGGGCGAGGGGATGAGGGCGCGGCTTGCCATCCTGGGATTGCTGGGGCTTCTCTCCCTCGCGGCGCTTGTGTGCGTGCACGCGCGCTGGCTGGCGGTCGGGCCGCGGGATGCGCGGTTCGTCCGCTTTCTGCGTCGCTACGACCGGCGGGCGAATCTTCAGGAGGTCATCCCGCCGCACGGCGTGGCGGTTGATCGGCGCGGCGCGCGGCTCGACGTGGCGGAGCCGGGTTCGACGCTTCAGCACGCGATCGACGACCTCGCGCTCGCGGCGGATGATCGGCCGGTGCCGCTGACGCTGGACGCGCGGCTGCAGGCGCGCGCCGAGGCGCTGATGGAGGGGAAGAGCGGCGCGGTGGTCGCGCTGGAGCCGACGACGGGCCGCATCCGCGCGCTCGTTTCGGCGCCGCGCGCGAACTATCTGAACCGGGCGCTCAACGGGCTCTATCCGCCCGGTTCGACGTTCAAGGTGTTCATGGCGGCGGCGGCGCTCTCGCAGGGTGTCGATCCCGTCTTTAACTGTCCGGCGGAAGGCTATCGGAGCGCGCGGGGGGCGCCCGCGATCCGCGACGTCGAGGCGCGCCAGATGGCGTGGCGGGGGAAGGCGTGGCGCGGCTTCGGGCGGCTGGGCATGGGCGAGGCGCTGATGCATTCCTCCAACACGTACTTCGCGCAGCTCGGCGTGGCGTTGGGCGCGGAGGCGTTCGGCCGCGCGGTGACGGCGGCGCGCCTGCGCGATCCGGTGGTGGTGCTGTCGTCGAGTGCCGTCTCGGTGGAGTCGGCGGGGGGTGGCGTGCCGGACGGTCTCTCGTCGCCGCAGCTCGCGCCGGTGGCGATTGGACAGGGGGCGCTTCAGCTCACGCCGCTGGCGGTGGCGCTGTTCACGGCGGCGGTGGCGGACGACGGGCTGATGCTGGCGCCGACGCTCTCCCCGGCGGCGAAGCCGGCGCTGCGGGCGCGGGCCTTCGACTTCGCGGCGGCGGCGCGGGTGAAGAAGATGATGCGGGCCGTCGTGCGGGGCGGCACGGCGCGGGCGTGCGACATCGCCGGGCTCGACGTCTGCGCCAAGACGGGCACGGCCGAGACGGGGACGGACGGCGCGGACCATGCGTGGTTCACCTGCTTTGCGCCGGAGGCGGCGCCGCGCCTCGTGGTGACGGTGGTGGTGGAGCGGGGCGGCTTCGGCGCGGCGGCGGCCCTGCCGGTCGCGAAGGGCGTTCTGCTCGAAGCGCGGAATCTCGGGTATTTCGAATGAAGGCCGACTGGGTTCTCATCGGAGCGTTCGCGGCGCTGACGGGATTGGGCGTCGTCGTGCAGACGCGCCTGGCGGGGACGATCCCCAGTGGGCTTGTGGGGCCGCTTGTGGTGGGCGTGGTCGCGGCGTTCGTCTGCGCGGGCGGATGGATCGGACGCGCCCTGCGCGGGCGCGGGCCCTGGATCGCCTGGGGCCTCGCCTGCGCGCTCATGGCGGCGCTGCTGGTGTTCGGGCGGCGGTATCGGGGCGGGCTCTACCTGCCGGGGCGCCTCAACCCCTCCGAACTCGTGAAGCTCTGCGTGGTGGTGTTCACCGCGGGATGGCTGACGCGCGGGAAATGCGCGCCGCCGCCGCGCACGGTGCTGGCCTGTGGGGGGCTCTTCTGCGTGGTGGGGGCGGGGATTGCGTTGGCGGGCGACTTCGGTCTGCTGGCGCAGCTGGCGCTGACGTTCGCGGCGATGCTCTTCGCCGCGTCGTGGGGCTGGGGGCTCGCGGCGGGCGCGGTGATTGGCGTCGGGTTCGCCTGCGCGGCCGCGCATCCGATCGGGCATCTCGCGACGCGGTTCGCGGTATGGCGCGACCCGCTGGCGGACGTGACGGGGGCCGGCTGGCAGACACTTCAGGGGTTGGCGGCGGTCGTGAGCGGGGGCGTGCGGGGCCTCGGGTTCGGATTGGGGGACGTGGACGCGGTGCCGATCGTCTCAAGCGATTTCGTGTATGCGGCGCTGGCGGAGGAACTGGGGCTCGTGGGGTGCCTGGCGGTGCTCGCGCTGTGGGGCGTCGTCTTCGTGCGCGGACTTCTAGCGGCGGCGCGGTGTGCGGCGGCGGGCGCGTTCGGCGAGGCGCTGCTCGCGACGGGGATCGTCGCGAGCCTGGCCGTGCAGGTGGTTCTGAACGTGGCGGGCGTTCTGAACGCGCTGCCGATGACGGGCATCCCCCTGCCGCTCATCTCGCATGGCGGCAGTTCGCTCGTCGTGACGCTCGCATTTGGCGGGCTGCTCTGCGGCGTGGCGCGGTGCGGTGCGGCCCCTCGAAAACGGAAACGAAGCAAACCTCAAACGGGAGATGCGGTGGTATGAAGACGCGAATCGTGTGCTGGTTGACGGCGGCGACCTGTGCGGCGGCGGTTGCCGCGCCGGGCGTGGTGTCCTTCAAGGACGCGGCGAAGATCAAGAGCTGGGATGCCTGGGACGACCACGTGAAGAAGGCCCCGCCGAAGACGCTCTTCGAGAAGGAGAAGCCGTGCGTCACATGGAAGAGGCTCTGCGCGCTGGAGTGCGGGCTGGAGCCCTCCGGCGTATTGGAGACGCGCCTCGCGAGCGACATCAAGGGGTCCAGGTGGTCCATCGGCTGCGAGACGATGGACCGCGACTATGCGGACTGGAACGCCTTCAAGGCGTACCTGCCCCACCTCGGCGCCAAGCGGGGGCGGCTCTTCAGCGGCTGGGCGAAGACGGAGCAGGAGAAGGGGAAGTACGACTTCACGTGGCTCGACCCTCAGGTGCACGAGATGGCGGCGATGGGCGTGAAGCCCTGGATCTGCCTTTCCTACGGCAACCCCGTGTGGGGCAGCGACTTCCGCCTCGGGATGCGCGTGAAGCAGGTGACGGAGAACGCGGAGGCGTTCGCGGCCTGGCTGCGCTACTGCACGGCCTGCGTCGAGCGCTACAAGGACGTCGTGGACGAGTGGGAGATCTGGAACGAGCCCTTCGACCAGGCGCCCGAATACGCCGAGATGTTCTACCGTACCGCGCAGGCGATCCGCGCCGTGCAGCCGGGCGCGAAGTGCTACGTGACGGCGATCAGCTGGACGAAGAAGGGGCGGAAGCCGGTCGAGAGCGACTACGGCGTGCTGCTCGAACGGCTGAAGAAGGAGAACGCGCTCGACCTCGCGAGCCTCTTCATCTACCACCCCTACACGCCGAATCCCGACACGTCGTACGCGACGCTCGCGGAGCCGCTGCGGGCCTTCGTTAAGAGCTACTCGCCGCGCTTCGACATCTTCCAGGGCGAGGTGGGCTGCCCGTCGCAGCTTGAGTACGCGCACGCGATCCACAGCGTGGAGTGGACCGAATACTCGCAGGCGAAGTGGAACCTCCGCCGCACGATCGGCGACGCCGCGCGCGGCATCCCGTCCAGCGTGTTCACCTGCGTGGACCTCCGGTACACGTTCATGCTCCAGAGCTTTGGCCTGCTGCGCTGCAACCTGCTCAAGGAGGTCGTCTACCGCCGCCCGAGCTTCTACGCGATGCAGCACGTGTTCTCGTACTTCGACGAGGACGTCCACCCCGTGGGCGTCTCGAAGCAGACCGTCAACGGCAAGGAGCTCACCGTGGCGAAGTTCGAGCGCCAGTCGTCCCCCGTGTACGTGCTGTGGTTCTCGGGGGCGCGCCCCGGCGACGCGCTCGCCTACGAGCGGGGCGACGTCGCCTTCGAGAAATTCAACCTGCGCGACCCGGTGTGGGTGGACCTGCTCACGGGCAAGGTCTGCAAGTTCCCGAAGACGAACGTCGCGCGCGCGGACGGTCGCACGGTCGCGCGGGGCGTCCCGCTCTGGGATTCCCCCGTCGTCCTCGCCGAGAACAACCAGATCCCGCGCCGGACGGAGTGGAGGAAGATGAAGCCGGCGGAGATCGTGGACGCGCTCTACCGCCCGAACCAGACCATGAACGGCTGGGTGGGCCGCAAGCTGCCGATCAAGATGGATATCTCGAACGAGCCCTGGACGAAGATGACGACGGAGGCGTTCCTGCCGTGCTTCGACAAGTTCGGGCAGTTCCGGTGGCGCGACTGGCCGGGCAAGACGCATTCCGACGAAGAGCTGAAGGCCGGCGCGGCCGCCGAGGAGGCCGACCTCGCCGCGCATCCCGGCCCGGCGGACCGCGACCGGTTCGGCGGATGGACGAAAGGGCCGAGGCAGGCCGCGACGGGCCGCTTCTATCCGAAGAAGGTCGATGGGCGCTGGTGGCTCGTCGATCCCGAGGGCAATCTCTTCTGGAGCTGGGGCGCGGTGCGCGTGACGCCGAGCTCCGCCCTCACGCCCCTCAACGGCAACCCCCGCACGCCGAAGTGCGGCGGCGCGATGCCCGACCGGGACTGCCTCTTCGCCGACCTGCCGAAGAGGGGCGAGCCGCTCGCGCGGTTCTACGACACCTACGACGCGCTGCTGCTGCCGTTCTACCTGAAGCGCGACGAGACGCGCCGCTTCGACTTCTCGGCCGCCAACCTCTACCGCAAGTACGGCGAGGCGTGGTTCGAGCGCTACGCCGACAGCTGCCACCGCCGCCTGCGCAGCTGGGGGTGCAACACGATCGCGAATTCGAGCGACCTCGAAATCTGCCTGCAGGACCGCACGCCCTACGCCGAGCGCGTGGAGGTGGCGTCGCGCCCCATCGCCGGCAGCTGGGGCAGCTGGTTCAAGTTCCGCGACCCGTTCGACCCGTCGTTCCGCACGGCGTGCCTCGCGGCGCTCGCCGAACACGGGCGCGAGGCGCACGACCCCTGGTGCATCGGCTTCTTCATCGACAACGAGATCCAGTGGGGCGCGGCGCACGAGGACCTGGCCCGCTGGACGCTGTGGAGCCCCGACGACCAGCCCGCGAAGGTCGAGTTCGTCCGGCGGCTCGCCGCGAAGGGAATCGTGTGGGACGGCGACGTGGCCAAGGTACCCGCCGCCGAGCTGCGCGCGTTCACGGACGTGATCGTGGAGGAGTACTTCAAGCGGACGCGCGCCGCCGTGAAGGAGTTCGACCCCGGCCTGCTCTACCTCGGCTGCCGCTTCGCCGGCTCGGCGCGTCCGTGGGCCGTCAGGGCCTGCGTGAAGTTCTGCGACGTGGTGAGCTACAACATCTACGCGGCGGGCATCCGCGACTGGCGTCTGCCCGAGGGGCTCGACGCGCCGGTGATGATCGGCGAGTTCCACTTCGGCGCGCACGATCGCGGGCTCTTCGGCTCGGGGCTCGTCAACGCGGAGAGTCAGGCGGGACGTGCCGCCGCGCTCAAGGCCTATGTGGAGAGCGCCCTCGCGAACCCGCAGGTGGTGGGGGTGCACTGGCACCAGTTCTCCGACCAGGCGACTTCGGGGCGCTTCGACGGCGAATACTTCCAGGTCGGCTGGACGGATATCTGCGACCGCCCCTACCCCGAGACGGTCCAGGCGCTCCGCGAGGTGGGCTATCCGCTCTACACCACGCGCGCCCAGGCGAAGTGACCGGCACGCAACTCCTTGCCTGTCCCGCCGCGCCTCAAGCCGCCCGGACAATCTTTCGACACCTGCGCGGAGGAACGGCTTCCGGGGTGGCTGAAGGCTCGCATCGACCGTTTAGAAACTCCGAGCGTTTACAAAGGGGCGGTTCTAACGAACCGCCTGATGCTTCGCACGCTTCAACGACTTTTATTCGACATAAATTGACCTGGTCTATTGAAGTGTTGTGAAGCATCAGGTGGGAAATTCCCCGGCGTCGAAGACATCGACTCAAAATCAGCCGCCATTTGGCTAAAGAAAGGCCGTTGAGAAAGCGCGAAGCGATAGGCGGTTCGTTAGAACCGCCCCTTTGTAAACGCTCGGAGTTTCTTAAAACCGGGCGGCAGGTCGGCGGATGGGACGGGATGGGCGGCGGGGCTCGTCGCGATGGGCGCGCGGGGGTGACTCGGAGGGGACACGGGGTCGCCTAGAAGACTGCTGGTTTTACTGCCGAGTGGAGAAAATTCCACTCGGCAGTAAAATTTATTCCACTGGGCAGTAGAATTCAGAATCGCCTAGGAAGTTGCGTCGCCCGTCGGCTCTGGTGTGACGTGATGTCGGCAGGAGGTGGGCCGCCTCTCGGTGGCGCGCGGCCCCGCCCATGGGAGCGTCAGGGCTATCGGTCGGTGGTGGCTACGCCCGCTCGTGGGAGCGTCAGGGCTATCGGTCGGTAAAATCCGCCCGGGTGATGTGGACGG
Source organism: Kiritimatiellia bacterium (assembly GCA_051884935.1). Classification (GTDB taxonomy): domain Bacteria; phylum Verrucomicrobiota; class Kiritimatiellia; order RFP12; family UBA1067; genus RUG572. The sequence continues at coordinate 4,266 of JBJEWG010000107.1, read as the reverse complement.
TGGCGCGGCGGCACAGCTGAAGCTGTGCGTTCCGATACGCGCCTCGCGCGCGCGACAACATTCAAGGGTAGACTACTGGGCTATGAGGGTAGGCTACTGTCGTTCGGTGGTGAGTGGGTGTCTTGACAAGTTTGGCGATCGCCACTGGTTTGAGTTATTTGAATCAGGCGTTTGACAGCGGCGGCGGGGTTTGGCTATACTTTGGGCGTGAACACGAGATTCGCGAGGGATATTGAAAGGAAAGGAATCGATATGAGAACAGTGCTCTTTGCAATGACGGTGGGAGTGTCCGTTGGGCTTCTCGCTGCGCCGCCGCCGCACAAGGGGGCCGCGCCGAAGCGGGGCGAACCCGCGCCGAGCCGGGCGATGGCGCGTCCGGCAGGGCAGCCGGCGCGTCCGGGGGCTCATCCGGCCCGTCCTGCGGCGGGTCAGCCGCCGAAACCTGCGGCGCGGCCGGGAGCGGGTCAGCCGCCGAAACCTGCGGCGCGTCCGGCGGGTCAGCCGCCGCGACCTGCGGCGGGTGGCGGGCCGCGTCCGCACGGCGGGGCGCCTCACAGGGGCGGGTCGCACAAGATTCAGAAGTCCCATTACCGCATGGATGCGCGTGGCGCGGGGCACTACGCGCCGCCGCCGAACCATTCGGGCTTTCACGCCGGGCGTCCACGCGGCGCGCGTTACTGGGGGCGGCCCGCGCTGCCGCCGCCCATGACTGGCGCGCGGTATGGGTGGTCCTGGGTGGCGTCCCCGTGGAGCTACGTGGTGGACGGGGCCTACTACTACGGCGAGGGGTATTATTTCGACGGCTACAACTACTGCTACAACGGAGGGTATCATCTGATCCCGCCGCCGGTGGAAGTGGTTCAGCCGACGGTGGTTGCGCCCGCGCAGACGGTCGTCGTGCCGACGACTCCGCCGCCCCCTCCTCCTCCTCCGCCGCGTCGGGGTGGGTTGCTGAACGCGCTGTTCGGCTGGTAAGTTCGCTTTAGATCAGGCGATGAACGACGGTCGCGGGAGTTCCCCGCGGCCGTTGTGCTTTATTTAGTGCGTGACGAGGTCGTCCACGAGGCGGAGCTTCTTCCAGCCGCCGAGCAGGAAGCGGACGATGCAGGTGGCGGCGCAGACGGCGCAGTAGACGGGCATGGTGATCCAGAGGAGCGTGATGGAGGGGGCGAAGTGGAGCACCGCGAAGACCGCGGGCATCCAGAGGCCGAGCGAGATCGCGAGGAGGGCGAACATGACGAACTTCGTATCGCCGGCGCCCTTGAGCGCGCCGCCGACGATGAGGCTGATGGCGTCGAAGATGGCCCAGGAGAGCATGATCCACATGAGGGTGCGCCCGAGCGCGTGGTAGGAGGCCGCGTCGAACTTCGTCTCGGGGTTGCGGAAGAGGTCCATGATGGCGTCCGAGAAGCAGGCGACGACGAGCGCGAAGATGAGCGCGTAGGCGGCGCCGAGGAGGAGGGCGCTGGCGGTGGCGCGCATCGAGGCGGTCGGGTCGTTCGCGCCCTGGTACTGTCCGACGAGGACGGTGGTGCCCTGACCGAGGCCGAGGAGCGGGGCGAAGGAAAAGGTGTTGACGGCGAAGACGATGTTCGAGACGGCGAGCGAGAGGTCGTCGAGCCGCCCGGTGACCATCACGAAGACGGTGAAGGTGGCGACGTCGAGGAACTGGTGGAGACCGGAGGGGAGTCCGAAGCGGATGATGCGCCTGAGCAGGTCGGGGCGGGGCCTGAGCGCCACGAGGTAGCGCCGACCGCGCAGCGCGGGGTCGAAGAGGGTGACGGCGCCGAGCACGGCGCAGGGGACGGCGAGGGCGATGACGGTCGCCCAGCCGGCGCCGACGATGCCCCAGCGCCCGCAGCCGCCGTGCCCGAAGATGAACATCCAGTCGAGGAGCACGTTGGAGAGGTTGCCCAGAATGGTGGAGAAGCCCACGAGGCGCGTTCGGCCCTGGCCGGTGAAGAAGCCGGCGAGGACGGCTTCGAGCACGCAGAAGACGCCGCCGAGCTGGAGGATGGAGTAGTAGGGCTTCTCGTCGGCGAGGATCTCGGGAGCGTGGCCCGAGATGTCGAAGAGCCAGTGCCCGAGGGGGATTGAGAGCAGGATGAGCGGGAGCGAGGCGAGGGCGAGCCAGAGGCCCTGCCCGTAGGCCGAGGCGGCGTCGCGGCGGGAGCCGGCGCCGTGGAACTGGGCGACGAAGGTACCGGAATAGCCGGCGGTGGCGACGAGAAGGCAGATGAAGAGCCAGCTGAGGATGCCGCCGGGGAGAGAGGCCTGGATGGCGGCGTCCGAATAACGCGCGAGGAAGACGCGGTCCGTGAACTGGTTGACCGCGTGCGCGCCCATGGCGAGCACGAGGGGGAGGGACGTTCGGAAGGCGTCCCGGATGTTTCCTTTCCGTGAACTGAACATGGCGGGTATTATACCATGCGGGGGCTTTTATGATAAACTAGACACCCTTTATTCAGGAAGGACGGACGGCTTGAAGCTGGATTGGACAGTGTGGATTCTCCTGAGCGCGGTGTTTCTGGCGCTCTACGACCTCGCGAAGAAGGCGAGCGTGCGGAACAACGCGGTGCTGCCCACGCTGCTGATCTCGACGTTCTGCGGTGGGGGCGCGTTCATCGCGTCGGCGGCGATCTTCGGCGACGTGGGGGCGATGCTGCATCCGGGGGGCCGCGTCCTCGCCCTCGCCGCCGCGAAGTCCGTCATCGTCGCCACGTCGTGGATTCTCACTTTCTGCGCACTGCGGACGCTGCCGATCACGATCGCGACCCCGATTCGCGCGTGCGCGCCGGCCATCGTGTTCGTGGCGGCGTTCTTCTGCTACGGGGAGGTGCCGAACTGGATTCAGGCCATCGGGATGCTCTTCGTGTTCGGCGGCTACTGGGTGTTCTCCTGGGCGGGGCGGCACGAGGGGATCGACTTTCTGCGGAACCGCGCCGTCTGGTGCGCGGTGGGGGGCATGTGCTGCTCGGCCTGTTCGAGCCTGTGGGACAAGTACGTCTTCCAGGTCTGCGCCGCACCGGTGGCGGTGGTCCAGTTCTGGTTTCAGATCGGGCTCTTCGTCATCTACGCCACGCTGCTGACGGGCCGCACGCTGCTTGGGCTGCGCCACGACCCGTTCGAGTGGCGCTGGACGATCCCCTGCGTGGGCGTTCTGCTCGCCCTCGCCGACTGGCTCTACTTCACGGGGCTCGCGATTCCCGACGTGCCGATCTCCGTGGGGTCGCTGCTGCGCCGCGTCTCGGTGGTCATCACGTTCGCGCTCGGGGCCCGGTTCTTCCACGAGACGAACCTCCGCCGGAAGGCCCTCGCCCTCGCCGCGATTCTCGTCGGCGTCGCGCTCCTGACACTGCGGATGTGATATACTACCGCCCATGGACACACAGATTGCAGTTCCGTATTCGGATGGCCAGATATTCCAGCACTTTGGCCGGACGACCCAGTTCAAGATCTACAAGATCGAGGCGGGCAAGGTTGCCTCCGCCGAGATCATCGACACGGAGGGCACGGGGCATGAAGACCTTGCCCTGTGGCTCGTGTGGCACGGCGTGAACGGCGTCATCTGCGGGAACGTCGGCCCTGGTATGCAGGGGGCGCTCGCGGGCGCGGGCATCCGGCTGTTCGCGGGCGTGGAGGGCGCTGCGGACGAGGCCGTTGAGAAGTTCCTCGCCGGCACGCTCGTCACCGCGGATGTCGCCACGTGCGGTGGCGGGCATCACGGTGGTGAGTGTGGTGGGCACTGCGGCCACGGCTGTGGCGGCTGCCACCACTGACCTCCCTCTTTCCTCCTTCCTTTTCCCCCACCCCTACATACGGTCCGCCCTATGGACACGATCATCATTCTCGACTACGGTTCGCAGTACACTCAGCTCATTGCGCGCCGGATTCGCGAGCAGCACGTCTATTCTGAAATTGTTCCGTTCAACATCTCGGTCGAGAGGGTCAAGGCCTACGCGCCGAAGGGCATCATCCTTTCGGGTGGGCCGAACAGCGTGTTCGAGGACGGCGCGCCGGGCATCGACCACGGCATCTTCGACCTCGGGTTGCCGATTCTGGGCGTCTGCTATGGTATGCAGCTGATGAGCCAGGAGCTGGGCGGGCGCGTCCAGCCCGGTGAGCGGCGCGAGTACGGCAAGACGGAGATGACGGTTCAGCCCGGCAACGAGCTGTTCAAGGGGCTGCCGGACAAGTTCGTGGTGTGGATGAGCCACGGCGACCGCGTTGCGGCGATTCCGGCGGGGTTCAAGGTCAGCGCGACTT
>JBJEWG010000106.1:0-15044 GCA_051884935.1 Kiritimatiellia bacterium | reverse complement strand
CGTCTCCGCGTCCACCAGCGTCACGCGGAGGAACTCCGGCGCCTGCCAGGCGCCGAGCGTCAGCTTCGCGGACGCATCCGCGAACGTGAGCCGCGCCATCTTCCCCATCCGCAGATCGGGCAGCGTCGTCGCCGCGCTCAGGCGCAGGCCCGCCCCCTCGGCGAGCGTCACCAGCGCCGTCACCGCGTTCCCGCCCAGCGCGAGCACCGTGCTCTCGGCCATGTCGACCGGCACGCCAACCCGGTCCGTCAGCGTCAGCGTGTAGCCGGCGCGCGACGCGGCAACGTCGAGCCGCGCGTCCGCCCCGTTCGCCTCCAGCGGCGCCGTCAGCGTCCGCGATCCGCCGTCGAGCGTCAGCGGCACGGGGCCGGGGCCGCACACCATCTTCGTCGCCGTCCAGTCGCCCCGCATCTTCAGCGCCGCGCCGCTCGCCGTGATCCGCGTGTCCGTCGTGCCCGAGTTCCAGATCCGTCCGGCCGCGAACGTGCCGCCCATGAGATTGAACCGCACGGTGGAGTCCCCCTTCTCGGACGTGCTGAACTGCCCCTTGCTCTCGAAGAGCCCGCCCGTGAGGTTCAAGGTGAATTCGGACCCGGCGTTGTAGTGGGCGACATAGGAATCCCTCAGGTGGAGTGCGCCGCCGGAGACGTTGACGACGCCGCGGGACCGCGTATGGTCCACGCGCATGTAGTTGTGGTTCTCGACATCGCCGCCCGAAACGTTGAGCACGGCCAGGGAATTATAGTCCAGGGAGTTGTTCTGCTGATAGGCAAGCCCCAATTGGCCGATGCGAACCGTGCCGCCGGAGACGTTCAGCGAGCAGAAGCCCTCCGCCGGGTCCGTGGACGCATCCCCCGGGCTACGGGCGATGGCCAGCCATCCGGGGAATTCGGTGTGGCCACCGCGGATGTCGAGGTGCGCGCCGTGCGGCGTGGGGGCGATGGCGCCGATCAGCGTCTCGTTCCCGAAGGAGTTGGTCACGCCGGCGGCCGTATCGACGACGACGCGCCCTTCGAGCACGTTGAAGCAGGAGACGCCCTGCGCGGGACTGTCGCCGTTCGCGGGGATGACCACGGGGATATTGTGCGAGCCGCGATCGGCCGTGAACACGTTGCGCGTGCCGGGCTTCTGATTCCGGGTGGCGATCGTGAACGTCCCCTCGCCGAGCTTGACGAAGGCGGCGGCGCCGTTGTTGACCCCCGTCACGCGGCCTTCGACGCGCAGCTCGCCACCGGCATCGACCTTGACGACGCCGGGCAAATTGACCCGCGCGGCGTCGGGCCGAAAGATGAAGTCGCGGTCCGTGCGGCCATACGCGCCCGTGAAGTGGAAGGTGCCGTTGCCGACGATCACCGCGTTCGCGGGGTCGGCGCAGGCACCGATCGGCGACGGCTGAAGCACGCTCCCCACGGAACCGACCGAGAGCGTGCCGCTCTTGACGTAGGTGGAGCCGCGATATTCGCTGAGCGCCGAGAGGGTCACGAGGCCGCCGTTCTGCGCGCCGTCGTTGATCTGCACGTCCACGTCGCCGTCGATGGCCTCCACCACGTTCGAGGCGACGCCGTTCCCCGGCGCGATCACAACCGTCTGCCGCGCGCTCTCACCCCGCACCGCGATGCCAAGAAGAACGCCAACCACGCAGAGGGAGGTACGCATCAGCATACCCCCCCCCCCCTATCCGGATGGGACGGGAAGAGGCGCGCCGCGACGCGACGCCAACCATATCCAAATTCGAGCACGTATGCTCATCATGTACTGAACTCGTCATCGCACGACCTTTCTGACAACCCCATTCGACGTTCCGTGACAGTCGCTCCGCCACTACCCCTGGCAAGGCAAACCATTCACACGATGCCCGCAGTATACACCACCCCCACCGCCCCCGTCAATGACCTTGAGCGAAAAGCGAACCGCCCGCATCGACGGGGCGACGCGGGCGGCGGGGCCGAGGATCGGCCGTATGCGCTGCCGGGCCTAGGCGTTCAGCACGTCGGCGAGGCCGCGGAAGTAGCCCACGCACTCGGCGATCGGCGCGAGGTTGTCGTTGAAGTCGCGCTCGTATTCGAGGCTGCACACGCCCTCGTAGCCGACGTCGATGAGGGCCTTCATCACCTTCACGAAGTCGATCTTGCCGCGCGGCAGCGGCGTGGCGGCGCCGTTGGGCCTGCCCTTCTCGAAGTTCTTGAAGTGCAGGTCGTAGATGCGCGAGCCGTACTTGCGGATCGTCTCGGCGGGGTCGCGGTCGCAGCCGTACTCCCAGCCCACGTCCATGCAGAAGCCGATGCGGGGGTCGAGGTCCTTGACGAGATTCCAGCCGTAGGCGACGTCCGGGTACATGTCCGGCGACGCGGGGCCGTGGTTGTGGATCGCGTAGCGGATGTCGAACTCCTTGACGAGCCTGTCGATGTACTCAAGCTGCTCGCGGGAGCCTTGGCGCTTGTTCCAGCTGTCCTTCGCGTCGCCCGCCTTGTAGGGCACGCCGACGACGGTCTTGAAGCCGAAGCGCTTCGCGTACTCGAAGTAGCGGCGCACGTCCTCGTTCGTCTTCGTGTAGAGCGGGCCCGCCGCGTAGGGCGTGACGCCGGCCTTCGCGCACTTCTCCTTGAACGCGGCCATCTCGGCCTCCGTCGCCTTGAGCGGCAGGTGGAAGTCCTTCACGCAGAGGTAGTGGATGTCCGTCTTTTTGAGCACGGCGAGCGTCTCGTCGAGGCTCTTCTTGTGCATGGTGAAGCCGGCCAGGCCGAAGTGGAACTTCACCCTCGGCTCCTTCTCCTTCGCCGCGCACGCGCCGCCCGCGCACGCCCCCTTGCCCGTGGCGCAGCCCGTCACCGCCGCACCTGCGGCACCGACCAGCGCGAGCTTCATGAAATCCAGTCTCGTCACGCTCATTTCGTGTTCCCTTTCCTTGTTCGGTTGATTAGACAGACAACGTTCACTTCGCGCAGCGGAGCGCGAACGGCAGCGCGCCCTTCGCCAGCTCCGGCGGAATCGACACCACCAGCGCCCTGCCCTCGCGCCGCGTCGCGAGCCGGGCCGCGGACCCGACCACCGTCACCGCCGCCGCGTCGGGCAGCTCGCAGGCGAGCGCCACCTCCGCCGCCGGCTCCTTCACGACCGCGTAGACCGTGCGGCCGTCCTTGGACTGCGTGTAGTTGACGGCGGCCGTGCTGAACGGCGCGCAGATGCGCGTGGAGTAGATGGCCTCGCCGTAGACCATCAGCCAGGCGCCGATCTGCTCAAGGCGCGCGCGCTGCACCTCCGGGAAGGCGCCCTGCGGGTCGAGGTTCACGAGCAGCAGCAGGTTCCCGCCGCGCGCGACAATGTCCGAGAAGTGGCAGATGAACTCCTTCTCCGTCATCACCATGCCCGCGTCGAAGTTCTCCATCCAGTGGTTGCCGTACGACTTCGAGATGCCCGAGCACGACTCCCACGGGTGCCACTTCGCGGGGTCGAGGCACTCCTCCGTGTCGCCCCACTCGTCCGTGAAGAAGTCGCCGCGCACCGTGCGGAGCCAGTTGCGGGGCCGCTTCGTGAACCGCCCCGCGATCTCCTCGGGCTGCGCCCTGCCGTGGCGGTCGTTGAACGCCACCTCCTTGCGCCCCTCGGCCCGGTTGTACATGTAGGCGGCGACCTCGTAGCTGCCGTTCTCCGTCGCGTAGGTCATCCAGTCGTAGTCGTTCCAGAGAATGTCGGGGTCGTACTTGTCGATGAACTCCGTGGACTGCGGCACGATGTAGTCGTGCACGAAGTCCTTCACCGCGACCTTGCCGGACGAGATCCACTCCATCTCGGGCGTGTACGGCACCAGCTTCGAGTTGACCAGCATCTTCAGCGAGCCGTCCGCCTGGAGGATCGGATACTCCCACTCGCCGGCCTGGGACGTGTAGAAGCCGAACTTGAGCCCCTCGGCGCGGCAGGCCTCCGCCATCTCCTTCGCGAAGTCGCGCCGCGCGGCCATGTCCACCGTGTCGCGGAAGGTGTAGGAGCAGTCCCACAGGCAGAAGCCGCCGTGGTGCTTGAGGAACGGCACCACGTACTTCGCGCCGCAGGCCCTGAAGGTCTTCATCAGCGCCGGGGCGTCGAACTTCACGCCGCGGAAGAGGTCGAGCAGGTGGTCGCTCTTGAAGTCCTTCCCCCAGTTCCTCTCGTGGTAGCGGATCGTCTGCTCGTCCGTGCGGCAGCGGTATTCATACCAGTCCGGGTAGAGGCGCTTGCCCTTCACGTAGGGGCTCCAGGACGCGATCGACCACGGGCCCCAATCGACGAAGATGCCCAGCTTCGCGTCGATGAACCACTCCGGGCAGGGGTGCGCGTCGATCGAGCGGCCCGTCGCCTTGTACGGCCCCCTGGCGATGACCGCGTTGACCCTCTTCATGCGCGCGGCGGCGCGGGCCATCGTCTCGGCGGAATGGTCCCGGGCGATCTCGGGAAGCGTCTTCCCGTAGAGGACCGGCTTCCAGTCCTTCGGGCGGCGGTAGCCCTCGGGCGCGGTGGGGACCTCCGCCGCGCGCGCGGCCTTCTGGCGCGCCAGCTCGTCCGCCGGGGCGGCGTTCTCCGTCGCCGCACCCAGCGCGGCACACGCCGCGAGGCCCGAAAGGAGCAGAAGATGCAGCTTCATGGGCTTCACTTCTTCGGCTGGCCGGGGATGAGCGCGCCGAGGTTGTACTTCTGCGGCGGCTGGGGCTTCCCGGTGCCCACGCCCTTCGCCATCAGCGCCTTCAGCTCGTCGAGATGCCGCGCGTAGACGTCGCGCGGATTGCAGCCGTGCGTGCGGCAGACGCGCGCCGCCATGCCCACCACCTCGCCCATCATGCCGGTCGTGCGCATCACGCGCACCGTCCCCAGCGCGACGTGCGTCACGCTGATGTTGCGGCCCGCCATGAAGAGGTTCGGCACGTTGCGCGAGTAGAGGCAGCGGTAGGGAACCGGGTAGGCGTAGTGCCGGTTGTGCGTGCAGATGGACCGGAACGGCTCGCCCTCGTAGTGCTTCGTGTTCTTCGGCATCGGGTAGTGCAGGTCGATCGCCCATGTCGTCGCGAAGGACGCGTCCGGGTAGGGCCTGAAGTCGAAGATGTCCTGCTGGGTGAGGATGTGGTCGCCGAGCAGACGGCGGCTCTCGCGCTTGCCGGCGACGAACGCCACCCACTCGAACGCGCGCCGGGCGTACTTCGCCTTCTTCGCGGAGGCGTTCTTCAGATAGGACCAGTTCGAGTAGACCACGAGCATCCCGTAGTCGCGGATCCGCTCGAACTCGGTGATCTGGTCGCGCATCATGCCCGTCTCCCAGTCCCAGTCGCCCCGCGTGCCATACTCGCAGTTCCGCTCGTTGAAGGCGATCATCCACGGCTGCGCGGGGAATGCGACGGCGGCGGGCATCTCCTTCGTGTACCACTGCACGCTTGCGCCCATCGTCATCTTGTCGGCGGTCTCCGGCGCCATCTCCTCACCCGTCTCGGCCTTCGACTCGCGGCCCATGCGGAAGTCGGCCCCCGCGAGCGCGCCCACGCAGGCGTCGCCCGTGCAGTCCACGAAGAGGGGCGCCGCGAACCGCGTCACCGAGCCGTCCACCACGTTGACGCCCCGCACGGCGGCGATGCCCGCGCCGTCGGCCTTCTTCTCCACCGCCACGACGCGCGTCATCAGAAAGAGGTCGATGTTCTTCTCCGCCGCCACCACGTCGAGCTTCCGCTGGTCCTCGTAGTTCGCCGCGGGCTGCGCGTTGCCGCCCTTCGCGGGACCGATCTCGGCCACCACGTCGCCCAGGCGCGGGTAGGGCCCGAGGTTCATGTAGCCGCCCAGATGGACGCGCACCTCGCTGGAGTTCGCGCCGCCGAGCATCGGGCGGTCCTGCACGAGCGCCACCTTCAGCCCCAGACGCGCCGCGGAGATCGCCGCGCACGTGCCGGCGATGCCGCCGCCGCACACCACGAGGTCGTAGCTCTTCTCCGTGACGGACGCCTTCACCACCGGCTTCTGCGGGTTCGTCCCCGTCGTGAGGCAGATCGCGTCGCAGCGGCCGTCGAAGCCCGTCAGGTCGTGCAGGCCGAGCTTGACCGCGCCCGCCTTGAGCGGCACGCGCCCCGCCAGCTGCCACTGCCACTCGCCGGACCCCACGCCGAGCTCGTTGGGCAGCGCCGCGCCGTTGACCGTCACCTGGAACGTCCCCGCCGCGTGTTTGGACCACGGTGCCGTCCAGTTGCGCGTGCGCACGTAGACGTTGTACTCGCCGCCCCTGGGCACGCTCACCTCCGTCGTCGCGTCCGCGACCGGCGTCCCCATGCCGTGCGCCAGCAGGAACGGCGACCCCATCAGGTCCATGAACTGCGAATCGTTCACCCAGCCGCCCAGGTTCGCGAACCGCTCGGCCTCCACCACGACCTGCGCCGCCCACAATCCGGACGCCGCCGCCAGGCACGTGCACACACTCAGGAAACGCTTCATTCTTCTTCTCTCCTTATTCTAGTGACATTAAAGCCTCAGCCCGGCAGGCGCAGCCCGCCGTCGATCATGATCGTGGCGCCGGTGATGTAGCGCCCCGCCTCGGACGCGAGCAGCACCGCCGTCCCCGCCGCGTCGATCGGGCGGGCGGAATCGTGCAGCGGAATCGCCGCCATCACCTTCTCCGCGTAGACCGGGTTGCCCAGCGCCTCGCGGTTGCGGTCCGTCGCGAACACGCCCGGGCAGAGATTGTTGACCGTGATGCCCTCCTTCGAGACCTGGCGGGCGAGATTGCGCACGAGGTTCTCCTGCGCGCTCTTCGAGGCCGCGTAGACGGCCATGAGGGGGTGCGGACGCTGCTCCTGCACGCTCCCCACCACGATCAGCCGTCCCCACCCCCGCGCCTTCATGTGCGGATAGGCCTGCTGGAACATCTGGAGCGTGGCGTTGAAGTTCACCTGCATCTGCCACTGCATCTCCGCGAGGGATATCTCGTTCCAGGGGACGTTCTTCTGGACGGATGCGTTGCAGACGACGATGTCCGGCTCGGCTCCCTGCGCGCGCATCTGGGCGAAGAGGTCGGCCACCGCCCCCGTCTGCGAGAGATCGCCCGTGACGGCGAAGGAGTCCGCCGACCACGCCCGCACCTCCGCCAGCGCCTCGTCGAGCGGCTGGGACGGCTTCGTACCGTGCACGACCACCCGCGCGCCGAACTCGGCCAGCCCGGCCGCGATGGCACGCCCGATGCCGCGCGCGCTCCCCGTCACCAGGGCCGTGCGGCCGGTGAGATCGAACTTTTCCTTCAGCATGTCAAAACTCCACCACAGTGTAATCGTGGTCAAGTATAGCATACCCCCCGCCCCACCGACAAGCGGATCTGACGCGGCCCCGCGCGCGGACTCCGAGGGGCCTCTTCCTAATCTCCCGCTCTAGGTGGGGGCACGGGGGTTGACTGGGAGCGGACGTGGTTTCGCCTCGGAGGGAACGCGGAATCGTCTCGGAAGCTGCGGATTCTACTCGGCAGTAAAAAGAATTCTACTCGGCAGTAGAATTTCTTCCACTCGGCAGTGGAATGAAATCTACTGCCGAGTGGAATTCCAAGTCATCGGCATAACCCGGGGGTGCTCATCGGCACAACTCGGGGGCGCTCATCGGCATGGCAAGGCCCAGTCACGACCAGCGGCGGTCGTTCGCCCATTCCCTATCCCACTCGTCCGTGGCCGCCCACGGCGCGGGGAAGTCGGCGCAGGCCTGCCGCGCGATCAGCTCTTCGTTGAGTTCGTCGATTCCGAGGCCGGGCTTCGTCGGCACGGCGATGAAACCGCCCTCGTAGTTCAGGGCCGGTTTCACGAGGTCGCCCCACCACGGCACATCGACGGAGTGGAGTTCAAGCGCCATGAAGTTGCGCGTCGCGGCGGCCACGTGCACGGCCGCCATGCAGGCGATCGGCGATTCGGCCATGTGCAGGTTCATCTGCACGCCGTAGTCCTCGGCGAGGTCGCCGATCTTCTTCGTCTCCAGCATCCCGCCCGCCGTCAACAGGTCGGGATGGACGACCGCCAGGGCATGGGACTTCAAGAGCGGCATGAAGTCCTCCTTGAGATAGATGTCCTCGCCCGTGCCGAGCGGCGTCGTCGTGGCCGCGTGGAGCTGGCTCCACTGCTCGACGTTGCGCCACGGCAGCACGTCTTCCGCCCAGGAGAGATGATACTTCTCCAGCCGGCGCAGCAGCGCAACGCAGTCCTCATACGGGATGTGTCCCAGATGGTCGATGGCGATCGGGACTTCCCAGCCCACGACGTCGCGGACGTCGGCCATGTACTTCTCCAGGCAGTCCAGCCCCTTCTCCGTGATGTGGATGCCCGTGAAGCCGTGCGCCGTGTTGAAGAGGTCGTAGGCTTCGCCGCGCATCGCGCGCGGGTCGATCGAGCCGTGCGGCGTCTTGACGACGTGCTTCATCCGCTTCATGTAGTCGAGGTAGCCCAGCGGTGCGATGAGCGCGCCCGGCACGTCCATGATCAGCTCGATGCCGAGATCCATCTTGAGGAAGGTGAAGCCCATCGCCATGCGTTCCTTCAGCGCCTGGCCCATGTCGCGGCCGCCGCCTTCGGAGTCCGTGTCGCAGTAGCAGCGGATCGCGTCCCGCCACCTGCCGCCCATCAGCTGCCAGCACGGCACGCCCCACGCCTTGCCGGCGAGGTCCATGCACGCCAGCTCGATCGCGCACACGCCGCCCGCCTGGCGCGAGTCGCCGCCGAACTGCTTGATGCGGCGGAACACCTTCTCCACGTTGCAGGGGTTCTCGCCGAGCACCCGGCTCTTCAGCATCGCCGCATAGGTCCGGCTCGATGCGTCGCGCACTTCGCCGTAGCCGACCAGCCCCTGATTGGTGTAGACCTTCACGAGCGTGCACCGCTTCGGCGCGCCGTCGATGTCCGCAAAGCGGATGTCCGTGATCTTCAATGTCGATGGATTGACTGTATTGATGTTCATGCCTTTAGAACTCCTGCACCAGATACCCGTATGCGCCGAGCGTCACCGCCGCGCCGACCTTCGCGTTCGCGCACAGGATCGGCTTCTTCGCGGCGTCGAGGGACACCCCCGCGGGCGTGAACGAGGCTTCCCTGTTCGTGAGGTTCGCCGTCACGAAGACCCTGCGCCCGCCCAGCTGGCGGACGAACGAGACGACGCTCTGCGCCTCGCCGTCCGCGACCCAGCTCATCGAACCCTCCGAGAACACGGGGTCGTCGTGCCGGAGCTTCGCCAGCGTCCGGATCAGCGCGAGGCGCCTCTGCCCGGCCGGCTGAAGCGCGCGGCCCCAATCGACGATCTTGGCGCAGCGCGCGGGATGCTCCACGGGCGCGAAGAAGGAGTTCCGCGCGTTGTCCGCGATCTCGTTGCCGTTGAAGACGAGCGGCAACCCGCGCCGCAGGAACGTGAGCACGAACGCGGCGTTGCCGCCCTCCACGGGGAGGACGCGGTCGAAGCGGTTGTCCCAGTCGTCCGTCGCCGTGTCGTGGTTGTCCATGAAGCAGAACATCAGCGCGTCGGCGGGAATCTTCGCCTCGTAGGCGCGCACGTGGTCCATCCGCTCCGGGAAGCTCTTCCCCTTCACGTGCCCGAAGGCCTGCGAGGCGGAGACGAGCTCGCGGCGCAGCGTGAAACTCCACGGCCAGGCATAGCAGGCGTCGAAGGCCTTTTCAAGCCATTCGGTCCTCGCGCCCTCGTTGATCATCACGAGTTCGGGATTGACCTTCTGGCAGGTCGAGACGGCCTCCACCCAGAAGTCGATCGGCACCTCGTCGCCCACGTCGCAGCGGAAGCCGTCGCACCCGAGCCGCATCCAGTGCAGCATCGAGTCGATCAGGTATCTGCGCACGCCCTTCGACGCGAAGTTGACGAAGGGGAAGTGCCACTGGGTCGTGCGGACGGTTCCGTCGGGGTTCTTCTGGAAGGCGTCCGGGAACATATCCTTCAGCACGTTGTTCGGCCCGCAGTGCAGGTAGACGAGATCCATGTAGACCTTCATCCCCAGCGCGTGCGCCTTGTCGTTGAACGCCTTGAAGTCGGCGTCCTTGCCATACTCCGGGTCGATCTTGTCGTAGTTGGAGATGCGGTAGGAGTTCTTCGGCGAGCCGTAGCCGCTTCTGTGCTGGCGGCTGGACCAGCCGCTCTCGTCCATGTCGCAGTCCATCTCGACGAACGGCGCCAGGTAGACGACGTCCACGCCCGCCGACCGCACGTGGTCCAGCATCTCGGTGGCCGCCTTGAAGTTGCCGTCGCGCGTGAAGTTGCGCAGCACCACCTGGTAGACCGTCGCGCGCTTCAGATAGTCCGGCGTCGGACGCATCGCCGCCGTTCCCGCCAACGCGCCCGCAAGGGCGACGAGCAGAATCGCCTTCCTCATATCGACTTCCTCCTGGGGCGTCCGCTATTTCACTTCGATCTCGTACCAGACGGTGCGATAGGACGGGCCGATCACGACCGAGGCCTGGCCGTTGGCGTCAACCACGGGCACCTCGGCCCTGCGCGCCCCCGCCTCGTCGAGCGCCCAGCATTTCGTCTTCGCCGGGGCGCTCGGCAGGGTGATCGTGGCGTTCACGCCTTCACACACGGTCTTGCCCGTCCCCCAGTCCGCCCCGCGGCACGAGATGGCCCCGCCGCCGCAGTCGGTGAACTTGGCGCCGCCGTTGTGGGAAAGGCCCGTGGCCGTGAGCAGAATGGAGGCCGGCGCCCCCGTCTCGCCGAACCCCGTCGCGTCGTGCGACACGAGCGAAACCGTGGCCCAGCCGAGCTTCGTCCTGCCCACCGCGATCTTCACCCCGCCCAGCTCGACCGTCCGCCCCTTCGGGAAGCCCGTGAAGAGCTTCGTGTTCGGCGTATCGACCGTCCAGTAGCCGTTCTTCGCGTCCTCGTTGTTCCAGCAGAGCTCCCGCGTGTCGCTCACGGCGACGGCGCCCGGCGCGGCATACGTCTCCGTCACCGGCGCGCTCTTCCCCGTCACATCCACGGCGACGCCGTGGACGAGCCCCAGCGTGAACGGCAGCCGGTCCTCGCTGGACGAAATGACCTGGCCGACCTGCCGATGCCGGCAGAGGCGGTCGAAGTACTTGTCGTACGGCAGGTTGCCGACCACCTGCGTGGCGCTCTCCTTCACGTCGCCGCGCAGGTAGATCGCCGCGCAGGCGGGGAAGTGCGCCAGCACGTCGCTCCGCGCCGCGAGGCTGAAGAAGTACTCGTTGTTGACCGGCTCGGCGTTCTGGCGGTTGTTGTAGGAATACTCGAAGACTCCGTCCCACCCCTGAAGCGCGCCGTAGGCCCGCAGCATCGGCTGGCCCTCCGCGCCGTAGAAGTTCGGGTACGGGTGGTTGTACTCGCTCACCGTGTAGGGCTTGCCGGCCACCCGCGCGGCGGCCAGGGCCGCCACACAGCCGCCCTTCGCGTTCACCATCGCCGAATTGCCGATCTTCCAGTTCTTGTTGATGGAGGGATGCTGCCAGTAGGCGTGGTTGTCAACGAAGTCGAGTTCCGCCTGCACGTGCGGCGGCGAGTAGCCGAGCTGCGTGGCGCTCACGGGCGCCTCCAGCCCGAGCTCCTGCTGGAGGTACTTCTGCATCCCCGTCCAGTAGGCGCGCTCGGTGTCCACGAGGAACTGGTAGAAGTCGCGCAGCATCGGCATCGGCGCGGTGCCGCTCCCCTTCACGATCGGCACCTCGCCCCGGAGCGGCGAGAGCCCCTCCAGCGAAGCGAAGTCGCAACCGGTCTTGAACGACAGGTCGTCGATCTCGTAGACGCCCCCCTGCCCAAAGCGCGTGAACTGGATCTCGGCCTTCTCGACGTCGTCCGGCGAGTAGAAGGAGAACTCGTGCGTCTTCCACTGGACGCCCGGGGCAAACCGCGCGAGCACGCCCAGCGACGCCCATCCTTCGCGGCGGTCCGCCACGGCGAACCCCACCTCCCCCGCCGCGCCCGAAACGCGGCGGATGCGGAACTTCACCGTATACGGCACATCCTTCTTCACGGCGACGCGGCGGTAGAGCTTCGGGAAGAACTCGGTCCCCTTCTCCGCCACCGTCACGCGCAGCGCGCCGGCAGCCGACGCGACGGACGCCTTCGCCGTCCCCTTGTCGAGAATCCAGTTCTTGCCGTCCACCTTCACCTCGCCGTCGAAGGCCCCCTCCGCGATCAGCTCTTCGCCCTTCGGCACGCTCTTGAGCGCCCAGGCGCTCTGCATCGCCTCGGCGCTGCCGTACTTCCTGCAAAGCCAGTCGTTCCAGAGGTTCCTGAAGACGGTCGCGTAGGGCTGGCCGAGGTTGTCCATCCCCCCGCCTAGGTACTGGTTCCAGAGCGCGTCCTCGTTGTTGAGCTCCACGAGGGCGACGACGGGATCCTTGAGATAGCTCATCCCCGTATAGGGGTTGACGTGTTCAAGCAGCTCCTTCGCATACGCCTTCTCCTCCGCGATGATGCGCGGGTCGAACTGGTCCACGCCCTTGTTCGCCCAGGGCGTGCCGGGCGCGAAGCCGTCGCGGGCGTCGAGCGTCCGCGCCACGTGCAGGTTCATGTCCACGTAGATGCCACGCTTCTTGAACTGGGCGATCAGGTAGTCCTGCCGGTCGCGCTGCTTCGGATCGAAGCGGCGGCGGGTACGGAAGTCCTCCGCCAGAATGCCCTGCTCCTCGGGCAGCATGAACGTGCCGTACCCACTGTCGAAGTAGTGAAGCCGCACGCAGTTGACGCCGAACCGCGCGAGGCGCGCCGCCAGACGCTCGGCCTCCGCGTGCGTCGGGAAGTTCGCGGGGCCCGTCAGGTTCGTCGCGTGGAGCCTCACGCGCCCCTTGTCGTTGACGAAGTGCCCGTCCTTCACGCGGATGCGCCCCGACCTGCCCGCCGGCGCCTCCAGCAGGTGCGACATGTCCACGACGTTCTTCGGCGACTCGTAGGACGGCACGAACGGAAACATGTCCGTCTCGTCGAGCTGGGCGATGGGCGCCGGATCGGCGAAGACCGCCGCCGCGCACACAAGAGACAGGCATCCCAATTTCATCTTCATTCTCGTATCCTTTCCTTATCTGACAATGACCGCCGTTCCGAGGTCGCCGCCGACCCGGAGCACCCCCGCCCCGCACGGATAGACCCCGCTCTTCAGGCGTGCCCCGTCCACCACGGCCGTCCGCGCGCGGAGCGTCGTGCCGGCGGGCAGGCTGAGCCGGTCGAGCGCGGCCAGTTCCAGCGTCCCCTCGAAGACGCCCGACTCCGCCACCTCCAGCACCGCGCCCGCATCCACGCGCACCACCCCCGCGCCCGTCAGCGACTTGACGCACTGGTCCGCCATGCTCACCACCAGCTCGGCATTCTCCGCCACTTCGACCGCCGTCGTCTCGGGCAGGATGGACGCCGCCTGCTCGGCGCGGATCATCCGGCGGATCATCTTCGCGGAGAGCGCGCGGTCGTAGATGCGCACGTCGTCGAGATAGCCGCGGAACCAGGCCGTGTCGCTGCTCGCCTTGCGTCCGATCCAGAAATACTTGTCGCCCACATCCTGTAGCGTCATGTCCCCGCTCGCGTACGGCGCGCCGTCGATGAAAATGCTGAGCCTGGTCCCATGGTAGGTCACGGCGACATGGTGCCACTGCGCCCGCGCGCTGCGTGGAACCAGACTGAAACCGTGCGCATAGGTGTCGCTAAAGCCCATATTGGTCACGCGGAATGTTCCGTTCCGGCTGCGGAAGCCGAACAGCAGGAACTGCCTCTCGGGGTCGCCCCAATAGAGCATCGCGTCGTGGGTCTGGTCAACGTCGTCGAGGTTCAGAGTCCGCTCCCAGAACGTCACGCTCCAGTTCGTCGCGTCCCGCGGGCACGCCGCCGGGAACGTCCCCGCCTCCAGATAGCTCATCGTGTCGCCCGTCAGATCAAGCACCTTCCCCGGGCGCCCCGCCACCTCCGAGCAGCGCGCGTTGCCGACGACGTCCAGCTGGCCGTCCTCCGCCGTCCCCGTGTTCGCGCCCGGCGCCGCCGCGTCCTCGAACGACCACTCGTAGACCGGCTTCGGGAAATCCTCGGCGAAGATTTGCTCCTGCGCCACGGCGCCCCGATGCTCGGCCCGCGCCTCCGCGTCGGTGAGCGCGCCCTTGTAGACCCGCACATCGTCCATCAACCCGGTGAAGTGAAGCCCGCTGAAGGGATTGAACCCCAGATAGAACGTCGTTTCGTCCAGAACCACGCTGGGGGCGGTCTCGCGCGTCCACGTGATGGGGTCGCCGCCGTCGATGTAGACGCTGTTCTGCACCTCGTCGCAGACCCAGACGACGTGATGCCACGCATCGTCCCGGAACGACGTGCCGTCGCCGTTGTGGTTGTGGTTCCAGTTCGTCATCATCCACCCGACCTTCGGGTCGAGCCGCCACAGCGCGCATTGGTGATCGACGCCCAGCTTCCCCCATGCGACGACGCCGGCGCTTCCGTTGCCGGAGGGGCTTCCCTTCAGCCAGAGCGACACCGTGTAGCCCTCGTCGCCAAACGGGAACGCGGCCGGATAGTTCCGCGACGACAGTGCCGCCGCGCCGTTGAATGAGGCCACGCGCCCCCGCTCGGGATCTTCGACGACCGTCACGTTGCCTCCCTCCAGGTCGAACCCGTTGCCGCTCGCATCCGCGCCGGGACGCGCCGCGTCCTCGAATGTCCAGCGCCCGACGAGGCTCCGCATCCGTCGCGGCCCCGCCAGTTCAAGCGTTCCCTCCGCCACGCGCGTCGCGCCCTCATAGGTGTTCGCCCCCGTCAGGGCAAGCGTGTAGTCCGCCCCCCTCTTCACGAAGTCGCCCGCCCCCGTGATGCGCCCGGCGAACGTCGTCTGCTCGTCTGCGGTTCCCGACCCCTGCACGGCGAGGTCGCCCGCGAGGCAGATCTCGGCGCGCGACCCCGTGCCCGTCAGGGTCTTGACCGTGGCGGCGTCTTCAAGCACCATCGCGCCTCCGGCGTAGGCCTCGATGCTGTTGGCGGGCAGCGGCCCCACGGGCGACGTCTCGTAAAGCGAACCGTCCATCAGCTTGCCGATCTCCACCGCGCCCAACGCCCCGCCCAGGAACGCGAAGTCGTCGATCTGCCCC
>JBJEWG010000105.1:0-15057 GCA_051884935.1 Kiritimatiellia bacterium | reverse complement strand
TGGACAAGCCAGGCGACGCGCTGGCCGGCGGCGTTCACGTAGACGCCCATCAGGTCCTCGCCCGGTGCGAGCGTCGCGGCAAGTGCCTCGGCCGCCGCCGCCTCGTCCGCGCTGACGGCCACGGCCACCTTGTCCCAACCCAAGTTGCGCGACGCGCGGATCACGGCGTAGTTCGCCGCGTCGGACGGCACGCCGCGCCGGGACAGCATCGAATCGACGAACTCGTTCAGATTCTCCGGCGGGCGCCCCAAAAAGCGCAGCTGCTTCAGGTTCTGGAACTCGATGTCCGAATCGGCCGTACCCTTCCTGACCAGCTTCGTGTAGGCGCCGAAGACGATGGAGGTCACGCCCCAACAGCCGACGAAGCTCTCCTTGGCCATGGTCAGGAACTGATGGTCCTTCGGCTGGAGGCGCGACCCCAGGTCCAGTTCCCGGAACTGGTTGGAGCGAAGCGCCGTCGAGCCGATGTTCGTCACGGACGAAAGGCGCAGATACCCCTTCGCGTTGGACGTCCAGGCGATGGCCATGTCGTCAAGGCTGCGGACGCCGCTCACGTCCCACTCGCCGTAGTCCGTCCGGTCCAGTCCCGCGCCCGTGTTCGCGCTCTGATTGCCGAAGCCGGTCATCTGTGGCGCGCGGATGACGAGGCGCTTCAGGTTGAAGAGTCGCATGAACTCCTGCCCGGGGAGTGTCCGCGTGTAGTTCGGCACGTCCATGATGATCTCCTCGATCCGCGACAGCAGATTCGTGTGCTGCTGGCCGTCGTACTGAGAACTGTAACTGCGCAGCACGCCGGACCCGATGGAGGTCGTCTCGCGCGGGAATACGAACTTCGTGATCTTGTTCGTCCTGACGGCCGAGTCGCCCGAGATGGCCAAGGCGTGGTTGCCCAGAGCGGTGATCCACCACCGCGCGCCGTCGGGCGTGGCGACCTCGCCCGAGAGGTCGAGGATGCCCTCGCCCAGGTCGGTGAAGGCGTTGCCCGCTGTGGAGGGGCCGCCCTGCTCGGCGCCGACGCGCAGCTCGTTCCCCGAGACTTCGCCCACGTTGAGCTTCCAGACCCGGTTCGAGATCACGCCCTCGTTCGGCAGATACGTCCACCTCGGCGCCGTCTTCAGCGTCAGCCTGTGCGTGGAGTTCACCGCGCGGAATGTCACCGCGAGGCCATTCGTCACGGCCCCCTCCGGCAGGCCCTCCCAGCCCTGAAACGTCGTCTCGTCGCTCGCCACGGCGCGCACCGTCACCATGGACCCCAGCAGGCATCGCCCGTCCAGCATCTCCGCACATTCGACTTCCACCGTATCGTTGAAGCGTGCATCTGAAGTCGCCACGTCGATTGTCGCGTAGTCGTTCCGGGAGAACTGATGCACCAGCCAGGCCTTCCGCACGCCTCCCTGCGTCTCGTAGACGCCCATGCAGTTCTCGGCCGTCACGCCGTCGGGGCGCAGCACCCACTCGGCGTCCGTCCACGGCTTCGCCACGGCGCGCCACCCCAGGTTGGCGGAGGCCGAGATGACGATCTGCTTCGCCTTCGCCGTCTCCGTGATGGCGGCGGTCCGGGAAACCAGAACGGCGTCCAGCGCCTCTGCGGCGTTCGAGAGAAGCCGCCCCGTGAAGACGACGTTCGTCAGGCCCGTGTCGCCCGCGAACGCGCAGACCCGGGGATCCATCGGCGTCGTATTGTCATACACCAGAGCAAGGTCGAAAGACGCATACGGCCCGAAGGTCAACCTGCCCATGTTCGAACATCCGTCCAGCACGTCACCCTCCAGACGAAGCGCGACGTTGTCGTCGAGGCCATAATCCGTTCCAAGTTCGACGGCCTGCACATTGTAGAGGAGGTGAAGCGCCCGCGCCTTGAGCGTTTTGGCCCGCGGCAATCTCAGCGTTCCCGTTCCCTTCGTCCAGGCAATGGCCATGGTATCGACCGTCGTCACGCGCGGCAGCTGCCAGGTCGTGTAGTCCACCTGCCTCAGACTGTCGCAGTTGAGCGACTCGTAGTTAAGCGTCGTCATCGCCGGCGCCACCAGCGTGAAGGAGGCCAACCCCGCATTGCGTTGAAATGCCCAACGGCCCAACTCCGTGAGCTCCGGCACCACGCAGACGACGTTCGTCAGGACGGTCGAACAAGGTACCGTCTTCGTCGCATCATGCCCTCGGAATAGATGTTCGCCCGCATTCTTCGTCGTCGTGGGGAAGACGAACTGCGTGACGACCTGCGGCTTCTCGATCGTCGAGGCGAAGGCGGCCTGCGTGAATCCCTCGATCCGCCAGGGCGTGCGCGCGCCATCCGCGCCGAGGCTCACCACGGCCCCCGAAAGGTCGAGGTTGCCGGCGCCGCGCCCCGTGAAGGCGTTACCGCGGTCCGTGGCCCCCCGCGCGCCCACATACAGCACGCCATCTCCATTTACGTAGGCGTTCAGCGTCCACACGTCGTTTGAGATCACGCCCTGCGTGGCATCCGCCTCGTTCGGCACGAAGATCCATTCGTCTCCCCGCGCCGTCAACGCAAGCACCAGCGCGGCAAGCCCCACGCATCCCGCCCATACGGACTTCTCCCGAACGCGGTTTTTCACGGTCATAACCCTTCCCATGGTCGAGCCACCTTTCTTCGTTAGTTTAAATTACCGCAATTCTATCTTCATTCTTCCCTGCTTGTCAATTGGAATCCGGTGGTTTCGAGAAACACAAAGGCCCGGAATGGCGAACCATTCCGGGCCTCTCTCCCGCGCGACGAACCGTCCTCAGACGGCGTTGCGCGCTGGATGCGCTATCGATTCGATTAGAACTCGAAGCCCTTGCGAATGACGGGCTTGACGAGCGCGTTGGCCTGGGCCACGTCGAACTGCTGCTTCGCGGAGCACCAGTTGAGACGGCCCGGCACCTGCTGCGCCACCGTGCCGACGAGAATCGCCTCCATCATCGGGATGGAGTACTCGACGTCGGAGTAGGCGAGGGAGTTCACGAGCGGCATCTTCGGACCCTCGCCGCGAATCGCGCGGAGGAACTCGATGTAGTGGCCGTCCGCCGCAAGCGACGCGGCGCCCTGACCCTTGCCGGACTCCATACCGCCGGCGGCGGCCACCGCCGCGCAGCGCGGGATCGTCACCGCCACGGCCTTGCACGCAGGGTGGTCCTTCGTGTTCTGCGCCACCTTCTCGCCGTTGAGGGCGAAGAAGGCGTCCTGGCCATAGTCGGCGCAGGAGCAGAGAATGCCCTTCGAGCCGACGATCAGGCAGCCCGTGCGCGGCACCTTGCCCTTGTACTGGGGCATCGCGACGACCGCGGGCATGAGGTCGGCGAGCTTCTTGTCGCCATCCTTCTGCTGATCGCCGTCATACCAGTAGAGCGTGACCTCGGGGAGCTTCACGCCGGGGCGGACGACGGACTCGCGCGCCGCGTAGGTGAGCTTCACCGTGGACTTCGTCGGGTAGGCGATGCCGTTCATCTCCTCGATCTGCGTGCACTCGGCGTTCAGCACCTTGCCAAGCTCGAGCCCGCGGTAGGGCAGGTTCATCGTGTGGCACGCCATGTCGCCGAAGGCGCCCGCGCCGAAGTCGATGAAGCCGCGCCAGTTGAACGCATGGAACACGCCCGTGTTGAAGCGCGCCGCCTGCGGCTCGGTCGCCCGGTCGTAGGGCTTGCGGTAGGGACGGCCCGCGGCCACGCCCAGCCAGGCGTTCCAGTCGAGCGTATCCGGCACGCACACGATCTCGCGCGTGGTGGCGGCCTTCATCGCGGCGAAGCCCTGCGGCCAGATCGGGCGGTTCGTCCACACGTGCACTTCCTTCACGTCGCCGAGGATGCCGCTCTGGACGATTTCCACGTTGCGGCGGAAGCCGTCGCCCGCGGAGCCCTGGTTACCCATCTGGGAGACGACGCCGTTCGCCTTGGCGGCCTTGAAGAACTCCTGCGCCTCCCACAGCGTGCGCACGAGCGGCTTCTGCACGTAGACGTGCTTGCCCATCTTCATCGCGCGGACGGCGATGGCGGCGTGCATGTGGTCCGGCGTCGAGACGGTCACCGCGTCGAACTTGTCGCCCATCTTGTCGAACATCTCGCGGTAGTCCGTGAAGAACGGCACCTTCGTGGGGTCGAGGGCGAAGGAGGCGGGGAGCTTGCCCTTCTTCTTCTGGTCCGCGATGCTGCCGGCGGCCTGCCTGATCGTCGTGCGGTCCGGGTCGCAGAACGCCACCACTTCGGCGAGGCCGCTCTTGACCATCGGCATCCAGTCGCTGAAGCCCTTACCCATCACGCCGCACACGGCCAGGCGGATCTTCTGCTGGCCACACGGGCAGCTGCAGCAGCCCGAGCCGATGATGGAGAACCCGGCCGCGAGGGCGGAGGTTCCAAGAAAGCCTCTACGATTCATCTGAAGACTCATCTGAGTATCCTTTGCTTTTGTTTATGGTTGAAACCAGTTTCGGGGAAGTGTAGCAGAACGGGGCGGCCCCGGTCAATGCTCGCGGATGAAGCGCAGCATGTCGTCGTAACACTCGTCCAGCTCGGCCTTCTGGTCGGCCGAGAGCGAAACGTCGCCGAGCTTCCACTTTCTGCTGTCGCCCACGGCCACGGTGCCCTGCTCCTTCTTCTCGGCCTTCAGGTACTCGCGCGAGACGGTCGTCTCGAACACGCCCTGGCGCTTGAGGTAATAGAGCGAATAGCCGCGCAGGCCGCCGGGGTAGTCCCGCTGGTCGATTAGCAGGCGCAGCAGCGCGTAGGCGGCCGTCAGCGTGCCCTTCGGGTCGCGGGCCTCCATCTGGCGCCAGATGTAGCCCAGGAGCGGCGCATAGGCGCAGCGTTCCGTGATCAGGCCCTCTGAACCACAGCGGCGGCTCTGGTGCAGCCACTGCCAGCCGCCCCAGGCGCTGTACACCGTGTGGATGATCGGCTTCGCGGCGTTCTCCCGCTTCATGCGCGCATTCGCCTGCGGCCCACCGCTTTCCTCCTTGATGTAGCCGAAGGTCTTCGGCCACTTCTTCGCGAGGTCGATCATCATCTCCACGGTCGGCGAGGGGCACGTATTGTTCACCACCGTCTGGATGATCACGGGGCGCGTGGCGACCTCCCCCAGCCGCTCGTAGTAGGCGCGCACGTCGTCGAGGGTCTTGCCCGTATCCGGCGGGCGCGAGATCATCGCGACGAAGGTCTTCGGATGCCGCTTCGCGACCACCTCGATGGCCTTCGCCTCCTTGATCATCTGCTCCCATGTCGGGCCGTTGCACCCGAGGCAGCACACGCAGTCAATCCCCTCCAGCGCCGTGGCACATGCCTCATACCCCTTCACCTTCTCCTCGAACGTCAGCAGGTCCACCGCGTCGTTCGACTGGCACCAGATCACGCCCGGGCAGCCACCCTCCGCCGTGAACCGGCAACCGCGCGCGAGCGATGCGTAGTCTACCGAGCCGTCCGCATGGTAGGGCGTCGAAAGGATCGGGAACGGTCCCCGCATCCGCGGGTCGCCACCCCCCGGCGCCTTCTGCACGGCCGTCGTCGCGTTTCGCTTCGTCGCCGCCGTCGCGCATCCCGCGCACGCCGCCGACGCCAGCCCCATCGTCAAGAAGTCGCGTCTCTGCATCTTCAGCCTCCCTAGGAACGTCGCCGCCTACTTGAACAGAATGCGGTAGGCGAAGGCCTTCGCATCGACCGCAAGCGACACCTTCGCGCCCTCCTGCCGCCACGTCGGTCGACCGGCCGCCACCTCGGGCTCGACCGGCTCGACGCCGGCGACGGTCCGCTCCGCCGCACCCAGCGCGGCGAGATCCAGCTCCACCGAGAATGCATCCGAATCGACGAGCGGCGTCACCATCCAGGGTCCCGTCTTCGGATGCGCCAGACGGAAGGACCCATCCGTCTTCACGCCCCCGAAATCGACCGCCACGCCCGCGCGGTTCACGCCGAGCAGACGGTCACGCGCGGTCTGCGCGTCCGGCGTGTCGTCCGGCTTCCACGTGACGCCCGTCACCGTCCCGGCCTCGGCCGCCACCTGGATCTCGCCGCCGCAGATTCGGCTGCCGCCGTCGTTCCGTCCGCCGCCGATCGTCAGGCGGCCGCCGTCGCCCTTCGGCTTCCAGGCTCCGTAGCGCACCATGTAGCGCCCCGCCGCCGTGCCCGCCGGCACGCGCACCAGAATCGGCACCTCATACACGCCCGGTTTCTCGCGCATCTGCTGCGTAAGACCCATCTCACTCTGGAAGACGATTCCGTCGCCGCTGCCATCGGTGGAACAGATGTGCACGAACGGACGGTAGTCGGACAACGGGCGCCGCGTCTCCCACGCGATCACGAGCCGCACGCAGTCCTTCGACACCGGCTCGGCCCGCAGCGCCGACGAGATCGCCCCGAAGGTACGCCCGCGCGCCGGCTTGCGCGCGTCGTAGAAATCCATCTCCGCCGTTTTGGAGTAGGCGCACCGCACGCCGTTCTTCTCCACGATGCCGCTCGTCGTTCCGGGCGTCTTCGCGTAGTAGCCGTAGGCGGGCAGCGTCACGCCGTTCGGCAACGTCCACACGGCGTTCGTCTGGCGGTTCATCCACACCTCGCCCCCGTTCGAGAACATCGCGTGCTGGCAGTGGATGTTCGCGCCGAAGCGCAGGTCGAGGAACTCCGCCGCGCCCAGTTCGGCGCAGGCGTCGTGCTGAAGCCAGTAGGTCTTCACGGCGCTGCGCCCGAAGGGGCCGCCGCACATCGGGTTGCGTCCGCCGATGATGCAGTTGGCAAGATAGTCGTCCGAGGCATAGCCGTGGAGCTCGGCGTCGCCGCCCTTGTGCCAGCCATCCTCCTCCTGGTAGCGTCCGCCGAGGCCGCCCGCGAAGAGCACGTAGTAGCCGTGCGTGACGATGTCGTGCCACGGCGTGCGCTCGGCGTCCGCGAAACGCCGCCCGCCGACGATCTTCGCCGCGCCGAAGTGGTCGCTCTGCCCGGCGTCCGCGCAGCCCACGAGATGATCCTGTCCCGCCTCGCTCACGCAAACCGTGTCGGGACGGCGGAAGCCCTCGCGGTACATCTCGAATCCCTTCGCCCAGCTCGCGGAGGTCTCCATCTTGGTGTGGAAGCGCCCCGCGCGGTCCAGATAGTCGAACGGACCGTGGGCCGTGAGCACGTCGATGAAGACCGCGTCGGGATCGTAGCCCTCCTTCAGCAGCTTCGCGTTGCGCAGGCACCACGGATGAAACGCGTGCGGCGCCCAGCGATAGGACTGCGCATGACGCCCGGGGTTGAACCAGGCTCTCTGCGGCGTGCCGTCGAGGTTGAAGACGACGAGGTCGTAGGAGTAGTTCTCCGCGTCGGGATAGATGTCCGTGTAGTTGTCGTGCGGACAGAAGAGAATCCCCGCCGCGCGGCACGCTTCGCGCAGCGCGCCGAAGGCCGCCACGTCCCCGCTTGGCGGATAGATCTCGGGCAAACGATAGTCGTAGCCCCAGCACTGCCAGACGTGCTTCACGAAGATCGAATCCGTCAGGCCATACTTCGCGGCCTTCTCGATGCCCTCCGCCGCCCGCGCGTAGTCGCCGCTCCACTGGTCGAGGCACATGCGCGCGCCGAGGCGGTCGAGTCCCGGGCTCTTCCTGTACCCCGAGACAGCGCGGAACCGCCGCGCGGCCTCGAACGAACCCTTCGCGGACGGCACAAACGTGAAGAGCGCGTCGTGATGCGCCTGCAGGGAGAAGCGGCGCGTCGCGCCGTCGCACACCAGACGGTCCGGTGGCACGTCCACCGCCTGGACGACCGAGAGTCCGTTCGCGTAGTCCGCGCCCACGTGGCGCGTGGAAAGCGCGAACCCGCCCGCGTTGAGGGTAAACGACTCCGGCTTCTCCATCACGTTGCCGAAACCGGCGTAGACGCGGAACAGACGTTCGGAGGCGGGCCCGACCGAGATGAGGTCAATCCGCGGGAAGCCGCGCGCGTTGCGCGCCACACCGGGGATCGACCACTTGATGCGGAGCGTTCCACCCTCCTCCCGGATCTCGGCCTTCGCCTCGGGCGCCGCCGAACCGTCCTCGGTTTTGACATCGACCGTGAAGCCACGGAAGACGACGGACTTCTCGCCGTCCGTGAACGCAAGCGCGCCGTCGATCAGCCCCCGCGCGCCATACGCCACGCCCGCGCCGTAGCGCAGGTCGCCCGCGTCCAGCCGCCAGCGTCCAGCCGCCGCGTCCGTTCCCGCGGTGCGAGCGGACGTCGCAGCGGCCACCGCCTGCGCCTCACGCACCTGCCAAATCTCCTCCGTCGGCACCACAGGCTGCGGACCGATCAGCAGTTTCACGTCGCCCCAGCCACCGCCATCGCAGCGCGTATCCATCTTGGGCCCCGGGCCCGTCCACAGCCGCAGCGTGACCGCCTTCCCGGCCCACGGCGTGAGATCGCCCGCGAGGTCCTGCCATGTAAGCGGCTTCGTCACGATGTGTGAGCAAACCTCCTGCGGCGCCTTCCCCTCCTCCAGCACGAACACCTTGTACTCGACGCCGTCGAAGGGCGGCTGGTCGCCGGGCGACACGAGGAAGTTCGAGCACGAGAACGCAATCGGCGTCTCCTTCGGGAGCGTGAGCGGGAAATCGCTCCAGAGGAAACCGGCTCCCTTCCGATAGGGCGGATGGGAATTGAACCCGTCCTTCGCGATGCCGCCGGCGGAGAGGCGGCCCTTCATCATGCCGCCCCCCCAATCGGGCGCGGCACCGTTCTCGGGCAGCGCGTGGACCTTCCCCTTCACCTCGACGACGCTCGTGCGCGTGAAGCCGTTGTCCAGACGAAAGACGCCCGCGCCGAGCTTCGGCGTACCGGTCTTCCGGATCGACCGCGGCGCATCGGGGTTCTTGTACATGAAGACGGCGATTGGATGCGGCGCCTCCGTCGCCTTCACACCAATCGGCGTGAACCGGGCGTGGACCGGATAGAGCGCGTTGAGGGCGCTCGGCTTCGACGTACCCGTGAAGGTGAGCTCCTTCCGCTCTTTGGGGCCCAGCGTGACCGTGCCCTGCTCGCCGCCGGTCACGACCCAGTCGTCGTTCATCCAGACTTCGAGCGTGCCGGTGACGGCCTTGTCCGTCGTGTTCTCAAGCACCACGGGGAACGCGCGCGGCGCGCCGGCCTTCACCTCGGCCACGCCCAGCGGCCACGCATACGGGTTCGTGCCCGGACGCTCCGTCTTCTGCGGGAACGATCCGATCTCCACCTTGACGCCGGCCCGCTCCTCGACGGGCGGCAGATAGGCATTCGCCGCGAACAGGAACGACGCGGCACCGACCAACAGTAGTTTCCTCATAGTCTCACCTCTTGACCGTGTATTCATAGCTCCCCGAGCCGACGCGCTTCGGCGACTCGCCCGGCAGGCAGATCGTCGCCATCGTGTTCGGCGGGACGACAAAGCTGTAGACAATACCCTTCTCCGTCCGTTTCCAGGCGGAGGCGATCTCGCCGTTCGGCCCGTCCACGCGCGCCCGAGCCCAGTCGAGGGCCGCGATCGGCTGAGGCGCGAGGACGATCTCCGCAAACGCCGGTTTCGTCGCGATCGTCACGGCGCTGCAAGACCCCTCGGCCTCGATCGGCCGGATGCCCGCCAGATACTGGTACGCCCAGCCGACGAAGTCACCGAACATAATGTGGTTGCGCGAGGAGCCGTCGCCCCAGTCCTCCCAGAGCGTGGTGCCGCCCTTCTGAATCCATTCGACCGGCGAAGGCTTCGTCGGGTTCGTGATCATCTTGAAGGCGAGGTCCGTGCGACCCGCGCGGCTCAGCGCGCGGAACACGTGTTTCGTGCCAAGCAGCCCCATGTCCACATGGCAATCCGTCCGCGTGACGGCCTCGACGAGCTTCGCCTCGACCTTCGCGCGCTCCGCCTCGGGGACGATGCCGAACGCGAGCGGGAACGCCTGCGCCGTCTGGCCGCCGTTGTCGTAGACGCCGTCGCCCTTGTAGAACTTCTTGTTGATCCCCTCGCGCGTCCGGGCCGCGAGCTGCGCGTACTTCGCGGCGTCGTCCTTCAGCCCCTTCAGTGCCGCGATGCGCCCCGCGATGACGAGTGCCTGATGATAGTAGCAGGAGCTCGTGAGCTCGGTGGACGGCATGTGCGCCCGGTTGACGGGCACCCAGTCGCCGAGGCCGTGCCACACGAGGCCGTTCGCGGCCGCCTTCTTACCCGTGTAGTCCAGATACTTCACCAGCGCGGGATAAACCTCGTCGAGGATGCGGCGATCGCCGCGGAAGATCCAGAGGTTCCAGGCCACGACGGGCAGCGCGCTGTCCCACGCAGGGCCGTTGCCCCAGTGATAGCCCCACCCCGAGGTGGGCACGATGCCGGGAATGTTGCCGTCCGCGAGCTGCGCGTCCAGGATGTCCCTGAGCCACTTCTCGTATCCAGCCGTGTTCTCGTAGAGGTACTGGGCGAGCTCGCTCGCGATCGAGGCGTCGCCCGTCCAGCCGTTCTTCTCGCGATGCGGGCAGTCCGTCGGCACGCCGTCCGTGAAGTTGCTGCGGTACGCCCCGTCGCCCATCTTCATCAGCGTGTTGAACGTCTCGTCCGAACACGCGAAGGAGCCGATCGTCGGGAACGCCGTGTGGATCACGCACGCGACGGCGTCCTCCGGCCGCAGCGCCCGACGCAGACCCTTCACCACCGCGTAGCGGAACCCGTTGTAGGCGAAGCGCGGCTCGTAGGTCTCGACCGCCGCACCCGCGCAGATGAAGCGGTCCGTCTGGAACGCCGCGTCCACCGCGCAGGCGCGCTGCGAGGCCGTGTAGCGGAAGTGGACGTCGATCTTGCGGCATTCGAGGCCCGGCCCGGCCGCCTTCAGCTCGTTCGAGAACTCGAAGTCGTTGAGGCCGTCGCGCACCGAGGCCGCCGCCGGCGTGCCGTCCTCGTTCACCCGCTCGTCGTAGCGGATCGAGACGACGTCCCCCTTCCGCTGCCCGCGAAGCGTGAGGCGCGCCCACCCGGCGACGTTCTCCCCGAAGTCGATCACGTAGGCCCCCTCGCCCACGGGCTGGACGCGCTTCGCGCGGAAGGTGCGCATGATCTGCGCCCCCGGCTGGGCCTCGCTCACGAGACGCCCGCGCGGCGCGGGGACCTCCTCGGCCCGCACCACGGTCTTCTCAAGGTCCGGCATCCGCGGGTTCCACGCGCCGATTACCTCGCCCTCGAAGACGTCGTCGTGCCCCAGCGGGCTCTTCACCTGCCGCCAGCTCCTGTCCGTCGCGATCACCTCCCGCGTGCCATCCGCGTAGACGACCTCCAGCTGCGCGATGCACCGCGGGAAGTCTCGCCACGGCGACGTCTCGAAGTTCCACGTCGCCACCGCCCGCATGTCGTACCACCCGTGCCCCACGAGAATCCTCAGCTCGTTCTCGCCCTGCCGCAGGCTCTGGTCGAGGCGGTAGGTCGAGTAGAGCACGCGGTGGTCGAACGCGGTCGGCGACGGGTCGAGCACCTTCTCGCCGATCTTCCCGCCGTTGAGGGAGGCCTCGTAGAAGCCCACGCCCGTCACGTGCAGCACGGCCGACGCCACGGGCTTCTTGATCGTGAAGCTCTTCGCGAACGCGGGCGAGGCGTTCTCGGCGCGCAGCACCATGTCCTTGCCCCACGCCGGCGCGCGGACGCTCCCCAGCTCGGCAACCGCGCCGTCCGGCGACGTCCACCCCTCCTTGCCCGTCACGAGCGTCCGCCCGTCCGGCAGGATGATCTTCGCGAGGAAGGCGCGCACGCCCTTCGGCGCGTGGTGGCGGATCGGGTCGATCGGCTCCTTCGCGCCGCAGGGCTTATCCGGGAATACGCGCACCTCGATCTTGTTCCGCCCCTTCACGAGCCACGGGGTCATGTCGCGGAACCGCAGATAGCGCCAGTCGTGGATGTGCCCGCTCCAGCGGTTGAACGGCCGGCCGTTGACGTTGATGTCGTGCTGGGAGACGCCCGCGTGGACCATCTCCACGAACTCGCCCGGCTTCGCGCCGTCGAAGTCGAAGGAGTATTCGAGCAGCACCATGCCCTTCTTGTTCACCGGCGCGGTGATCCACTGCGCGGCGCCGAAGTCCTCGTCCGGCCGCGTGCACGCCGCGGGGCCGATCCACTTCGCCGTCCAGTCCGCCGGGCGCATCACGCCCATCGTCCACTCCGCCGGCGTGCTCCACGCGCTCTCCTCGCCGGCGGCGCTCCAGGTCTTCACCTTCCAGAAGGCCCGCCGCGACGTCGCAAGCGGCGCCCCCGCATACGCGACGCCCACGTTCCGCGCGCTCTCGACCCGGCCGGAGTCCCAGAGATCGCCCTCGTCCCGCGCCAGCTTCTCGCGCGTGGAGGCGACCACCACGCGGTACGCGGCCTGCGCCACGTCCCGCCCCGGCGCCAGCTTCCAGCCCAGACGCGGCGCGGCGACGTCGATGCCGCACGGGTTCTCGCGGTACTCGGCGGTCAGCCCCCGGGGGGCGTTCGACTCGCTGAACCAATCGGCCACCTGACAGCCGGCAAACACCAACGTCAGGCCGAGGCCGAACACGACACGGGAGAGGTTCTCTGTCATCATGGCGGCGAGTATACCAAAAAACGCAGCCCCTCGGGAGGGCTGCGTTCGGTTTCCACGCGCGCGTATCCTTATATGTATACGCTCACGCTTGGTCGGCCACGCGCTTCATCGTCTCAAGCGCGGTGGCGAGGTTGCGCGCGAAGTCCTTCTTGTCGCCCCAGCCGCACTCGCAGGAGACGCCGCCCGCGTAGCCGATCTCCTTCAGCGCCGCGAAGTAGGGGATGAACTCGGAACCGTCGCCCGAGAGGCCCGGCGCCGTGCGCGGACCCTTCTCGGCGATGTGGCAGTGCATGATCAGCGCCCCCGCCGCGCGGATCGACTCGGGGCCCTCGTCCCCCTGCTCCATGTGGAAGATGTCCGCCAGCAGGCGGATGCGCGGCGAACCGACCTTCCGGCAGATGACCGCGCCTTCGCGCACAAAGTTCAGGAAGTTGGCCTCCTTGGGCTGAAGCGGCTCCAGCACAATCGTCACCCGGCACCCCGCCACCCGCAGCGCGAGCTTGCGGCAGAAGTCGGTGAACTGCTCCACCGCCTGGTCCTTCGGGAACCCCTCGGGCGCGTTGCGCGCGCCGCCGGACCCGAAGACGATCGTCTTGAGCCCCACCTCGTCCGCACGCGCGCACGCCTTGGCGGCGTAGGCAAGCGGCTCGTCGAAGGAGGCCTTCGGCCCCGTGAGGCGGAACTTGCCGGGCAGGAAGCCATTGCAGGAGCGCATCGGCAGCGGCGCCGCGAGAATCGCCTCCTTCTGCTTCTTCCAGGCCTCGTCGTCCTTATCCGGAATCAGCATCCCGCCCACGCTGCCCTCGAAGAAGTCGTAGCCGGCCTCCTTCATGAGCGGCACGTCCCTGAGCCCCCGGCACGCGCCGAAGAGAATCCTCGGCTTCTCGCCCCCGCACAGGGAACGGCACCCGCCCATCGCCGCGGCGCCCGCGGCCAGCCCCAGAAATTCACGACGCTTCATCCGCGTGTCTCCTTCCTAGCGGCTCCAGGCCGGGTTCATCCAATGCCCCGCGTTGCGGAACAGCTGCACGGGCGGGTCGCCCTCGGGGTCCGTGTCCACGATGAAGAGCGCCTTGTCCCGCTCGGCGATCACGTGGCGGCCGTCCGCCGCCCAGCTCGGATGCTCCCAGGTGCCGGGCTTCGTCACCACGCGGGCGGTGGACTCGCCCTTGAGCGGGTCCATCACCACGAGCACGTTCTGCCCCGCGCGCTTGGAGGCGTAGACGATGCGCCCGTCGGGGCCCCAGTCCGGGTTCGTGTTCTGGCTGCCCGTGTTCGTGATGCGCGTGGACTTCCGCGACGCGACGTCGAGCAGGTAGATCTGCGGCTGGCGCGAGAGGTCCGTCACGTAGACGATCTTCGACCCGTCGAGGCTCCAGCACGGCGACGCCTCGCTCGCGGCGGGCGTGCGCGTCATGCGGTCAACGCGGTTCGCGCCCGGGTTGACCACGTAGAGTTCGGGGTTCCCCTGGTGGGAGAGGATGATCGCGTAGCGCCCCCCGTTCGGGGCCACGGCGGCCCCCGTCGCGAGCCCCCGGAACTGCCCCAGCAGCGAACGGCGCCCGCTCCCGGGGTCGATGCGGTAGACGAGCGGCTTCTGCTGGAGGAAGCCCGTGTAGTAGATTTCCTGCTTGTTCGGCGTCCAGCGCGGGCCCACCGCCGCGCGGCGGTCGCTCGTGAGCTGGCGGATGTCGTAGCCGTCGGGGTAGCACACGTAGAGCTCGGCGTTGTCCTTGCCCTTGCGGTCGATGAACGCGATCCGGTCGCGCGCGAACCCCTTCTTGCCCGTGTGGGCCTGGACGATCGCGTCCGAAAGCTCGCGCGCCGCCATGCGCGCGGACTTCTCGTCCGTGAACACGGCCGTGGACTTCACCTGCTTGCCGGCCCCCGTCGCCGTCACCCCGCCCGCCCCCGGCACGCCCGTCACCTTGATCTGCCCGTTCGC
This sequence comes from Kiritimatiellia bacterium, assembly GCA_051884935.1. GTDB lineage: Bacteria > Verrucomicrobiota > Kiritimatiellia > RFP12 > UBA1067 > RUG572. The sequence goes on along the minus strand of JBJEWG010000105.1, from coordinate 603 downwards.
GCCGACCTGGAAGTACCCCGAAATGCCGAGGTTGCGCCGCAGCGACGTGTTGAACGCCTTCGCCGCCGGACTGTTCTCGGCCGTCTCGACCGACACCACGACGCGCTCCGCGCCGGACTTCTTGACGTGCACGACACCCGCCGCCATGCAGACGGCGCTCACCGCGAACGCGGCGACGGAAAACGTGATTCTACGGACCATTTGACCCCTGTGGATTTGAGTTTGGTTGGGATTGAGACTTCGTTGAAACCGATGCGGGGGAGTATAACAGTTCCCCGCCGCGGACGCAACGCGAATCCGTCCGGGCGGGGTCATTTGCGCGCGAACCACGAGGCCGCGCCGCACGGCCTAGCGGATGTAGATCGCCATGCCGCGGCGGCACGCGGTCGCCGTCACGAGCAGACCGTCCGTGACCTCCTCAACCCCCATCTCGCACAGCCAGTTGCGCCCGAGCTCCGAGTCGTCGAGCCGCACACGCGCGAGCGCCGCCTCCGCGTCCTTCGCCGTCGCCCCCTTGAACCGCACCAGGTTCGCCTTGATGAGCCCCGTCGTCTGCTGCGTCGCGAACGCGCGCGGCCGCACCCACAGCGTCTGGTTTGGGTC
>JBJEWG010000104.1:0-2834 GCA_051884935.1 Kiritimatiellia bacterium | reverse complement strand
AACCCTGCACGCCGATGGCCGGCGCGTACGTCCGCTGGAAGATCGCCCAGTCGTGGACGTGGCACCCCTCCACCACCGTCTCCGCCTTCGTGAGCCGCCTGCGGTCGCCGCCGTGGACGGTGATGCCGGCGCGGCCGACGATGCAGACCTCGGTATCCGCCACGCGGTTGCGGTTGCCGTTCAGGGAGATGCCGGCGGCGCCGAGGTTGGAGACGCGGCACCCCACGACGTGGACGCCGTCGCCGCGCACCGCGAGCCCGCTGCCGTAGCCATACTCGAAGGCAAGCCGCTCGAAGTGGATGTGCGCCACGTCCTCGCCCCTGAGAATCGGCTCGGCGGAGAAGACGAGCGTCGTCTCGTCCGCCTCGCGCGGCGCGCCGGCGGGCGGGTAGAGGTAGAGCAGCTTCCTCGCGCGGTCGAGCCACCACTCCCCCGGCGCGTCCAGCTCGTCCAGCAGGTTGAACACATAGAAGCGGCGGTCCTTGCGGCCCCACGTGCCCCCCATCACGCCGTAGGGGATGTTCGCGGCGAGGCGGATGACGTCGTTGGTTCCGTTCTCCGTTCCGTACGAGGCCGCGCGCACCGAATGGTTGTCCCAGTCGTGCGTCCAGTAGCCGTTCATCCACACCCCCGCGTCGAAATTCCACCGCCTCGCGCGCGGATTGTCGTAGACGAACGCGCCCGGGGAGCGAACCGACCCGCCGTCGGGACGCTTCACGAGCAGACCGCCCTTGTCCACGGCCTTCGTGAACGAGGTGTAGTCGGCGTTCGGCCAGCGCGCGAGCGTGCCCATCCGCCCGCCCACGAAGAGGAGGGGCGCCGTGGGCGTGCCGCCGAAGGCCGGGGCCATCTCGGGAATCGTCTGCGGCGCCACCGCCGAGATGTCGGCCACGTAGACCCGCCCGCGCGCCTCCTCGGGCAAGCGCGCGAGCACGGCGGGATCCTCCACCTTTCTGAACAGCGCCGCCGGCACGCGGACGCCGCCCGTGAGGCGGGCCCGCGCCGCGCCGGCCGAGCGCCACACGACGGGCGCCTCGGGCGTGCCCGAGTCCGCGCGCGTCAGCTTGAGCCCTCCATCGACGAAGTAGTCCCCGGGCTGGAAGCGCAGCTCCACGCGCTCGCCGGGCTTCACGGCGCCGCCCGCCCGCGCGGCCCTGAGGCCCCTCACGGCCTCCGCGGCCGTCCGCCACGGACGCGCCGCGCAGCCGTCCCCGCCGGCCGGGGCCTTGGAATCAACATGGAACACCGCGCCGCGCACCGCGAGCGCACAGACGAAAGCCGCCGTCAAGATCGTTGTCTTCATGGCGGCATTATCCCATTTCACGCCGACCGCGTCAAGCGACGGCGGCGCGACGGGGCGGGGTCACAGGGCGGCGAGCTTGCGGGCGACCAGCGGCCCCACGAGCTTCGGGTCGGCCTTGCCCTTCGAGAGCTTCATCACCTGACCCACGAAGAAGCCCGCGGCGGCCTTCTTGCCGGCCTTGAAGTCGGCCACCGGGCCCGGGTTCGCGGCGATTGCCTGATCGACGAAGGCCTCAAGCGCGGCCACGTCGCTCACGGCCCCCAGGCCGCGCGCCTTCACGATCGCCTCCGGGTCGCCGCCCTTCTCGAAGAGCTCGGGGAGCAGCTCCTTCAGCGTGGGGCCGTTGATCGTGCCCTTCGCGGCGAGGACGATGAGCGCGCGGAGCGAGTCGGGCGTCAGCGCGCAGGCGCCGATCTCGCGTCCGCTCGCGTTCAGAAGCGCCATCACGTCGCCCATGTAGAGGTTGCAGAGCAGCTTGGCGGTCTTCTTGTCGAGGCCCTTCGCGGCGGCCTCGAAGAAGTCCGCGTTCGCCTTCGACTGGGAGAGGACGCCCGCGTCGTATTCGGCGAGGCCGTACTGCTCGATCATGCGGGCGCGGCGGGCCTCGGGCTTCTCGGGCAGGAGCCGGCGCCATTCCTCGATCTGCTCGTCGGTGAGCGCCACGGGCACGAGGTCCGGCTCGGGGAAGTAGCGGTAGTCGTGCGCGTTCTCCTTCGAGCGCATCGACGCCGTCTCCATCGCCTCCGGGTCCCAGCGGCGCGTCTCCTGCACGATGGGGATCGACTGCGCCACGCACGCGCGCTGGCGGCGGGCCTCGTATTCGAGCGCCGCGTGGATGCCGCTGAAGGAGTTCATGTTCTTGATCTCCACCTTCGTGCCCAGCTGCGTGGCGCCGACGGGGCGGATCGAGATGTTCACGTCGGAGCGCATGTTGCCCTCTTCGAGGTTGCACGCCGAGACGCCCGCGTAGACGAGCATCTCCTTGAGGGCCGTCAGGTAGGCGATCGCCTCGTCCGCGTCCGCGAGGTCGGGCTCGCCGACGATCTCCATCAGCGGCGTGCCGCCGCGGTTGAAGTCCACGCCGGAGGTCGAGGCGTAGTGGTTGATCTTGGCCGCGTCCTCTTCGAGGTGGATGTGGTTGATGCGGATGAACTTGCGCGTGCCGTCGGCCTTCGTGATCTCCACGCCGCCGCCGATGCACAGGGGGTTGCCGTTCTCGGAGATCTGGTAGTCCTTCGCCATGTCCGGGTAGAAGTAGTTCTTCCGGTCGAAGGTGGCGTGCCGGTTGATCGTGCAGCCGAGCATCAGGCCGCTCATCACGGTGAGCTTCACCGCCTCCTTGTTCATCACGGGCAGGGCGCCGGGGTAGCCCAGGCACACGGGGCAGACGTTCGTGTTCGGCTCGCAGCCCGTCTGCAGCAGGCAGCCGCAGAACATCTTCGTGTGCGTCTTCAGCTGAACGTGCGTCTCAAGCCCGATGGTATTCTCGAATTCCATATTTTCCTCTACCTACCTCTTCTTCGTGAATGGC
>JBJEWG010000103.1:0-15212 GCA_051884935.1 Kiritimatiellia bacterium | reverse complement strand
TTGTTCATTCGGAGTTCGATATCCTCCTGGGAGTTATCCATACTCCGTAGTCGGTGAGATGCGTTTGTTTCCGGTCCAGATCGTTGAGTCGATTTGTCTCTTTGCCTTGTCTCTTCTCCTGCTGAAGACCATAATGACCCGACGAATGTATGTTTACGTCATTGGGGTGTCGTTGATCAGATTCTCTCTTGAATGTTTTCGTTATGATATTCGTGGCAGTATGTTCAACCTCACCATTTTGAGCCCGCAGCAAATCCTGTCAATCGGGTTGTTCATTTTGTTCGTTTCCCTTTACCTCCTTGATCGGGGGAGAGGTCCATCCAAGTCTCGGGATTGTAAGCTTGATAACAAGGGCTGATTTGTCGTCTCGGTATGGGTGGCGCGTGGTTTTGCTCGGCGGGTGAACGCCCGCCGTCTTTGTCATATATAAGGATAAGGGGGCTTTGGGGGTGTGCCGCGGCACAGGTGGGGTGTGTCATTTTGTACCAGATGGCACGGCGGAGAGTTCGGAGAGGATGAATCAGGGCTGTTTTTGACGATTATGGAGGCGTGTCTAGATTGGCACGCCTTTTGCTACATAAGTGGCGTCGCCCGGAATGGGCGGCGCACGACAATTTAAGAAAGGAAGAGAGGAAGAATATGGCTAAAGTACTTGGTATCGACCTGGGCACGACGAACAGCTGCATGGCCGTGATGGAAGGCGGGCAGGCGACGGTGATCCCGAACAAGGAGGGCGCGCGCACGACGCCTTCGATCGTGGCGTTCACGAAGACGGGCGAAACGCTCGTGGGGCAGGCGGCGAAGCGCCAGGCGGTTACGAACCCGAAGAGCACGATCTACTCGATCAAGCGGTTCATCGGTCGTCGTTACGACGAGATGTCCGAAGAGATCAAGATGGTGCCGTACGAGGTCGTTCGCGCCGCGAACGGCGATGCGGCCGTGAAGGTGGGCGACCGCCAGTACAGCCCGCAGGAGATTTCGGCGATGATCCTCCGCAAGCTCAAGGAGGACGCGGAGTCCTTCCTGGGCGAGAAGATCACCGAGGCGGTCATCACGGTGCCGGCCTACTTCAACGACTCGCAGCGTCAGGCGACGAAGGACGCCGGCCGCATCGCCGGCCTTGACGTGAAGCGCATCGTGAACGAGCCGACGGCGGCGTCGCTCGCGTACGGTCTCGACAAGAAGACGAACGAGAAGATCGCGGTGTACGACTTCGGCGGCGGCACGTTCGATATCTCCATCCTCGACATTGGCGACGGCGTCTTCGAGGTGAAGGCGACGAACGGCGACACGCATCTCGGCGGCGACGACCTCGATCAGGCCATCATGAACTGGCTGGCGGAGGACTTCAAGGCGCAGAATGGCGTGGATCTGCTGCAGGACACGATGGCGAAGCAGCGGCTGAAGGAGGAGTCCGAGAAGGCGAAGTGCGCGCTTTCGACGGCAATGACATACGACATCAACCTGCCGTTCATCACGATGAACCAGTCGGGTCCGCTCCACCTCACGGCGACCCTCACGAAGGCGAAGCTGGAGCAGCTGACCGACGGGCTTGTCGAGCGCACGGCGGTGCCGTGCCGCAACTGTCTGCGCGACGCGGAGCTTTCGAGCGTGGACGAGGTGGTGCTCGTGGGCGGCCAGACGCGCATGCCGCGCCTTCAGGAGAAGGCGAAGGAGCTCTTCGGCAAGGAGCCGCACAAGGGCGTGAATCCGGACGAGGTCGTTGCGATGGGCGCGGCCATTCAGGGCGGTATCCTGAAGGGCGACGTGAAGGACGTGCTGCTGCTCGACGTGACCCCGCTCACGCTCGGCATCGAGACGCTCGGCGGCGTGCTCACGCCTCTGATCGAGCGCAACACGACGATCCCGGCGAAGAAGAGCCAGGTGTTCTCGACGGCGGCGGATAACCAGCCGGCCGTGACGATCAGCGTCTTCCAGGGCGACCGCAAGATGGCGCGCGACAACAAGTCGCTCGGCAACTTCAACCTCGACGGCATTCCCCCGGCTCCGCGCGGCACGCCGCAGATCGAGGTGACGTTCGACATCGACGCGAACGGCATCCTCAAGGTCTCGGCGAAGGACCTCGGCACCGGCAAGGAGCAGAACATCACGATCACGGCCGCGGGCGGCCTCTCGAAGGACGAGATCGAGCGGATGCGCAAGGACGCCGAACTGCACGCCGCGGAGGACGCGAAGCGCCACGAGGACGTCGAGACGCGCAACAAGGCCGAGTCCCTTGCCTTCCAGGTCGAAAAGACTCTGAAGGAGAGCGGCGACAAGGTCCCCGCCGACAAGAAGGCCCCGGTCGAGAGCGCGCTCAAGGACCTGCAGGACGCGCTGAAGGGCACGGACGTCGCCGCGATCAAGGCGAAGGAAGAGGCCCTCATGAAGGCGATGGAGCCGGTTGCCCAGGCGATGTACAGCCAGCAGGGCGCGCCGGGTGCGCAGGGCGCGGGCCCGCAGCCGGGCGACTTCGGGGCCGGGGCGCAGCCGAACCAGGAGCCCCCGAAGAAGGACAACGGCGACGCCGTCGATGCCGACTACACGATGAAGTGAGAGAACACTTGTTTGTAAACTGAGAAAAGGAGAAAACGAAGATGAACATCAGACCCCTCGGTGACCGCGTTCTTGTTGAACCGGCCGAAGAAAAAGAGCAGATGGTTGGCGGTATCTACATTCCGGACGCCGCGAAGGAGAAGCCGATCAAGGGCAAGGTGCTTGCGCTCGGCAAGAAGTACGACAAGGACCACAAGGAAGTCGCGTTCGACGTCAAGGTCGGCGACGAGGTGCTGCTGCCGAAGTATGGCGGCACGGAAGTGAAGATCGGCGACAAGAAGCTGCAGCTCGTCCGCGAAGAGGACCTGCTGGGCGTGTTCGAGAAATAACAGGATTGGAGAGGCATCATCATGGCAAAGCAGATCAAGTTCGACGCGGAGGCGCGTCAGAAGATTCTCGCGGGCGTTGAGAAGCTCAGCGCCGCGGTCACGAGCACGCTCGGCCCGTCCGGCCGCAACGTGATCCTCGACAAGAAGTTCGGCTCCCCGCAGATCACCAAGGACGGCGTGACGGTCGCCAAGGAGATCGAGCTCGCGGATCCCTTCGAGAACATGGGCGCGCAGATGGTGCGCGAGGTCGCGTCGAAGACGAACGACGTCGCCGGCGACGGCACGACGACCGCGACGCTGCTCGCGGAGGCGATCTACCGCGAGGGCCTGAAGAACATCACGGCCGGCGCGAACCCGATGGCCCTCAAGCGCGGCATCGACAAGGCGACGGACGCCCTTGTGGATTCGATCGCGAAGCTCGCCAAGAAGGTGAAGAGCGCCGAGGAGATCGCGCAGGTCGCGACGCTTTCCGCCAACGGCGAGGAGGCGATCGGCAACATCATCTCCGAGGCGATGGACAAGGTCGGCAAGGACGGCACGATCACGGTCGAAGAGGCGAAGACGCTTGAGACCACGCTCGACGTCGTGGAGGGCATGCAGTTCGACAAGGGCTACCTCTCGCCGTACTTCGTGACGGATCCGGAGGAGATGGAGTGCGTGCTTGAGAACCCCTACATCCTGCTCTTCGAGAAGAAGATCTCGAACCTTCAGGACATGCTGCCGCTGCTCCAGTCCGTCGCCAAGACGGGCAAGCCGCTGATGATCATCGCCGAGGACGTCGAGGGCGAGGCGCTCGCGACGCTCGTGGTGAACAAGCTGCGCGGCTCCTTCCAGGTGTGCGCCGTCAAGGCGCCGGGCTTCGGCGACCGTCGGAAGGCGATCCTTGAGGACATCGCGATCCTCACGGGCGGCAAGCTCGTGAGCGAGGACCTCGGCATCAAGCTTGAGAACGTGACGTTGGACATGCTTGGCAGCGCCGCGAAGGTGACGGTCGACAAGGACAACACGACGATCGTCAAGGGCAAGGGCAAGAGCGCGGACATCTCCGCCCGCGTCGCGCTCATCAAGCGCCAGATCGAGGAGACGACCTCCGACTACGACCGCGAGAAGCTCCAGGAGCGTCTCGCTAAGCTCGCCGGCGGCGTGGCGATCATCAAGGTCGGCGCCGCGACGGAAGCCGCGATGAAGGAGAAGAAGGACCGCGTCGACGACGCGCTCCACGCGACCCGCGCGGCCGTCGAGGAGGGCATCGTTCCCGGCGGCGGCGTCGCCTACCTGCGCTGCCAGAAGGCCGTCGAGGCCCTGGAGCTCACCGGCGACGAGAAGGTCGGTGCGGCGATCATCGCCCGCGCCATCGAGGCGCCGCTCCGCAAGCTCGTGGACAACGCCGGCCAGGAGGCCGCGCTCGTGATCGCGACGGTCAAGGGCCGCAAGGGCGCCGAGGGCTACAACGTGCGCACTGGCGAGTACGGCGACTTGATCAAGTGCGGCGTCGTCGATCCGGCCAAGGTCACGCGCTCCGCGCTGCAGAACGCGGCGTCGATCGCGGGCCTGCTGCTCACGACGGACTGCATGGTCACCGACATCCCCGAGAAGAAGGACTGCTCCTGCGGCGGCCATGGCGGCCAGCCCGGCATGGACGGCATGATGTAATGCCCTTCGGCTGAGAACCGAATGGAGTCCAATCGGGGTCGGCGCGCAACGCCGGCCCCGATTCTTTATGGTATACTACATGCCAGTTTTCTCAACTAAGAAAGGCAGTGAGATGAAGATTCTCGATATGCCCTGCACGAAGGGCTTCATGCAGATCGCTCAGGACGGCGTGGACAAGGGCTGGCACGAAATGAATGGCGGCAACCTCAGCTATCGGCTTACGCAGGAGGAGGCCGCGAACGTCAGGAAGGTGCAGAAGAAGGCTTCCGGTAATTGGCAGGAGATCTACGAGAGCGTCCCGAAGCTCGCGGGTGAGTTCTTCATGGTCACGCGCACGACGGGGTATATGCGCAATGTGATGCGCGACCCGGAGAATGCGTTCGGCATCGTCGAGATCGACGAAACGGGCACGAAATACCGCATCTGGTGGGGGTTGGCCAACGGCGGACACCCCACGAGCGAGTTCCCGAGTCATCTCAAGAACCACGAGGTGAAGTTCGAGATGACGGGTGGCGAGCACCGCGTGATCTATCACGCGCATCCGGTGAATCTCATTGCGTTGACGTTCGTGCTGCCGCCGACCGACAAGGCGTTCACGCGCGCGCTGTGGGAGATCATGACCGAGTGCCCGGTGATCTTCCCCGAGGGTGTCGGCGTGGTGCCGTGGATGGTGCCGGGCAAGGGCCCGATCGCCGCCGCGACCTCGAAGCTCATGCGGGAGTACAACATCGTGGTGTGGGTCCACCACGGGCTGTTCGTCTCGGGGAAGGACTTCGATCGCTGCTTTGGCCTCATGGACACGGTCGAGAAGGCCGCCGAGATCCGCCTGCGTGCTCAGTCCACGGGCGCGATGAAGAAGAGCGCCATTCAGGTGAAGCAGCTCAAGCAGATCGCCCGGGACTTCGGCTTTACGCTTAACAAGAAGTTTCTCTAACATTCCGCTAATTCCCCCTTGCGTGCATCACGGCGAGTATGCTACACTTGCATCGGAAATTCAAGAGGGCCGTGTCGGTTCACTGGTGCGGCCCCTCGGAAGTCGATGAGAGTTGAGGTTTCCCTGATGCGTTAGCGGGCGGTCTCGTAATTCATAAACAATTACGGCTCTTCTGCTGACAGACGAGGACACGCTTGAGGCGCGTGACGGGATAGCCGAGATGATCGGAGGCGTTTTTTCGGTGCGCGGCGACGCGCGCCACCACCGCCGCAAGGCGAGGAGGCCGGGCACGGGCAACCGCGTCCGGCCTTTGCTTTGAAGGAGTGAAATGATGCAGGAGTTTCTCGAACAGGTCGCAGAGGTACTGGAGGTCCCGGCGGTGAAGCCGGAGGACGAGTTCCGCGCCGTTCCGATGTGGGGTTCTCTGACGGGATTCGCGCTTGCGGTGATGCTTGAGCAGCGCTACGGGAAACGGGTGGCGGCGGGCGACTTCGTGAATCTGAGGACGGTCGCTGATCTTGCGTCCTTCGCGGGGGTGACGGCGTGAGCGAAGGTTGTTTTGTCGTAACAGGTGCGTCGAGTGGAATCGGTGCAGTCGTCGCGCGGCGGCTGATCGCGCGTGGCGAGAACGTCCTTGCCGTCGCGCGCCGCGCGGATCGTCTTCGAGCGCTCTGCTGCGATGTGCTACATGCGCGTTTCGTCGCTATCGACCTTGCGGAGGCGGATGTCGTTGCGGCGGTTTCGCGCGCGGTGAAGGAGTCGTTCGGCGCCGTGCGCGGTTTCGTGCACTGTGCGGGCTTCAATCGTCTTGCGCCGTTGTCGCTGGTGGATGCGGCGGTTGCGCAGCGGCTTTACGCGGTCCACACGCTCTTCCCGATGCGGTTCATGGGGTGGCTTGGCAAGGCCCCGAACCATGTCGAAGGGGCCGCCTGCGTGCTTGTCTCGTCGATGGCCTGTCATGAGGGCGCTGCGGGGAATGTGGCGTATGCTGCGGCGAAGGGGGGCATTGAGGGGATGTTGAAAGCCGCAGCGGCGGAGCTTGTCGTACGTGGCGTGCGTGTCAACGCGGTTGCGCCGGGGTTTGTGAAGACGGAGATGGCCCGCGAGACCTGCGCCTCCCTGTTGGCAACGCCGGAGAAGGTGGCGGAGATGGAGGGGACCTATCCGCTCGGGTTCGGCACGCCTGAACAGATTGCGGACGTCATCGATTTCTTCCTGAGCGAACGATCCGCGTGGATCACGGGGCAGTGCCTGGCCGTCGATGGCGGGCATGGCCTTGTCTAGTTTGATGAACCGCGTGCGTACGCGAGTAATAGGGACATGATGAAGCATCTGATAATCATAGGCGCAGGTGGATTCGGGCGCGAGCTTTTCGGCATTGCGCGCGAGTGCGTGGGGTACGGTACCGAGTTTGACGTGAAGGGATTTCTAGACGCGCGACTGGACGCGCTGAAGGGATTCGCGGGATATCCGCCCGTGGTGGGAACGCCGGAGGATTACGTCCCTGAGGCGGGCGACGTGTTTATCACGGCGTTGGGGGACATCGAATCCCGTCGGTACTGCGCGGCCGCGGTCGAATCCCGTGGCGGGACCTTCATCTCGCTTGTCCACAAAACCGCTTCGTTGGGTCCGAACGCCGTCATCGGCGCGGGGGCGTTCGTCGCGCAGAATGTGTTCGTCTCTGCGGACACCGTGGTGGGGCGCCATGCGTGCGTGTTTCAGGGGTCGATCATAGGGCATGACGCGCGCATCGGCGATTTCGCGCACGTCTATTCGCTCTGTTCACTGGGGGGCGGTGTGACGGTGGACGAGGGCGCGGTTGTCTATCCCGGTTCGCAGATCGTGCCGCGCCGCGTGATTGGCGCGAACGCCGTTGTGGGAATTGGCTCGGTGGTGCTGTTCAACGTAGCAGCGGGCGAGACGGTGTTCGGCAATCCGGCAAAGCCGGTGGCGAGGGTGTAAACAGATATGAGGACGCATTGGTTTTTTGATTTCGACGGGACGCTGTGCGACACGGAGGCGGATATCAAAGCCGCGTGGCGCGCGGCGATTCGGGATGTGGGGCGAGAGTGCCCGCGATTCGACGCGGTCTATCGAACGGGCCCCACAATCGATCAGGTTACGTATATGCTCTTCGACGACGCGACGCCGGAGCTGGTGGAGCAGATCCGCGCGCGCTTCAAGGTGCGTTACGACGCGAGCGGCTTCCCCGAGACGAGGCCGTATGCATGGATTCCCGCGTGGCTGGCGGACCTCAAGGCGAAGGGCTGCCACCTCTACGTCGCGACGAACAAGCGCTACAGTCCGATGGGCGCGCTGATACGCAAGATGGGATGGACGGAGCTGTTCGACGGCTACTACTCGTTCGACATGTACGAGGGGCTGAAGCTCAAGAAGGCCGAACTTCTGACGCGCGTGATGTCCGAGCGGGGCATCGACCCGGCTGACGCCGTGATGGTGGGCGACACGCGCGGAGACGTTGAGGCCGGGAAGGGCGCGGGACTCTACACGATTGGCTGCACGTGGGGCTACGGCACGCGAGCTGAGTTGGAAGGGGCGGATGAAATCCATGACGCGCCCTGAACCACTTCCAGTGAACGACATGGCGTTTGAGCGGAAGCGCCTGACGCGCGACCGAGCGGCGCGGAACCGATTGTCCGCCCGCCTCATCCCGGGGCTTCCCGTCGATGCGGACGCGGTGGAGACGCGCGTCAAGACGCCGCGCGTGGGGATGCTGTTCCCGGCGCTTGTAGCGGACCTCACCGAGGTGCACGAGCCGTTTTTCGACACGGTGTGTGAAAACTGGGCGCGGCTCTACCCGGACTTCCCCGCGAAGCCGGGGCGCTACCACGACGGGCGGCTCTTCCTCTACGTTCGCACGTCGGGGCTGGTCTTCTCCCTTCGCTCGAAGCTGCCGAAGATCAAGAAGGCGCTGGCGACGCTGCCGGGCGCGCCGCGACGGTTCTCGGTGCATCTCGAAGTGCACTGAGCGCGCGGGCTGTGGTATAATGCCGCGCATGAAAAAATGTATCGCGGCACTCCTCGTGGTGGCGACGCTTGCGGGCGTTGGCGCCGGCGACCCCTACGATTACAAGAAGACCGTCCAGCGGCGCGTGGCGCCGGCGGCGGTGATGACTCCGATTGCGGGGCGGACGCTCGTGGACTTTGAGCGGGAGGCCTTTGGCTTTCTGGAGTTCACGCCGCCGAAGGGCGCGCGCGGTGAATACGAGGTGCGCCTCGGTGAGTTGCTGAAGCCGGACGGCAGCGTGAACATGAGGCCGGGGGCGACGATTCGCGCGGCGCGCGTTGTCGGGACGATCACGGCGGACGGTGTCCATCGGGTGCCGCTTGTGGCGGACCGGCGCAACACGTCCGGCGGGCGCGAGGGCGGCGCGGTGCCGATTCCGGCCGAGCATGGCGTGGTGATGCCGTTCCGCTACGCGGAGGTTTTCAAGGCGCCGTTCCCCGTGACGAGGGATACGGTGCGGATGGTCGCGGTCAACTATCCGATCAACATGAACGAGAGCGCCTTCACCTGTGACGACGCGAATCTGGTGAAGGTCTACGACCTCTGCAAGCACTCGATCCTCGCGACGTCCTTCGCGGGGCTCTACGTGGACGGCGATCGCGAGCGCATTCCGTACGAGGCGGACGCCTACCTGAACCAGCTCAGCGACTATGCGGTCCATTCGGACTACTCTCTTGCCCGCGCGAGCCACGAGTATCTCATGAAGCACCCCACCTGGCCCACGGAGTGGAAGCAGCACTCCATCAAGATGGCGTGGGCGGACTGGATGTGGACGGGCGACACGCGCTCGCTTGCGAAGTTCTACGACGCGCTTCGAAACGACAAGTTGCTGGAGCGCTTTCGTCGTGCGGACGGTCTACTCCGCACGGGCGGGGAGCGCGGGCGCAATTCGCTCACGAACGCCTGCGGCGCGGCGGACATCGTCGATTGGCCGCACGCGGAGCGGGACGGCTTCGTCTTCAGGGACGTCAACGCCGTCGTCAACGCCTTCTACTACCGCAATCTGCTGGAGATGGCGGACATCGCGCGCGCACTCGGTAAGGCCGAGGACGCAGCCAGTTTCGCGGCGCGCGCGAAGAGCGTTCACGCCGCCTACCAGAAGGCCTTCTTCGACGCGAAGAACCGCCGCTACGTCGATGGCGAGGGGACCGACCATGCGTCGCTGCACGCGAACGCCGCCGCGCTCGCATTCGGCCTCGTGCCGCGCGAACACCGCCGTGACGTGGCCGACTTCTGCGCCGCGCGCGGCATGGCGTGCAGCGTCTATTTTGCGCAGTACCTCCTTGAGGCGCTTTTCGAGGGCGGGCGGGCCGACCGCGCGATCCAGCTGATGACGGCGACGGGTGACCGCAGCTGGATGGGAATGCTCGCGCAGGGGGCGACCATCACGATGGAGGCGTGGGCGCCGAAGTACAAGCCGAACCTGGACCTCAACCATGCATGGGGGACGCCGCCGATCAACGTCATCTCGCGGTACGTGCTGGGCGTGACGCCGCTTGAGCCGGGGTTCGCGAAGATCCGGATTGCGCCGCAGGTGGGGCCGCTTCGGCACGTCGAGGGGCGGGTGCCGACGGCGAAGGGACCGGTGATGGTGCGCGTGGAGGGGAACGAGGTGCTTACGGTCGAGACGCCGGCGCCGGCCCGCATCGAGTTCGCGGGGCAGGTGCGAGAGGTGCCGCCCGGCCGGCACGTGGTGCGCCTGATCGAGGCGGCGCGCAACCCCGCCGGGGCGTGGCGGCCCGCCGTGCGCTGGCGCGGCTTCAACCTCCTTGAGATGTTCATCAAGGGCTGGGCGGGCGCGAAGCCGCAGGAATTCCGCGAGGAGGACTTCCGGATGATCCGCGACTGGGGGTTCAACTTCGTGCGTCTCCCGATGGACTACCGCTACTGGATTGTGGACGGCGACTGGGAGCGGTTCGACGAGGCGCATCTGAAGTACATCGACCGCGCGATTGAGCTGGGGCGGAAGTACGGCGTCCACGTGAGCGTCTGCATGCACCGCTGCCCGGGCTACACGGTGGCGCAGCCGCGGGAGGGCACGGACCTCTTCACGGACCCCGAGGCGCAGCGTGTCTGCGCGCGGCACTGGGCGATGTTCGCGCGGCGCTATCGGGGCATCCCGAACGAGCGGCTGAGCTTCAATCTCTTCAACGAGCCGCCGGACGTGCCGGACGAGACGTATGGGCGCGTCGCGAAGATTCTCATCGAGGCGATCCGCCGCGAAGACCCAACGCGCTTCATTCTCGCGGACGGTCTCGGGTACGGGCGGCGGCCGGTGGAGTCGCTGAAGGGGATTCCGGGCGTGGGGCAGGCAACGCGCGGCTACACGCCGATGAGCGTGTCGCACTACATGGCGAGCTGGGTGGGCACGCCGACCGCGAAGCCGGTGTGGCCCCTCTCCCTGGACGCGCCGAACGGCGTTCTGGCGGGACGCGGCAAGGGCGACCTGCACGCGCCGTTCATCGTCTCGAACCTGCCGCCGTGTACGCTGAAGTTGACCTACGGGCGGGTTTCCGGCGCGGTGACGGTGCGTGTGACGGCGGACGGGCGGACGGTGGCGGAGGATTCCTTCGCGCCGCAGACGAACAGCCCGCTCTGGACGGCCGTCCAGTGGTTCCCGGCGTGGAAGATATTCCAGGGCGGGTATCTGGGGACGACGGAGGTCCGTCTGGAGAAGGGGGCGCGGCACCTCCAGATAGAGGTGGCCAGAGGCGACTGGTTGATGCTCGGCACGCTGCGGGTGACGGCGGCGGACGGTGGGGCCTCGGCGGAACTGACGTTCGGCGGCGATTGGGCCAAGCCGACTGGCTTCGTGCAGATTTTCCGCGGATTCGATGCGGCAAAGCCATTTGTGGCGCAGGGGGGCGGAGAGGCGCCGCGCTACGACGACGCGGGCATGGAGTATCTCTACAAGAAGCTGATGGGGCCGTGGGACGAGGCGATGGCGGGCGGAATGTTCGCGATGGCGGGCGAATTCGGCTGTTATAAGTATACGCCGCACGCACTGGCGCTCGACTGGCTGGAGGACTATCTGCGCCTTTGGAAGGAACGGAACATGGGCTGGGCGATGTGGAATCTGCGCGGTTCATTCGGAATTCTCGATTCTGAACGAACGGACGTCGAATACGAGAATTTCAGGGGACACAAGCTCGACCGCAAGATGCTCGAGCTGTTGCGGAAGTATTGAGTTTTGTTGGCTATCTAGACAGTATTGCCATAGCCACCTAAACCAACCATCTGAATGGTAAGCGGTTCTGCACGGCAGGCGAAAGTCCGCCGTGTTTTGCATTTTCCCGACACCTGCCCGGGGCACTCGACCCTCGCCATGCCGATGAGCCGACCCGAGTTGTGCCGATGAGCGACCCCGAGTTATGCCGATGACAGACTCTGAGTTATGCCGATGAGCGACCCCGAGTTATGCGGACGACAGACCTTACTGCATAGGTAAGACTTCGAGTGTTGGCAAAAGGGCGGTCCCAACGAACCACCTGGGGCTTCGCGACACCACAACCCCCAAGTCAGTTCCATCAGAGGCCGGCCACCTCAATAATACATATATAAGGTATAGGAAACGATGGTGGAACATGGTGTATCCTGGCAAAAGAAAGTGTGCGTATGGCATTTGCAAGACCAACTGGGCAAGAAACCTCGTCGCCCCTGCCCACTTATTACTTCAATCAACACCCAATCAAAAATCTGTGAAAATCTCGTCCGGTCACTTGCGCGTCCGTCACGATTCTGCTATGATGTGCATCGTCAGCAGAAGAACCGAGCCTCGCGAGGGCGCGGATTCGTCTGTTCTCCCGTAGGGCGAAAGGGAAATGATATGAAGAAAATGACGTTTGCGCTCGCTTGCGCATCGACGGCTCTGCTCTTCGCCGACTTGTCCAATGCAATCGGCTTTGAGGGTTACACGGCGCCGTTTACGGGCCTGTCGCTCATGACTGATGCTGGCGTTGACGCTGGCGCGACGAGTTCATTCTGGCTCTACTCAGGTGCTGGTGGCGCTGTGGATGGTTCCACGGTCAAGGCATATGGCGGTGAAAATCTGGCCAAGCCGACCAAGCCGACGAAGGGCGATGCCGGAAACAACTACCTTGAGCTCTCGACGGAAGGCGGCACGCTCTGGCGTTCGGCCAACAACCTCGCCGGCGCTGAGAGCCTCGGTGCCGCCGTGGAGGTGCCCGAGGGAGGTCTGTACATCGACACGATGGTGCAGTTCACCCCGACCGAAGACGGCGGTGCGCCGGAGATTGGTGATGACGACAAGCTCGCCATCTGGCTGAACGTCTCGCAGGATGAGAATGACTCTTCGAAGAGCGTAACGAACCTCATGGTGAAAGCTGGTACCCTGAAATATGAGGGTGGGATAAGCCAGGGAGAATCGGCCAGTTTCGTATTGACTTCCGCCTCCGGAGACCTTGTCGTCGGAGCCGGTACGTGGCACCGTCTTACCGTGAAGACCATCCAGAATATCTTCGACCTCTATGAGTACAATCCTGAAGATCCTTTGCTCATCACGGGTTTTAAGATCTATTTGGATGGGGTTGAGCTCAAGTGTGTTACGGATGCGAATCCTTTCTCGTCTGAGCTTATCGATTGGATCGAGTCACTTGAAGCGACCTCGGATACGATGTCTGCGGATATTTCTGCTGGTAAGATATTCCCGTCTCTTGCGGTGTTGCCGGATTCTCCTGAGGACGTGACGCTTCAGGCCGTGGGCTTCAAGGGGTCGGGCGCGATCGACAATCTCTCGATCTCGGCGACGGCGCCGGAGTTCGGCGGGGATGTGGCCGTGGAGAGCGTGACGCTGGATCAGCAGGAGGCCAGCCTGACGGTTGGTGCCGAGTTGCAGCTCACGGCTACGGTCAATCCGGATAACGCGACGGACAAGAAGGTGACGTGGACGACTTCGGCCGAGGGCATTGCCACGGTTGTGGACGGCAAGGTCACGGCGGTTGCCGCTGGCGAGGCGACGATCACGGCGACGGCTGGCGGGAAGAGCGCCACGTGCACGGTGACGGTCACCGCTCCGCTCGACTGGGATAACCCGAAGACCGAGTCTGGCACGGCGGCTGATATGTATGGCATCACGGGAGCCCTTGCCACGGCGGACGGTCAGAAGCTTGCTGCTTGGGCGAAGGGTAACGGCAGTGTCTCGTTCGATAAGGCGGGCGACATCATTCTTGATGCGTTCCTCCTGAACGTTGCCAACACCGAAGCCGCTGTCAATGAAGCCAAGCCCGACTTCAAGATCAAGTCCATCACGGTCAATGCGGATGGTACTGTGACGATCGAGGGGCCGGACGGCAAGTATAACGGTACGGTGACGATCAAGGGTTCCGCGACGGTCGACGGCGAGTATAAGCTCCCGCAGGACGATGCGGCGGCTCGCTTCTTCAAGGCCTTCCTGAGCCTCTAAGCTCGGTTCGTTTGAAGAACTGAAGCCCGAAACGGGCATACGAGAGGGCGTGGCGCAAGCCGCGCCCTTTTGTCGTCTTTGCCCATTGTCCGTTGGCGTGGGTTATGCTATGATTCCGCCCGTGAACGCCGTGGGTCAACTGCTTGCCTCCTGTCTGTCGGCTCCGTGGATGCGGAGCTGTCTGGCGGCGTATCTGATTACGTGGTGTGGGTTGAGTGCCTGTGCGCTCGAATCGCCGGCGGTGAGCCTTGCCGACGTCCGCTGGAAGAACTTCCAGCCCGCTTCGGAAGTCTACATCGACACGACGCTTCAGTTCATGCCCGCGATGGATGCGATGCCGGGCGTGGACGTCACGAAGGACAAGCTCGCGATCTGGCTGAACGTCTCCGCTTCGGGGACCGCCACCAATCTCTGCGTCTATTCGTCGATGGCCGACTTGGCGCCCGTGAAGGGACCGTCCCGAGGGGGGCTTCGTCTCGGCGCGCGGGGGGCAGAGACGGTTATGAGGCCCCACGTCTTCAAGCTGCAGGGCACGGAGACGATTCAGCCGGGGCGCTGGTATCGGCTGACGGTGCGCACCATCAAGGACGTGACGCGGCGCGCGGAGAAGACCGGCGACGCGGCGCGCGGGCTGCTCGGTTTTCAGATTTATCTCGACGGCGCGCTGCTCGCCTCAAGCGAAGCGTCCTTCCCCAACGTCTACACGTCGTTCGCCTCCGGCTCGGAGGGGTGGCTTGACCCCGTGCGGGACGCCAGCCTGCTCGCGTTTCTGCGAAGCGGCACGGTTTTCGTAAGCCTCTGCGGCGAATCAGCCGACGATGCCGTCGGCAGCGTCGGCTTCCGCGGCGAGGGCGAGTTCGACGATATCGACGTTTCCGCCGATGCGCCGGACTTCGTCGGCATCTCCTCGCTCGACTTCACGCTTGCATTCACGCCTGGGGAAAGCGTGGTGGCGGAAATGGTCGGTGGGGCGACACAGCGGTGAACAGATTCCCTGTGGGGCCTCAGGGGAGCGTTGTGGCGGGGAGTGCCGGGTGTGCGTCGTCCGCTTCCCCTTTCACTTCTCCGTTTACGGGTGGGAAACGGAAATGCTATACTTGGCTCGACACTCGTAGAGGTTGAGTTGTCGGCACTGAATTGTACACAAGGAGACTCAGATGAAGCGAATCGCACAGGTCGTGTTGTCCGCAGGGGCGGTGTTGCTTGGGCCTGTGGCCCGGGCGGAGGGTGAGGTCTGGCCGGGGGACGGCGCGCATGACATGGCGACGATCGCGGACTTCGGCGCGGTGG
>JBJEWG010000102.1:0-2858 GCA_051884935.1 Kiritimatiellia bacterium | reverse complement strand
TAACTCGGGGTCGCTCATCGGCATAACTCGGGGTCGGTCATCGGCACAACTCGGGGTCGGTCATCGGCACAACTCGGGTCGGAGGTACCGCATCCCCACCCAAAATGGTGCGCACCGCAGACATAAATGGTGCGCACCATTTGCTTCCGTGGTGCGCACCATTTTCCGTGTCGGTGCGCATCTCCGCCCACACCGATAGGGACCCGACCGCGCCTCGTGCCCCGTCCCGCCTCATATTCGTCCCGACTTTCGCCAAACATCGGCCAAAGTTCGTCCGTACTTTCGCCAAAAATCACCCAAAGTTCGTCATTGTTTTCGCCAAAACTCTATGATAGAATGTGCACCGAAAGGTTCGGCCATGCAGCGTATATTCATTGAAGAGTTGGATAAGTGGGCAAAAAGCCCATTTCGTAAGCCCTTGTGCCTCAGCGGTGCGCGACAGGTGGGCAAGACGTGGCTCTTGAAGGAATTCGGGCGAACACGCTTCAAGAAACTTGCCTATGTCAACTTCGACCGCAATAGTCCGCTCAAGTCGTTGTTTGCGGGACGATTTGATCTGAAGAAGATTCTGACGGGGCTCCAAATTGAGTCCGGCGTCGTCATTACGCCCGGGGATACTCTCATTGTCCTGGACGAGATTCAGGACTGTGCCGATGCGCTCACCTCGCTCAAATATTGGGAGGAGGAGGCCTCGGATTACGTGGTGGCGGCAGCGGGTTCACTGGTGGGGCTCTCCCTTCTCGAAGGCACGGGCTATCCAGTGGGCAAGACGGATTCTCTGACGCTCTACCCCATGACCTTTCGGGAGTTTCTGCTCGCCGTCGGCGAGAAGATGCTGGCGGAGGCGCTCACTTCACACAATCACGGGGTCGAAACGGCCTTTTCCGAGAAATTCACGTATTGGCTTAAACTTTACTATCTGATCGGCGGTATGCCGCGCGCGGTGGCGGCCTACGCCGCCACGGCATCCGTGGCCGAGACCCGCAAGATTCAGCAGGGCATCCTGACGGACTTCGCGCGCGATTTTGCAAAGCACGCGCCGAAGACGCAGCTACCGCGCATACAGGCGATCTGGCGATCGCTTCCCGCGCAGCTCGCCAAGGAAGACAAGCGCTTCGTGGCCGCCGAAGTCGAAGTACAGAAAGATGTGAAGACGCGCGCACGGGACTTGAGGGATCCGTTCGAGTGGCTGGAGGCGACGGGGCTGGTGTACCGGGTGTGGAACGTGACGAAACCGGGTCTGCCGTTGGCGGCCTACCAGAACCATATCTTCAAGCTCTTCGGCCTCGATGTCGGCCTCCTTTCCGCGCAATCGGGATTGGAGGCGCGGACCGTGTTGGAGGGAACGCGCGTCTTTACGGAGTTCAAAGGCGCGCTGACGGAACAGTTTGTCCAGCAGGAACTCCGCGCCGAGTGGCAGACGACACCGTACACATGGACCCCGTCGGACTCGCAATCAGAGGTCGATTTCCTTGTTCAGAGCGAGGGTGCGGTTATCCCCATCGAAGCCAAGGCCGAATGTAATCTGAGAGCGAAGTCACTGGCCATCTATCGGGGAAAATTCAAACCCGAACGGGCAATCCGCACATCGCTCGCCTCGCGAAAATCCGAAGTCGGCCTGGACGACGTGCCGCTCTACGCGCTCGGCGCGGAGTTCGCCTACTCCATTCGGTCCGCGATGGCCTGATAGAGGGCCTCGGGGTAGTCCGTGCCGAACGAGTCGAACCCCATCTCCCACAGCAGCTTGTAGGTCTTCGGATTGTTGGCCTCGTCCTGCCACACGCACATCGAGGCCTCCACGCCCGCCGCGTGGAGGCGCGTCACGCAGGCCTTCAGCGTCTCGGCTCGCGGGCAGAACGTCGCGTTCCCCGCGGCGTCGTACCGCAGCTGGCAGTGCAGCTGCACGTTGTCGATGTCCCGGAAGTTCTCCTTCGCCGCGCGCTCGAACTGCCCCATGAGGAACCGCTCGCACGTCTCGGTCTCGTCCGGCTTCGCGAAGTCGATGCGCCCCCAGTTGCCGAGGTTCATCCAGTTGAGCGTCCGCCCCTGCGGCAGCGCCGCCTTGTAGCGCCGGACCAGATCGCGGTTGTTGCTGATGAACCAGCACTGCCGTTCGAGGCCGTGCGCCTTCACCCGTTCGGCGACCGTCTCCGGCGGCACGTCCTTGTAGTCGATGTGGATCATGCGGGACGGATTCTCCTCCATCGCCGTGAAGATCGTCTCCCACAGCGGCGCGCGGCACGTCGCGTACTGCGCGCCGCGATAGCTGCCCACGTCCTCCTCGCGAAGGTCCGCCCAGAGCCATTCGCCGATCTTGCGCCCCTTGAGCGCGCCGTCGTGGAAGGCGACGATCCTGCGATCCTTCGTGTAGCGGATGTCGCACTCGGGCGTGTAGCCCTTCGCCCACGTGTAGAGCAGCGCCTCCAGCGTATTGTCGGGGCGCCCCTTGCCGTCGCCGCGGTGGATGAGCGAATGGCGCAGGGTTTCAAACGCCTGCGGCGTCACGGGACGCCGCTCGGCGAAGACGGCGCACGCCGATGCGAGCGCCAACGACAGGACAATCAGTTTTCTCATGGCCCCCATTCTAGCAGAGGCCATGAGAAACCGTCAAGGGAACTAGAGGTCGCGGCGGAACGGACCGATCGGAAGCCCGGCCTCGTTCTTGAGCGTGCCGTGCACGCAGCTCTTGCGCATGTAGATGACCGACTTCGGCGTCATGCCGGCCGGAACGGTGAGCTCCACCTTGTTGCTCCGCGCGATGGGGCGGCTCTCCACGAGGACGTAGCGGCCATCCGCGCCGGCAAGCTCGAAGCGGAGCTTGTAGGTGCCGTTCATGCACCAGTCCTCCACGTTCTTGA
>JBJEWG010000101.1:0-15245 GCA_051884935.1 Kiritimatiellia bacterium | reverse complement strand
ATTATTTTACACCGACAAAAGTTGTCTTTAGGCGAAAGGCAGAGGAGCGCGTCGCCGAACTGGTGAAACAGTTTGGAGGTTCCAACGTGCTGATTCACTACGGTGGACAGAGCGCGGTGAAAAGCGGATTGATCGAACGCATCCAGAAGACGCTGGATGAAAATGGCATTTCTCATGTGGAGCTGGGCGGCGTTGTGCCGAATCCGCACTTGGGGAAGGTGCGCGAAGGCATTTCGCTGGCCAAGGAAAATAACGTCAACTTCATTCTTGCGGTTGGCGGAGGGTCTGTCATTGATTCTGCCAAGGCGATTGCCTATGGGCTGGCAGAGCCGGATAAAGATGTCTGGGAGCTTTTCGAGCATACCAGAAAAGCGGCAGCGAGTCTTCCTGTGGGTTCTGTCCTCACCATCGCGGCGGCGGGCAGCGAAATGAGCAACTCATGCGTGATTACCAACGAGAAGACCGGAGAGAAAAGAGCCTATGACGATGATCTTTCCAGACCAAAGTTCGCAGTTATGAACCCCGAGCTTACCGTTACGCTCCCGGATTATCAGACAGAATCTGGCTGTGCAGATATCATGATGCATACGATGGAGCGCTATTTTACCCAGGGCGGCAATATGGAGATCACGGATGTCATTGCCGAGGGCCTGCTGAGAACCGTCATGAAAAACGCGGAAATCCTGCACAAGAATCCGGCAGATTATGAGGCCCGAGCCGAAGTGATGTGGGCTGGTGCCCTTGCGCATAATGGCCTGACGGGATGCGGCAACGATGGTGGAGACTTCTCAACGCATATGCTGGAACACGAACTCGGCGGTATGTTCGATGTGACGCACGGCGCAGGGCTTACGGCGTTATGGCCGAGTTGGGCGCGTTATGTGATGGACGGCGCACGGAACCGGTTCGTCAGATTTGCAGAGAACGTCATGGGAGTGGTCCCGACGAAAGATATGTCGGAAGAGGAAATTGCCCTTACGGGGATCAAGGAGATGGAGCAGTTCTACCATCGTATTGGAATGCCCGTCAATATGAAGGAATTGGGAATCGAACCTACCGATGAGCAGATCGAAAAGATGGCGGAATCGTGCGTTCGAGCGACGGGCGGCCATCAGGGCTCGGCAAAAGTGCTGTATAAAGATGATATGATAAAGATCTATCAGGCGGCACGACTATAATATCCACTTTTCGCTCAGATCAATTGACATTCGAACAATCGTTTTTGCTGTAACACTGCGTATGATGACTTATCGTTTTTCCAGCGATGGGAGGAGGGTGTCTCTCCTCGGTTATGGTGCTATGCGTCTGCCGACGACGGATGGTGGGCACGCCAGTTGCGCCGCTGACGAATGAGATGTTGTCGGTGTTAACCCTGCATGACCTTGGATTTAAGTATGATGACTAGTTCGCCGTTCAGAAATCGGCGGTCGCGGAACAATGCGCCCAAAGGAATGTAGGGGGACAGCCCCCATCAAAAAGATTGCCGAAAAACATGGGGACAGACCCCAAGTTTGGATGCGTTTCGAGGAGAATTTATTGCAATATGAGCAGTTATCGGTAGTTGGTTAGGGGCAGTCCCCCATGGTTTTTATCATGGTTTCCACACTTTTCTAATTCTCACTTTTCGCGAAAAGCGAGAATTGGGAAAGGATTCAGTTCAAGTGATGCGGTCTGAGTGATGGTGATGTCCGTGCGCAGGAAGTTTCTGCGTTGTTTTCAATAGATGCGAACGTCGTCCATCATCTGTCCCCTTCAGTAGCCAAATGTTAGTTTTCTGTGGTGTTCAAGTTCTTGTCACATCTTTCGGAACTGGTGCCAGGCCAGCGAGAACATGATGAGTCCGTAAAGCGCAATGTAGGCGATTGGAAATCCGACTTCCGCGAATCCGGCACCTTCGAGGAACAGCATTTGCAACGCATCCATCGCGTAGCGCATGGGATTGACCATTGCAAACCATTGGAATGCTGTCGGCATGCACGCGACTGGCGTTGTGGCGCCGGACAGCATCATGAGCGGTAGGACGATCAGCATCGTCGTAATCGCCGCTTGCTGAAG
Source organism: Kiritimatiellia bacterium (assembly GCA_051884935.1). GTDB lineage: Bacteria > Verrucomicrobiota > Kiritimatiellia > RFP12 > UBA1067 > RUG572. The sequence goes on along the minus strand of JBJEWG010000101.1, from coordinate 13,190 downwards.
ATTGGTGCTGTTGACGGAGACGAGAAGACCGACGCCGACCGCCGAGATGAGAAACGAACCCAACAATGCGGCGAGCGCGAACAGGTTGCCCGTGAACGGCACGTGGAAAAGGTTGAGAATCAGCGTCAGGGCGATGGTCGTTTGAATGACGCCTATTGCAAATCCGCTCACGCCTTTTACGAACAGAATCTCGAATGGCGTATACGGCGTTAGATGCAGCTGATCCATTGTCCCGTCCTCCCGTTCCCGTGCGAGCGAGAGGGCGACAAGAATGGTGACGGCAATCAGCAGAAGGTTCGCCAGCAGGCAGGGCACCGCGAACCATTGCGCCCGATAATCCGGATTGTACCAACCGCGAACGATGACTTTCGGCGATCCGACCGCCAGATTCCCCTCCGCGAGAATTCGATTTGCATAGCCCACTGCCATTCCTGCGGACGACGAGTTGCGTCCGTCGACCACGACCTCGATCTGCCGCGACCGCGTGAAATTCGTCGGAAAGACGATGCCCATGCGCACGTCTGATTCGGCGAGGCGTCGGCGCATGTCCCGTTCATCTGTAAAATCGCTTTTGCGGCGAAACACCGCAGATGCGTCGAGACGGGCCGTTAATTCCCGCGTCTCGGAGGTATGTGCCTCGTCCAGCACGGCAAACGTGCAGTCCTTCAAATCCATCGTGGACGCATAGCCGAAAATGATGATCATCAGGATTGGCGGCACGAAGATGGTGATACGCATTTTCGGGTCCTTCGCCAGCTGAAGGAGTTCTTTCCAAAGGAGTGCCCGCAGATGTCCGACGACGCTCATTCGTCCACCACCTTTGGATTCATCTTCTTGGCCAGAAACAGGAGTACGCCTGCAAACCCGGCGAGTGGCAGAAGAGTCCGCACGTAAACCGCCGACACATCGCCGACGAGAAACGCCGTCTGTAAAAACGAGAAGTAATACCGCGCGGGGAGGACGTACGAAAGGCATTGCAGCCATGTCGGCATGTTCGCAATCTCATAGAGGAAGCCCGAGAGATAGAGGACCGGCAGAAACGAGATGAGCGCGGAAATCTGGGCCGAGAGAAACTGACTCTTGGTGGCGGACGAGATGACGAGTCCGATGCCCATCTGGGAGAGGACGAAGAGCGATGAGCCCAAAAGAATCCACACGACCGAACCGCGCATCGGGACATGGAACACATAACGCGAGAACACGAGCGAAAGGGCAAGACCGACCATGGCGAGGATGGAGTTGTTGATGATCTTCGCGAGCAGGATTTCAAAAATCGAGACGGGCGTTGCGAAGAGCGATTCCATTGTTCCGCGTTCGTATTCCTTTGCGACTTGTAGGGCCGTGAGGAGACAGCCGATGACCGCCATGATAAGTGCAATCACGCCAGGTATCAGGAACCATGATGACTTGTTGGCGTCATTGAACCACATCCGCGTTCGCACGTCCACGGCGAGGTGCTGGCGAAACGTTTGCGGCACGAGCGTAAGCCGCACGTCCTTTACCCGCGCGAGCGCAGATTGAATCGCGTTCTCGTAGGCGCGCACGATATTGGCGTTCGTCGCATTGAGGAGAATCTGTATCGTCAGCCGATCAGACCGCATGCGTACGCCGCTGTGTTGCGGCAAGACTACCGACGCATCAATTTCGCGCTTCCGAAGTCGTTCCGCCGCCACGGCTTCGCTCGGACACGCGTCGGCGACGAAATGTTCGTTCGACCTGAAGGCGGAGATGATTTGCGCGTTCAGGCCGCTCGCATGCGGCGCAACGACCGAAATGCGGATGTTCTTCACGTCGAGCGAAAGTCCCAGGCCGAAGATGACCAGCAGGATCACCGGGAAAACGACGCCGATGAGCACGTTGGATTTCTCGCGCAACATCTCCCGTCGCTCCTTCTGCACCAACGCCAGCAAACGGCCGAAGCTGATCATCCTACGGTCTCCTTCGGATCAGGTTTACGAAGGCCTCCTCAAGGTTGCTCTCGCCGCCTTGCCTGCGGATTTCGTCCGGCGTGCCAAACGCCCGTTCGCGTCCGCCCTGCATGATGATCACGCGATCGCAAAAATCGGCCTCGTCGAGATAATGCGTCGTGATAATCACCGAGGTCCCCTCGTCGGCCAGCACCATGATCCGCGACCAGAAATCGTGCCGTGTCTTTGCATCCGCGCCGCTCGTCACCTCGTCGAGAAAGAGAATCGGCGGTTTGTGCAAAAGCGCCGCCGCCATGGCGAGCCGCTGCTTGATGCCGAGCGGAAGCGATCCGGCAGGACGATCCATGTACTCCGTGAGCCGAAATTCCTGACGCGCCCACGCGATGCGCTCGGCGCGTTGTCGTGCGTCAAGTCCATAGGCCCCACTAAGAACGCGAGATTCTGTCGTGCCGTGAGATCGGAATAAAGGGAGAACTTCTGGGCTACGAATCCGAGCTTGAGCCGCGCCGCAGGACCTGCCGTGCGCAGGTCGATGCCGCCAATGGAGACGGAGCCCTCGGTGGCGGAGTCGAGCCCGCACAGCATGCGGAAAGTCGTTGTCTTGCCCGCGCCGTTGGCGCCCAGAAGGCCGAATATCTCGCCTTTGCGGACGCTGAACGAAATGTGATCGACGGCTGTGAAGTTGCCGAATCGTTTGACGAGTCCGCGGCATGAAACGACTTCCGGCGCATCTGGTGCTACCGGATTTTTCCGCACGGGATTCTCAAAATGCGCTTCTTCCCTGAGTCGAAGCACCTTGTCGCAGAAATGCTGCTCGTCCGCATAGGTCGTCGACACGTAGACCTGCATGTGCGGATCGGCCGCACAGAATCTTCTGATGATGGCCCAGAGTTCTCTTCGCGAAAGGACGTCCACGCCCACCGTCGGCTCGTCCAGGAGAAGCACATCGGGTTGTGAAATAAGGGCGCAGACGAGCGCGGCCTTTTGTTTCATGCCGCCCGAGAGTTTGCCGAAGGCGCGATCCGCAAAGCGATTCAGATCAACCGCCTCCAAAAGCGTCCTGCCGCGCGCGAGGCGCTATTTTCGGCCGACGCCATGGAGCCGTGCGTAGAGTTCAATGTTTTCCCTCACGGAAAGGTTCGCATAAAGGCCGAACTTCTGTGGCAGGTAGCCGATGCGGCCATCGACGCGTTTAATGCCTTCGGCGGGTGGGAGCAAACCGGCGAGACGACGGATCATCGTCGTCTTCCCCGATCCATCTGGGCCTATGATGCCGGTGATCACAACTCCACCACGACGGGGGCGCCGAGTTTGAGGATACCCTCCGGGTCTTTCACGTACACGCGCGTTTCGTAGACCAGCGTCGGACGGAGTTCGTCCGTCTCGATGTTCTTTGGCGTAAACTCCGCCGTCGGCGAGATGTATCCGATCCAACCCTCCAGCGGCGCATCTCGTCCATCGGCATAGACGCGGCAATTCTGATTCAGTTTGACTTCGGCGAGTTGTGTCTCCCGGAGGTAGCAGCGCACCCAACGTGGATTCGTGAGCGCGAGCGTGAGAATCGGCTTGAAGGGCGCCGTCCACTCGCCGGGCTCCAGCAACCGTTCGCGCACGATGCCGTCTGACGGCGCGTACAGTTTCGCATCTGCAAGCTTCTGCTTCGCCACGGCGAGTTCAGACTGTGCTCGGGCCAGCTCCGCCTGCGCTTTCGCAAGCTGTGCCGCCGTCGCCGCCCGATCTTCGACGCGGTCGCCTTCGACGAGCAGCGCCAGACGATTCGTCTCTGCGCCGTAGTCGCCGCAGAGCGCGATATAGGCTGCTTGGGCGTCGTCATACTGCTGCTGGGGAACGGCTCCCGTGTTTACAAGCCTCGCATTGCGGTCCCGCATCAGAAGGGCCGCGTTCATCTTGGCCTTGAGCCCCTGCACGCGTTCACGCGATTCCTGTATCGCCGCCGCACGCGATCCGTTGTCGGATTTCGCCTTGGCGGCCTCTGCAATCTTCACCTGGGCATGGGCCACCGCCACTGCTGACCGCGCGACCGCCACGTCGTTCGAGATGCGTACCGTCTCCAGTTCTGCCACCAGCGAACCTTTTTTCACGATTGTACCTTCTTCGGGAATCACCCTCGCGAGCCGTTCCGAGAGGAGGAACGAAAGCTGAATCTCGCGGTCGTCTACATTCCCGTGCAGACGCTGTCCGCTCGGCGGTTTTGCGCATCCCGAGATGAAAGTCAAGCTCAGAATCGCCATGAAAACGAGCGGAATTCGAATTTGTCGTTTCATTTTTTCCTCTTGAATTTCAGTTCGGCCAATACGCGGTTGCAGACAAATTCGGCGAATGATTCGTCCCATCCGTCAGCACCTGACGGTCGGAACATGGGGAGCCATGATTTGTCGACGAGCGCATAGACCGCAAGCTGCGCCCAGAGGGCATCAGCCCACTGATAGACGGCGATCTCATCGTCCAACGCCATCCGAAGGAGGCGAATCAGCGTTTCGCGAACGGGATGGGCAAAGTTCTCCACAATGAAGCCGTGCATCTCCGACGGATGGAAAATCTCATGCCGGAAAAGTCCGATCCGAATCGCACCGTTCCCATCCTGCCTGTGAATGGTCTGAGAAAAGGCCCTGATCCAGGACCGCATCGCGTTCTTCCATTCTGCGGCGGTATGGATGTTGTCCGCCAGTGAACGCAACGTCGCGCAATCATCGGAACCGAACGCACGGCTCACGCATTCGCGGTAGAGTCCGGCCTTGCTGCCGAAATGGTAGTTGACGAGACCCAGATTCGCCTGCGCCGCCCCGCAGATGTCCCGCACGGAGACACGGTCGAACCCTTTCTCAGCAAACAGCCTTGTCGCCTTATCGATAATGTCAGCTTTCGTATTTTGCATTTTTATACACTCGTCTTAAACGCTCGTATAATATCATAATTGCTGATCCGTCGTCAAATGCAACCTATTGTGCGTCACCGCATTGAGCACCTATGTCGGACTTTGAAGTCATTTATCAATGGAGAATATGGGGACTGTCTCCAGAGAAAAGATTTCCGCAGTGAATTCTCATGTTGATTGTTTTGATATAATCTCCGGCAAACACCTGTGGCGGTTGTCGAGTGTGACATTTGGCGCAAGACTGAAGTCGCGCCATGAGCGTCGCGTTTTGAAGAAAGGCAAACGCGGTAATAGTGATATGAAGAAGATAAAAGTAATAAGTGAAATTTCCTACACGATTAAAGTAATGGGCGGGAAGTGGAAGCCGTTGATTCTGGAATTGCTAAAGCATTGATTTGGAAAAGTCGTGCCGTGGATGAGGGAGAGGGGAATTTTGAAATGATTATTAGAGAATATCAATCGAAAGATTGCAAAGAATTGACGGAGCTTTTTTATAATACGGTTCATATTGTAAACGCAAAAGATTACACAAAAGAACAATTAGATGTATGGGCGGCAAAACAGGTAGATTTGAAAACATGGAATCAGTCACTTCAGGAGCATTTCAGTATTGTTGTGGTTGATGATGATGTTATTGTAGGATTTGGGGACATAGACAAGACAGGCTATCTTGACCGCTTGTTTGTTCATTCAGATTATCAAGGAAAAGGAATCGCCACCGCAATATGCAATCAGCTTGAATCGGCAATTTAGGGGTGTATTATTACCCATGCTTCTATTACAGCAAAACCGTTTTTTGAAAAGAGAGGATATAGAGTTATCAAAGAACAGCAAGTAGAGCGACAAGGAATTCTTCTTACGAATTTTGCAATGAAAAAGGAGAAATAAATCCCGGTTTGGTAGATGTAGGGATTTTCCGGAGGAAAAATGAAACAGAACAATTTGCTTGTCGGCAGCCTCTGTGCCATCGGATGCGAAACTCTTTACGGCTTGAGTTATATATTTACAAAACAGGCGACGAATCAAGCAAATGCTTTGTCTCTTTTAGGCTGGCGGTTTTTGCTGGCATTTTTGGTTATGAGCGTATTGTGTGCGGTTGGTGTTTTAAAAATAAATCTGAAAGGGAAAAGCCTGAGACCGCTGCTTTTGGTGGCGTTATTCAGCCCGATCATCTATTTTACAGGCGAAACATTCGGAATCGGCAATACGACGGCATCGGAAAGCGGCGTTTTTCTGGCCTGCATCCCCGTTGCTTCGCTGATTGCTTCCGCAGTAATCCTGAAAAAGAAGCCCTCCCGTTTGCAGGTGGCGGGCATATTGATTACGCTTGCGGGCGTGCTTGCGACAGTGTGTGCAGTCGGCGCGTCGTCAAGCTTTTCTATTACAGGATATGTGTTCCTGTCGGTAGCGGTCGTGTCTTATGCGCTTTACTGCGTGTTCGTGGAAAAAGCATCGGAGCACACCGGGGCGGAAATTACCTACATAATGCTGGCATCAGGAGCGGCAGTTTTCGTAATGCTTGCCGTAATCGAGGTATCGGTGAATGGAACGGTAACGTCACTCGCCACACTTCCATTCATGAACAAATTATTTCTGACGGCGGTTTTGTATCAGGGAGTCGGCTGTTCCGTCTGCGCCTTTTTCCTGTCGAATGCCGCCATTGCAAAACTCGGTGTCAACAGGACATCATCTTTCATTGGGATAGCCACCGTTGTTTCCATTGTCGCCGGAGCGGTGATATTGAAAGAGACGTTCTCGGTTTTTCAAATTATCGGGGCGGCGGTTATCGTTGTCGGCATCAATACCGCCAATGCAAATGGAAAACTGTCATCAGGTACCCGGTAAAAAGGTGTAGAAAAAACGTAAAATCGGGAGTGACTTTGAAATCAGAGAAAATATGGGGGACAGACCCCGATGGCGGATGCATTATGGGTAGGAAAGTTGTTATAGAGCACGGAAAGCCTTTTCAGCCGCAAAATTGGAATTTCTCGATTTAAATGTTGCCTATCCCGGTACGGAATGGGTTGCTGGTTATAGATGATTGAGAACGACAGCCAGGTTCGGAGGATAAGATGTTTGAAGATATTACAAAAAGAAAACAGCCTGTGGTGGAGAAGTTGTTGGAATACGGCTTTGAAAGTGATGGCAAATGCTTTGAATACAGTACCTCAGTTTTGGGAGGCGCGTTTATTCTGAAGATGACAATTAAGCCTAATGGTGAAATTGATACCGCATTAATCGAGAAGGAAAACGGAGAGGAATATATTCTGTATAAGACAAGTGCCTCGGGTGAGTATGTCGGCAATGTCAGAGCGGAAATTGAACGGATAATAGCTGACATTGTTCAAAAATGCTATGAGCCGTCCGTTTTCAAAACGGCACAGGCAAAAGCGGTCATTAAGTTTGTCAAAGATACCTACGGCGACGAACTTGAATTTCTTTGGCAGAAATTCCCCGATAATGCTGTCTGGAGAAGAAAAGACAACAACAAATGGTACGGTGCGATTTTAACGGTCAGCGGCGGGAAAATCGGACTTTGCACTGAGAAAATAGTAGAAATTATTGATTTGAGAATGGATTCAAAGAAAGCGGCGGCGATTTTGTCGCAGGAAAATCATTACCCCGGCTGGCATATGAATAAAAAGAGCTGGTACACGTTGGTGCTTGACGGCAGTATTTCCGATGAAGAATTAAAAGCGAAAATCGCGGAAAGATACGACTTGGCAGGTAAATAGGAATCATTGCCCGTCGCGCACCAGTGGTGTTCGCGGGAGCGTTAAATAGGTGATGGGTTCGGCTCCGTAAAATGGTATAATGCGTCCCGTTTCGGAGTCGGGAGCCGCATTCATCACCATGCCGAATCCACAGTTCTTATCCGCCATGCCGAGGGCAGTGCCTACCTTCCTCTGGGCCGTATGCCTCGGCCGCGTCCTGTTCGCGGGGGAGATCGCGGTCGGGCCACAGGGCGCGTCCCCGTTCCCCGACACGGAAGTAGCGACCAACATCGCCCTCAACGCGCGGCGCGACGACGTGCGGACGTTCGATGTGCGCGTCGAGCTCGCGGTGTCGGCGTCGAACTGCGTGCAGGTCGCCTTTGGCCGCGACGCGGACGGCGACGGCGAGCTCGCGCCCGAGGAGACGGGGTTCGTTCTCGGCTGGCGCGCGGGGCGCTGGTTCGTCGAGGATGTGGCGGGCGGGGTCCGCCGTTTCGAGTCGGTGGCCCCGGCGGCGGACGGCACGGCGCGTTTCCTGCACATGCGGGTCGAGACCGATGCCTCCTTCGCGCCGAGGCGCGCCGCGTTCGAGAATGACGCGGGCGCGTGCTTTGCGGACATCGCGTCCGAGTGCCCGCTTTGGCTGTTCCGGCGGGACTGGAACCTCCTTCGGGCGACGCGGCGCGGCGTCGTCCTGGCGGGCGAGGTGTGCCGGGTCCGTGGCGACTACCGCTCCTTCGGGATCGTCTTCAGGTAGGGGCGCGCGGTGGACGGTGCCTCCATGCGGGAAGTCTTCGGCCTCGCGGTCCTCTGGGGCTGCGCGGGGGCGCTTACGGCGCTCGGCGCCGCCTGCACGGCGTGGTGGCTCGCCCGCCTGCCCGCCCGCGTGCGGCGCTCGGCGCGGCGGCGCGGGTGGGCTGCGGTTTCGGTGCTCGCGGCGCTGATGGCCCTCGCGGTCCTCGCGGGCACGCCCACGAACGAATACAAGCGGCTCTGGCGGGAGGCGCGGCGCCAAGACCCCGCCGCGGCGGGACTTCCTTTCGTCCGGCCTCTGGCGGCGGCCGACTACGCGGCGGGTCTCGCGCTCGCCTGCGTCGGGACGGGCGAGGCGTGGGACTTCTCCGCGCCCGCCGGGGCGGAGGTCTGCGCGGACTGGGAGGCCTTCGGCGCGGCGCGCGACTGGTTCGCGGCGCGACCCGCGGGGGGCTGGTCGTTCGCGTTCGGGACGAACGCGGTCGCGGCCCTGACGATCCACTCCGACGGCGCGGCGCGTCCCGTCGCGGCGGACGCGGCCACCTTCCTCGCCCCGCTGCGGGCGGAGCTCGGCATCGCGCCCGCCGCGAACTGGGGCCTCCTCGCCGAGGTGGACCGCCCGTCGCGTTTCTGGTGGTGCCTCACGCCGTCGAACACGTTCGTCGCGACCTGGCGGAACGCGCTTCTCGGCCGCCGGGCCGACAGGCCCGTCAGCTTCCAGATGGAGCTCTGGCCGAAGGGGGGCGTCGTGTTCCGCTACGACCTCTCGCGCCTCGGCGGGGAGGTCGTTAGTGGTCTTTCGGTCGGCGTCTCGAACGGGGGCGTCGGGCGCGTCTTCACCGCGCTCGCGCGGGACACGACTTCGCTTCGGTGGGCGCGCCTCGACCCGACGCGCGCGGACGACCCCGACCCGGACGGTGACGGCCTCACGACGGAGGACGAGATCCTCGTCCACGGCACCGACCCCTACTCCGCCGACACGGACCTGGACGGCCTCGCGGACGGCGCGGAGATCGCCTCGGCGCGTACGGACCCGCTCGACCCGCACTCGCTCGACCCGCGCCTCCCGGACTGGATGGCCGTCGCGCTCGGGGGCGCCGATCCGCTCTCGTTCCCGGAGGGCTCGACGAACGCCGTGTGGGAGCACATCCTCTACACGGGGACGACGAACGGGGCCTTCGCCTATCCGCAGTCGAGCGCGCACGCGGCGGTGCTCTCGGTCTCGGCGACCGGGAACGGTACGGGCGATCTGGTCGTGGGCGGGCGTGTCCTCCCCCTCCTCCCCGGCGCGCCGCCGCTGCGGATTGAGGTCATGAGGAACGAGGACGTGCCGCTCGTCCTGCGCGGCGGCGCCGCGCTCGACGTCGCGTTCGACTCGGAGGACTTCGCGTTCGGGACGCTGCCGACGCAGATGGTCCCCTCCGGGAGCGTCACCTTCCCCGACACGAAGGCGGAGGCGCCGTGCATCCACGACCTCACCGCGCGCCGGAGGCGCGTGACGCTACCCGCGCGCGGCGACGGGGAACGGATGACGTGCAGTTGGGAGACGGAGGCGATGGACGTCGTTGTCGAGAACGAGCCGCCGCGCGCGGCGCGCGTCACGGCCTTGTTCCCCGTGCGGGAGACGCGCGGCGTCGCCTACGCGATCGACCATCCGCGCTATCTCTTCGGGCGGCGAGTCTTCCGCCAGACCGTGCGCTTCTGCCCGCGGCCGCAGGGGCCGGACGCCGAGGACCCCGACCCCTCCGATCCGCCCCCGGCCCCGGATCCCGACTGGCCGCCCTGGCTCGACGGCGCCGGCGAGTCCCCCGAGCAGAATCCGCAGGAGCCGAGCTGCTGCCTCTGGGGAACCTGCTGCCGTGACGATGGCGTCTGCCTGTGCGGCTGCGACATCTGCGGCCGGTCCGGGGAGGAGAGTGGCGATGATGGGGCGCCTCCGCCCGAGGACGTCTGCGCGGAGCACAAGGTGCCCTACGCCCAGTGCGCGCCGCTCCACGAGGCCGCCTACACGAACGCGGTGCGGAACGTCGCCCCGCTCGCCGACGTGCTCTACATCCACGAGCCGCCCGTCTACACGCCGATCGCTCTGCCCTGCCCGAAGGAGCCCCACAGGTGCTGCGAGTGCCCCGAGCACTGGACCAACTACGTCGCGGTGGCCTACAGGTCGGAGCGGCTGAAGGTGATTGACGAACGGGGGAACGACTTCAGTCGCGCCAACGAGCCCTGCACCGTGCGCGTCGCCGCCGTCGCCCCGAGCGCGTCCGTCGGGGACGCGAGACTGGTGTTCGCCACGAACGGCGCCGTGCTGAGGGCGTATGGCTACACGGCGCTGGGCGTTGGCCTCTCGAAGCCGGAGGGGGCGCCGCTCGCCGCCTACAACGCGCTCTCGCCGACGCTGGGCGTGCCGATGCCCGTGACGACCAACATCCGCCAGTCGCTCCGCCTCGACCTCCATACCCGCGTCGGTTTGCCGTCCGGGAGCGTCCGCTTCGAGATCGCCGACGCCGACGGTGCGTTCACCGTGTGGCTGGAGGACGCCCGGACCGGCGGCCTCCGGCGGCTTCTCGACACGGCGGGCGCGTCCGCCGTCGAGATGCCGGTCGCCGCCTGGCGACGTCTGCTCGGGCGCGCGTTGGGCGGCCCCGCGCCGACGGTGCCGATCTACGTCACCTCGTCGCGAAGGGGATCGGCGCGGCTCCGCATCGGCTACTGGGGCGTCGTCGACGGGAGGCTGGCCGAGGACTGGCAGTCGCAGACGATCACGTCGATCGACCCGCCGCTGCTGCCGGACTACGACCGGGACGGCCAGGTTGATTCGGAGGATGCCCGGAGATGGGTCGGCGAGGAGGTGTTCCACTTCTGGTCGAACGACGACGTCTGGCGTGGCGACGACGCTTTCGACGCCTACGGGACGGGCTTCCACCCGATGCCGTACAGGCCGCCGGCGAACGGGGCGGACGCGATCGTCAACGGGCGGAACGACCTCGTCAACCTCTGTCCGCTGGCGGTCGACCTGACGACCCTCCGCCGGGCGTGGGGCGACGGCGCCGCGTACGAGTTCCTCACGGGCGGGCCGGGGAGCGTCCGCTTCACCTTCGCCGAGACGAGATGGGACGCGGTGGGGGACATGGTCAGGGTGGACCAGCGGACGGTCTTCGACGAGGACCTGCACGAGGCGCGTCTCGCCACGACCGGGGCGGGCGACGAGGGGGAGGTTGGATTCGAGATTCCCGCGCGGCTTCTCGACGTCGGCGAGCGGGGGCGGGGGATCGTCGCCGTCGAGTTCGCGGACCCCGTGTGGCGGGAGCTGCGCGTGCGGGTCCGGCAGCGCGGCACGGGCGACGTCCTCTTCGAGTCGTCCGTCGGGGTGCGCGTCTGCGACGTCCACCGGATGTACCGCTGGCTGAACCTTGAACACGCATGTGGGGCGTCGGCCGCGGCGAAGTACGCCACGCGCACGTCCGTGGACTGGCCGGACGCCGCCCACGCGGACGCGGACGTCGTCTTCGTGCACGGCTACAACATGCACCCCGACGAGGCGTGGGACTGGTCGCAGGCGATGTTCAAGCGGCTGTGGTGGTCGGGGCTGGACGCGGGCTTCGCGGCGGTCCTGTGGCGCGGCAACGAGGGGCAGTTCTGGCTTCCCGGCGCGAACGCCTACGTGACGCGGAACTACCATCAGAACGTCCTCAACGCATTCCGGACGGCGGGGGCCCTCGCGAAGGAGGTCGGCCGGCTGCCCGGGGCGCGGAAGTACCTCGTCGCGCACTCGCTCGGGAACATGGTCGTCTCGGCTGCGCGCCAGGACCACGGGCTCCGGTACGAGCGGTACTTTATGCTCAACGCCGCCGTGCCCGTGGAGGCGTACGACGCGGGGGGCGCGACGGAGGAGACGCGGTGGTGCATGACGCCGGAGGCGTGGCGGGGGTACCCGGAGTGCGTACGGGCATCGCGCTGGCACGCGCTCTTCCCCGAGGGCGATGCGCGGCGCGCCCTGACCTGGAAAGGCCGCTTCGGGGACGTCGACGGGACCGTGAACCTCTATTCCTCGCAGGACGAGGTTGTCGCCAACGGCGACGGGACCGAACAGTCTCTGCTAGGCCGTGAATACGCCTGGTACAACCAGGAGTGGCGGAAGGGCTTCTCGACCGTCGATCTGGTGCCCGAGGCGGGGTGGGGGTTCGGGCGGAACGCCTACGTGCGCGTGCTCTTCATGTACGTGAACGGCGAGCCCGTCTACAGATATCGTCTGAAGACGGCGGCCGAGGCGGACGGAATCGGCGACGACGAGCTGCGGGTCCGTCCGTTCTTCGGCGACTTCACGGAGAACGGCGTCTACGGCGACGGCGGGAGCGAGTTCCTCCGGGAGCACGACCTGTTCCGCTGGCGCGTCCTCTCGCACGGCATCCCGGCTGAGTCGTTCGCGGCGGGTGCCAACCCCGTGCCGAAGTGGGGGCCGAGTATCTCACGACCGGAAAAGAAAACGGCCACCACTTCTAATAGCAAGAGTGCCCGAAATGTCGACATGGAACATACTTTTAAGGGCCATAGGAAAAAATGGCTTCACAGTTACTTCATAAGCGCTCCGCTGTTGGACACGCATGAGCTGTTCGAGTGGATTGTCAGAGAAGCCAAATGATTCAAGTAATGAAAGGGAAACAACCATGAAATTCAGATGGACAGTGATGAGCGCAGTGGCGTCGTCGTGTTTTTACGCTTGCGTTCATGCCGGAGGGTGGTCGGCTCAGACGGGGCATTTCGTTGTGACCTTGACGGACAAGGAGGCGCGTCCGATCACGAACGCAACCGTGTATGTGGAAACACTGAAAAAATTGGGTCTGGGTATGGGGACCTATCGGTCACACTACACGACGTTCAGCAACCAGACCGACGCCGCGG
>JBJEWG010000100.1:0-2866 GCA_051884935.1 Kiritimatiellia bacterium | reverse complement strand
GATTCCCACGGTCAACGTGGGCGTGGAGCTCGCGAATCGCACGGCGGCGGGGACGTTCTCATGGGAACGCTACCGCGACTGCCATCCCTCGCCCGAGGGGAACCAGATGGTCGCGGACCTGGTGGGCGAGTTGCTGGACCGGTCGAACTGGAATCGTCCGCTCGCCCCCGAGGTGCAGGTGGCGGATCATCCGTCCCCCGCGCCGCTGGACAGATTGTCGTATGCGCGGGGCTGTTTCGTACCCTTTGCGCGCGTGACGCGCGGCGCCGGTTGGGAGGTTTCGCGGCCCGACTGGAAGCGAATCCCCGGCTCGAAGCGCGACCACTACTGCGCCGAACCCATCCTCTGGAGCGTGACGCCGGGGGCGGAATGTTCCTTTACCTTCGAGGGGACGGCCGTTGGGGCGTGGGTGACGGCGGGGGGCGACGCCGGGTGCGTGGAGGTTTCGATCGACGGCGGCGCGTGGCGGATGTTCGACCTGATCACCAGCTACAGCGCCGCGCTGCACTATCCCTATACGAAGATGTTCGCGACGGACCTCGCAGAGGGGCCGCACATCGTGAAGCTGCGCGTCGCGGAAAACCGCGCCGCCGGACGCGGGACGGCGGTTCGGATTCACCGCCTGGCCGTGAACGGGCGGCCCTGAACGAGTCGGCGGTCCTACTTCTTCGGCCAGAAGACGTCGGTGTACTTGGAGGGGATGCCGACCTCGTCCTTGTTGAAGCAGGCGGCGAGGATCTGCCAGCCGAGGTCGAGGGCGTCGATGAGCTCGATGTTCACGGAGAGGTCCATCATCTTCTCCTCGAACATGGCGCCGTACTTGAGCAGCTTCTGGTCCCAGTCGCTCATCTTGAAGCCCATGGACTGCTTCTCGACCGTCTCCTTGTAGGAGGCGTAGAGCTTGATCATTGCGTCCATGATGGTGCGGTGGTCGTAGCGGGTGGTGTTGGCCTTGCGGAGAAGCTCCTTGTCGGTGATCGTCTCGGATGTCGCGCCGAGCACCTTGTCCATCAGGTAGGAACGCTGCGTGGGGTTGCCGAGATCGACGCCCTTGTTGACCTGCTGCTTGAGGCGGGAGAGCGAGCCGAACGGCTCGATGCGCCCGTTGCGCAGGTAGAACTGCCCCTCGGTGATGTAGCCCGTGTTGTCCGGGACGGGGTGCGTGACGTCGTCGCCCGGCATCGTGGTGACGGCGAGGATCGTGATGGAGCCGGCGCCGTCGAAGTCCACGGCCTTTTCATAGCGTGCGGCGAGCTGCGAGTAGAGGTCACCGGGGTAGCCGCGGTTGGAGGGAATCTGCTCCATGGTGATGGCGATCTCCTTCATCGCGTCCGCGAAGGAGGTCATGTCCGTGAGGAGGCAGAGCACGTCCTTGCCCTCCAGGGCGAACTTCTCGGCGATGGCGAGCGAGACGTCCGGCACGAGCATGCACTCGACGGTGGGGTCGGCGGCGGTGTGCACGAACATGACCGTCTTCGAGAGGGCGCCGCTCTGGTCGAGCGTGCTGCGGAACTTGAGGTATTCGTCGTACTTGAGGCCCATGCCGCCGATGATGATCACGTCGGAGTTCGCCTGGAGGGCGATGCGGGCGAGCAGTTCGTTGTAGGGTTCGCCCGCGCGCGCGAAGATCGGGAGCTTCTGCGAGACGACGAGCGAGTTGAAGAGGTCGATCATCGGGATGTTCGTGCGGACCATGCGGTTGGGCATGATGCGCTTCGCCGGGTTGACGGAGGGCTGGCCGATCGGAATCTTGTTCTCGCTGATGGCGGGGCCGCCGTCGCGCGGCTCGCCCGAACCGGTGAACGCGCGCCCGAGCAGCGCGTTCGAGAAGGGTATCTTCATCGTCTCGCCGAGGAAGCGCACGGCGGCGTCGGTATCGACGCCGCGCGCGCCGGCGAAGATCTGCAGCGTCACGTTCGGGCCGTCGAGCTTGATGACCTGCGCGAGCGACGTGCCGGCGCGGGACTGCACCTCGGCGATCTCGTTGTACTTCACGCCCTCGGCGCGGAGCGTTGCAATGGAACCCGAAAGGGCGTCGATGCGATGATAGACCTTTGAATTGAACATGCTGAAACTCCTTGCAAGCGAGCCCGTATTATAACACAATCGGAGGAGTGCGTGAAATTGGAAGTTGCCTCCACTCGGATGGCAATACGCCGAAGTTGCCGGGGGGCAGGGCGACCGGTTCCAAACTCCGAGCGTTTGCAAAAGGGCTCCGCTAACGCTCCGCCTGAGGCTTCGCGCTTCCTCAACGGCCTCTATTCGACATAAATAGGGCCTGTCCTCTGAAAGGTGCGGTAAATTGATTATTTAACACGGAGAGGTGCTTCGCGTTCGCATTTGGAGGCTGTTGAGAGGTTGGGGTTTCGCGCACGCCAACCACTCGACGTGCACTTAATCAAGGAGGGGGCAGAGGAGGCGGTCTAGGTGGGTGTGTGGGGTTATCTCGGAGGGGGCGCGGGGATGACCTAGGAGGGGCGGGCGTTTTACCCAGTAGGGGGCGGTCAAGTGGTGCGCATCACCCCGGTCGAATGGTGCGCATCACCCCGGTCGGATGAGGCGGACGATTGGGAGTTTTGTTGCGCAAGAGAATGAATTCAGTTGCGCAACTAAATTTGTTCACTTGCGCAAGAGAATTTATTTGGTTGCGCAACCAAATCCCGGATGTCGGGGGGATTTGACCGTTGGGTCGGTGCTGATCTGCCGTTCCGTCGGGAGGGAAAGGCCGTACCCTCCAGCATCACCCGGGCGGCTGCTCGGGGACGTCCGGGCAGCCGGGCGGGCACAATTCGGATTGGTTGGCGGGCCTGTCGAACCAACCATCCGCGCCTCTTGATTCTAACTCCGAGCGTTTGCAAAGGGGCGG
>JBJEWG010000099.1:0-15381 GCA_051884935.1 Kiritimatiellia bacterium | reverse complement strand
CGACCTCTCGACGCTTGAGCCGCTGATGGCCGCGCCGCACTCGCCGGGCAACATCGTGACGGTGGCCTCGATGAAGGGCACGCGCGTGAACCAGATCATGATCGGCTCGTGCACGAACTCCTCCTACCGCGACATCCGCACGGTCGCCCTCTATCTGAAGGGGCGGCACGTGGCCGAGGACGTGGAGGTGGGCATCGCCTGCGGGTCGCGGCAGGTGGTGAATATGCTCGCCGCCGACGGCTCGCTGGCGATTCTCGTGAAGGCGGGGTGCCGGATCCTCGAAAACGCGTGCGGGTTCTGCATCGGCGCGCACATGTCGCCCCGCACGGGCGCGGTTTCGCTGCGCACGAACAACCGCAACTTCGAGGGGCGCAGCGGCACGAAGAGCGCCCAGGTCTACCTCGTCTCGCCCGAGACGGCCGCCGCCTCGGCGCTCACGGGCAAGGTCGAGGACCCGCGCAGGAACCCCGTCGCGGCCGTGCCGGCCCCGAAGAAGTTCCCGATCGACGACGAGATGTTCCTCTACCGCGCCACGGCGCGCAGGGGCGTGAAGAAGACGGAGATCGTGCGGGGGCCCAACATCGCCCCCGTGCCGAAGGGGACGCCGATGCCGGCCGCCTACAGGGGCGTCTGCGCGATCAAGGTGGGGGACAAGATCACGACGGACCACATCATGCCCGCGGGCGCGCGGCTCAAGTTCCGCTCGAACATCCCGGCCTACGCGCAGTTCGTCTTCGAGGCCATGACCGACTGCGTGGGCGCGCGCGACGCGGGCGGCAGGCCGCTCAGCTTCCACGACGCCTGCCTGGCGAACAAGGAGAAGGGTCTCGCGAACGTCATCGTCGCCGGCGAGAGCTACGGCCAGGGGTCCAGCCGCGAGCACGCGGCGCTCTGCCCGATGTACCTCGGCGTGAAGGCCGTGATCGCGAAGTCCATCGAGCGCATCCACCGCGCGAACCTCATCAACTTCGGCATTGTGCCGTTCGTCTTCGACGACCCGAAGGCCTACGACGCGCTTGCCGCGGGGGAGGCGCTTGAGCTGACGAACGTGAAGGCGGCGGTCGCGGGCGACGGCACGGTGACGGTGAAGACGGCGAAGGGGAGCTTCACCGCGACGGCGAGCCTCTCCAGCCGCGAGAAGCACCTGCTGCTCTGCGGCGGCCTGCTGGCGTCGCTCAAGTAACATTCATCCCGGCGCGTGCGGCCCCGCCCGATGCGGGCCGCGCGTGCTGACACGGGAGGGCCATCATGCGGCATCTGATTCTGGGAGTGATCTGTGGAATTGCGGCGGCGGTGATGGCCTCGGAGCCTGCTCCGCGCGTTCTGGCCGCACGCGCGGCGAAGGCCATCGACGAATTGGCCGCGAAGTTCCCGACCCGGTATCCCGCCGCCCGGTTCCGCGCGGCGCTCGCGGAGCTGGGGGAGGCGGACCGCGGGGCGTTCGACGCATTTCTGAAGGAGGCGCTCGTCTCGTGCAATCCTCTCGTCGGGGACCACGAGATCGTCTACACGACGCGCGCGATGTGGCGCGGCGACCACCACAACACGGCGACGATCTTCCAGTGCGGCGAGATCAACCAGAACAGCTACCGCACGCAGGGCGCGCTGAAGGCGCTGGACGTGAAGACCGGTTCGGCGCGCGTGATCGTCCCCGAGGTCGAAGGGCGCACGGTGCGGGACCCGGAGGTCGACTACGACGGCCGCCGCATCGTCTTCTCGATGCGCGCGGGAAGGGCGGACGACTACCACATCTACACGGTCAACGCGGACGGCACCGGCCTTGTCCAGCTCACGCGGGCGAAGGGCGTGAGCGACATCGACCCCGTGTGGCTGCCGGATGGCGACATCGTCTTCGGTTCGACGCGCGAGCCGAAGTACTGCATGTGCAACCGCCACATCATGTGCAATCTCTTCCGGATGGGGGCCGACGGCGCGAACATCCACCAGATCGGCAGGTCAACGCTCTTCGAGGGGCATCCAACGGTGCTGCCCGACGGGCGCATCCTCTACGACCGCTGGGAGTACGTGGACCGCGACTTCGGCGACGCGCAGGGGCTGTGGGTGTGCAATCCGGACGGCACGCGCCACGCGATCTACTGGGGCAACAACACGACGAGCCCGGGCGGCGTGATCAACGCGCGGCCGCTCTCGAACCCCTCGAAGGTCATCGCCACGCTCGGCAGCTGCCACGATCTGCCCTGGGGCGCGCTTGGCATCATCGACCGTTCGCTGGGGGTGGACGGACGGGAGCCGGTGATCCGCACGTGGCCCGCCGAGTACCGCGCGCGCATCCACACGGACAAGGAGGATTTCGATTCGACGCGGTCGCTGAAGGTGAAGTACGCCGACGTCTTCCCGCTTGACGACGAGCACTTCATCTGCACGCGCACGATCGGACGCGCCAGCGAAATGGCGCTCGTCTACCTCGACCTGCACGGGAACGAGGTCGTCTTCCACCGGGATGGCCCGGGGTGCCATTCGCCCGTGGTGCTGCGTCCCACGGCGCGGCCCGTCGTGCAGAGCGAACGGCGCAGTTTCACGGCGCCGGACGCGCCGGGGCGGTTCTATGTGCAGAACGTCTACGAGGGCACGCACATGCAGGGCGTGAAGCCGGGGACGGTGAAGGCGATCCGCGTGGTGGAGAGCCCCGAGAAGCGCACGTGGATCGCCAGTCGGGGCTGGTTCGGCCACGGCGAGGAGGCGTGCGCGATGAACTGGCATTCCTTCGAGAACAAGCGCATCCTCGGCACGGTGCCGGTGGAGGCGGACGGCAGCGCCTACTTCGAGGTGCCCGGCAACACCTACGTCTATTTCCAGGCGCTCGACGCCGAGGGGAAGATGGTGCAGTCCATGCGTTCGGGGGCCTATCTGCAGCCGGGCGAACTGTATGGATGTGTGGGGTGCCACGAGAACCGCGTGGGCGACGTGCCGAAGGTCGAGGGGCAGCCCCTCGCGATGCGCCGCGCGCCGTCGAAGCTGGATGGCTCCTACAACCTGCGCGGGCTTGAACGGGGCACGAAGCCGCATCTCTATTCCTTTCGGGCGGAGGTCCAGCCGGTCTTCACGGCCAGGTGTGTCGCGTGCCACGACTATGGGAAGAAGGCGGGGGAGAAGCTGAACCTGAGCGGCGACCTCGGGGCCTACTTCTGCACGAGCTACGTCGATCTGTGGGCGCGGGGATACGTGAAGTGCGTGGGGGGCGGCCCGGCGGAGATTCAGCCGGCCTACTCCTGGGGTTCGCACGCATCGCCGCTGACGACGAAGCTCTATGGGCATGCGAAGGTGGCGCTGACGGCCGATGAGCGAGACCGCATCATCACGTGGATGGACATCAACGCGCCTTATTGGCCGTGCTACGAATGCGCGTGGCCGGAGAACCATGGCGGGCGGATGCCGATTTCGCGCGCCGAACACGGGGAGCTTGAGCGGCTGACGGGCGTGAAGATCGCCACGGGACACGCCGCGCGTCAGCGCGAGCAGCTGAACTTCACGCGGCCCGAGTGCTCGCGGATTCTCGCGGGAGCGACGAACGAGGCGTCCCGCGCGGCGGCGCTCGCCATCCTCCGCGCGGGGCGGGAACGACTGAAGACGAACCCGCGTGCGGACATGGACGGCTTCACGCCCTGCGCGGCCGACCGCGCGCGCGAGGCGCGCTATCAGCGCCGCCGGGATGAGGAATGCCGGGTGTACGAGGCGGTTCGTCGCGGCGTGAAGCGGTACGACGAGTAGCCGGCTACGCGGCGCGGCGGCGCATCACGAGCTTCGAGACGCCGATGTAGGCGACGGCGAGAACCACACCGCCGAGGATGACCCACACGAGGTTGGCGTCGATCATCGCCTTGCCGCGATGGACGAGGTCGATGTAGGTGATGTCGCCGGCCGACTTGCCGAGGCCGTATCCCGCGAGGGCGAGAATGACGGTCCAGATGCCGGCGCCGAGGCCCGTGAACAGCGTGAAGCGGGCGAGCGGCATACGGGCGAGTCCGGCGGGGATTGAGATGAGCTGGCGGATGACGGGGATGAGGCGGCAGACGAACGTGGTGGCGGCCCCGTATCGGTTGAAGACCTCGCAGGCGCGGTCGAGCGCCTCGGGTTTCACGAAGAACCACTTCCCGTACTTGCGGAGGAAGGGCTCGCCCAGTTTTGCGGAGAGGTAGTAGTTGAGGTAGGCTCCCGCGAGGGAACCGGCGAGGCCGAAGAGGCAGGCCAGGGCGAGGTCCGCAAGCGGCATATGGAGAGAGAGTTCGCCACGGGCGGCGAGAAAGCCCGCGGGGATCATCACGATCTCGCTTGGGAAGGGGATGAAGGAACTTTCCACCGCCATGAAGAGGAAGACGAGGGCAAAGCCCCAGAGCGGGGCAAGGGCGGCGATGGAATCGAGATGGGCGGCAAGTTGGTCAAGCATGGGAGTGGAAGGGTGAATGGGTTAGAGAATCTGGAGGGAGAGGAAGTCGTCGCGGGAATAGGGACGGGCGACCGTTCCCTCGGTGGTGGCGTCGCCGGTGGAGACCTTGACGGTGATCTCGTCTGGGAACTGGTCGTGGCGGCTCCAGGCGCAGACCAGCCGCCGCGCCCGTTCGAGGTCGGCGGCGGAGCGGACAATCGGAATGAGCGCGGTGGGGCCGGGAACGGTGACGGGGGCGACGAGCGTATCCGTGGGGAGGGCGGACTCCCGGAGAAGCTTGTTCTCATTGGCGTCCCGGCCGAGGATGACGCCGGTGCCGTCGGGGAGGCGGAAGCGGCGGGCGATGTTAAGAAGTTCGACGAGGCGGCGATCCGCGAGGCCCTCGTGGTCCTTGAGGTCCTTCAGGCGGCGACCGAATCCCTTTTCGGTCAGCTTGCAGCCGCCGGCGGGCGAGGGGTAGTCCGTGAGGCCGAACTTCCGGGCGAGTTCCATCTGTGGTTCGCGGCGGCGGCCGGAGAGCGCGAGCAGCTTCACGCGGTCGAGGAGGCCCTCCTGTTCGGGGATGGTGGGGTCGAGCAGCTGGGCGCAGAGGGGGCGCACAAGGCGGCCCTTGAGGCCGGAGCAGGTCTCGACGACGGAGAGGGACTGCCGGTTCTGGGACATGGGGCGCTGGTTCAGCACCTCTCCGGTCGCGACGAAGTCGTAGCCGAGTTGGCGCATAAGCTCTCCCGCGCGCGCGATCATCTTCGCATGGCAGTCAATGCAGGGGTTCATGGCGCCGCCGAAGCCATGGGGAGGATTCTCGATGAGGGCGATCTCGTCGGCCGTGAAGTCGATGACGTGCAGGGGGATCCCGAGCGCCGCTGCGGCCGTGCGCGCGGTGGTGGCGGAGAAGAAGGGGGTCTCGAACACGACGCCTTCGACCTCGGCGCCGGCTTCGCGCAGAACGCAGACGGCGAGCTGCGAGTCGAGTCCGCCGGAAAGAAGTGAAAGGCCGCGGGCTTTTTTGGTATACTCTTCAGTGTCCATGACGGCAGAGTTTACACGATGAGATTCCTTTTGGCAATGCTGTTCGCGGCGACGTTTGGCGTGCGCCCGATGCCGCAGGCGGATGGTCCGCTGGAGCCATCAGTCCAGAACGAGGTTGACCACGCGGTTGACCTCGCGGAGGCTTGGCTGGGGCGCCACGCCGACACGAACGCCCTCCCGCGAGGCGACTTCTTCAAGACGAACGGACTCCCCCGCGAGACGATCGCACTTAGGCTCATCTCCGCCCAGCGCGGGGGCGGATGGTGGACGACGCCGACGAACGCGGCGCCCACGCGACTTGCCGTTGAGATTCTAAAGGGATTGTGATGTATCCGGATTTGATTTCCATCGGTTTCCTCCACATCAGAACCTATGGTGCCTGCATGGCGCTTGGCTTTCTGGCCGCCTGGCAGGTGATTGCCTGGCTGTGCCGCCGCACGGGACGGAATGCGGAGCCGCTGTCGAACCTTCTGATGCTGATGATGGTGAGCGGCATCGTTGGTTCGCGCGCTGCCTACGTCATCGAACACTGGTCGAGCGAGTTCGCCGCTCACCCCGAGTTGATCATCCGCGTGGACCAGGGTGGGCTGATGTTCTACGGGGGATTGATTCTCGCGATTGTCGTCTTCGTGGCGTGGTGCCGCCTCAGGCGCGAGAAGGTGATGCCGCTCACGGATCTGTTTGCGGTCGTTGTGCCTCTTGGGCATATGTTTGGGCGGATTGGCTGTTTCTTCTACGGGTGCTGTTATGGCCGGCGTTCCGACGCCGTCTGCGCCGTCGCCTTCCCGCGTGGTTCGCCGGCGTGGCACGAGCAGTTGAACGCGGGTCTGATTCCAAATGACGCCCCGTCGGCCCTCCCCGTCCTGCCCACCCAGCTGTTCGAGGCGGCTGCGGTCCTTCTTCTGTTCGGCCTGCTCTTCTTCCTGTACCGCAGGTTCTGGCAGGCGAAGCCCGGCCTCGTGACGGGAGGCTACCTTGTTGGATATGCCTGCATCCGTTTCGGGATCGAGGTTCTGCGTGGTGACCCACGGGCCACGGTCGGGCCATTCTCGATCAGTCAGGCGATCTCGCTCGGGCTGCTTCTTGCAGGAGGGGCATTTATCGCAGTTGCGTTCAGACGCGGAAAATTGTAGAATACACGAACCACAAGAGAAGGAAAGGTCTTACATGAATCGGACAATTTCATTCAGAACAGCGGTCGCGACGGCGTCCGTCTCCGTTTGCGTCGCCTTTGCCCCCGCCTTCGCGCAGGAGGAGGCCGTCGAGGAAACGCCCGCGACCGAGCAGGTCGCCGGTGCTAAGGCCGAGAAGGCGTTCTATCCGCTGATGCGCTGCGTGCGTACGGTCGGGTCCGTGCAGGTCCTTCGTCCGCGCACGACGGAGTGGGTCGCCGCCCGCGAGGGGCGCTACTATCCGCTCGGCTCGTCGGTGCGCGTGAGCGGCGACGAGGTCGGGACGAATCCTCTTGCCGATTTCGAGTTCGGCGCGAACTCTCGGGTCGTCGTCACGAGCGCAGCCGAGTTCGCCACCCGCGAGATCAAGTTGGGCGAGCAGTCCCGTGTGGTCGAGCTCAGGGCCGGGCGCATTTCCCTGAACCTGTCGCCCAAGCTGGGCGAGGGGATGTTCAAGGTCGTCGCGCCTGCGTTCTGCTGCGAGAACCTCGCCGGTGAGAGCGTCTTCGACTATTCGAAGGAGAGCGATGGCGATGAGGCCGTGGTCCGGTGCGTCACGGGCAAGTTCCTGCTGAAGGGCAGCCACTATCAGGTACCTGCCATGCAGGCGGCCAATCAGGTCCGCATCCGCACGACCGGCGATCGTCTTTTCACGTCGATCCGGGGTGAGAGCGGCGTCTGCAAGGTGCTGCTCGACCAGGGGCTCGGCACCGAGAAGAACTTCGAGACGGGTGAGGTCAAGGATGTCCCGAAGACGCTTGAGTTCGCGCTCTCGCCGCAGTGCTCGATTAAGATTTTCCGCGCGAAGTCCGCGATTGGCGGTCGTGTCGCCGTATCGACGATGACCTTCAGCCCGTCCGGCGATATGCTGAACCGATTCGCGTTCGCGGAGGGGCGTTCGAACGTCAACTCCGGTGAGCTCGTGATCTCGCCGAAGATTCCCGAGTCCGGGAAGGTCGAGAAGGCCGCGTCGGATGACGACGACGGCGAGACCGTCGAGGCGGTGCCTGCGGAGAAAGCCGAGAAGAAGGCGGACGACGCGCAGCCCGACAAGGACGAGAAAGCCGACAAAGAGGAAGAGGACATCTAGGGCGATTGTGCGCGAACGCACGCATACAGAGTAGCGTAAGACAGCAAACAAGTACAGGCATATAAGGACAGGACAAGAAAGTGGTCATTCATCAGTTCAACCGCCTCATCAAGAACAAGTGGGTTTGGGGTGTGTTCGCCATCGCAATTTCGGTCTTCTTCGCGTTTGACTTTCTCTTTACGGGCAGCGGTGACGGAAAGGGTTCTTCGGACGGGGCGGGGACGCTCGGCGGCAAGACGGTGTTGGGGGACCAGTTCCGTGCGTTCGTCAACGATGCACGCGGCATCGGCCGTTCGCGCGACAATCAGTCTTCCAACGCCGAGATCAACCTTCGTGCGTGGAAGTCGGCCGCCACGCTTGCGGTCGCGAAGGCCGCGCACCTCGAAGCGTCCGATGAAGACGTCCGCGAGGCCATCCGCCGCGATCCGTCCTTTGGCGGCGAGGCTGGTGGATTCGACAACGCCCGCTACCAGATGCTTCTGCGTGAAAACGGCATGACGCCGGAGATGTTCGAGGACTTCCTCCGCCGCCGCATCACGCAGAACAAGATTCAGCAGGTTGTGCTGGGTTCCGCCGCGTGGGTTTCGCCCATTGAGCTTGAGGGCGCGATCAACGACTTCACCGACACGTTCACCGTGCGCATTGCGGCCTTCACCGACAAGGACTCCGACAAGGTCAAGCTGGACGACAAGATGCTTGAGGCCTATTACAGGGACAACACGAACTCCATCGCGCTGCCCGACCTCGTCACGGTCAAGTACGTGAAGTTCAAGGCCGATGTCCCTGCGCGGCTCTCCCAGTTCAAGATCACCGACGATGAGCTGCACGACCGCTACGACGCGACCTCCAGTCGCTTCGAGACGACCGGCACGAATGGCGTCACCGTGACGAAGACATTCGACGAGGTCAAACCAATCCTTGAGAAGGAGCTTCAGGTTATTGCCTCGGTTGAGGCCTACCGCACGAACCTCCTCTTCCGCGTCTATCCCCAGGACGAGAAGGCGCTGGCCGACGTGAAGACGGACCGCCTTGAGAAGATCGCCGCCGAGGAGAAGGCCAAGGTCGAGGTCTCGAAGCCGTTTTCGCTGGATGGTCGCGGTTTCGTGAAGGGTTTCATGACGCGCGCCAGCGCGATCGCCCCCGGATGCGACGGCTTCTCCGCCGCGGTCGCCGAGCTCGACCCCGAGTCGCCCGACCTGCGCTATGGCGTGGTCGCCGGCACGAATTGCGTGTATTTGATCGAGCGCGCAAGCTTCACGAAGGCGCACGTTCCGTCCTTTGCGGACGCGAAGGAGCACATCCGCTCCGACGCGCTGGCCGATGCCCGCGCGAAGGCGTTCAAGGCTTCCGTCGAGAAGACCCGCGCGCTTGCGGCGGCCGAGCTTGCGAAGGGCAAGCCCTTCGATGCGAAGATTCTGGTCGGCGCGTCCGTGACGACCTCCATCGTCTTCTCGGTTTCGACCCTGCAGCACAATTCCTTTGCGGACTCCATGTACATCCGCGGCGCCACGATGAAGCTCGCGAAGGGGCAGCTTTCCGACTTCATCACCACGGCCAATCCCCGTCGCGGCCTCGTCGTCTACGTTGAGAATCGCGTGCCCGGTGATGCCGCACAGGCGCAGATGGTCCGCGCGCAGCTTCGCGACGAACTGGGGCGCGGCGCGGCGATGGCCCTCCCCTCCGCCTGGCAGGAGTGGAACCTGAACCGCATGGGCTACGAGACGACTGCCATTTCCTCCGTTGCGACGAGCGATGAAGCTGTCGATTCTGAGGATTGACCCCTCGGCGCAGCTGCCTGCCTACGCCCATCCCGGTGATGCCGGGATGGACGTTCGTTCTATTGAGGCGAAGACGCTGCGGCCGGGCGAGCGCGCGTTGCTGCGCACGGGTTTGGTCTTCCAGTTGCCGCCGGATGCCGAGGCGCAGGTGCGCCCGCGCTCGGGGCTGGCGCTTCGGCACGGCGTGACCGTGCTGAATTCGCCGGGAACGATCGATGCGGGGTATCGGGGCGAGGTCGGCGTGATCCTCGTCAATCTCGGACAGGAGCCGTTCGTCGTCGAGAAAGGCATGAAGATCGCCCAGGTCGTCGTTTCCCGTGTGGAGCGGGCGGAGGTCGTCGAGGTATCCGCCACGGACGAAACGGACCGTGGGGCGGATGGATTTGGTTCAACGGGAGTGCTATGATCCTTGATGTCGTGAAATATGGGGACAAGATCCTTCGCGAAACCGCGCGGCCGGTTCCAGCGGTGACGCCTGATTTGCTGAAGCTGGCGGAGGATATGCTTGAGACGATGTACAAGACGAAGGGCGTGGGCCTTGCCGCCGAGCAGGTCGGCCGGCTGGAGTCGCTGTGCGTCATCGACGTGCCGTCCAGCTGCGAGGACGACGACGAGACGCGCGCGTTCAACGAATCCACCCCGATGCCGCTCGTGATGTTCAATCCCGTCGTGGTCGCCACGGAGGGGTCTCAGGACGGCAAGGAGGGGTGCCTCAGCTTCCCGAACATGAGCGCGCCGGTCGTGCGCGCGGCGCAGGTGACGTGCCAGTACACGGACGTGAACGGGCGGCCGCAGCTTGTGACCGTGAGGGGCTTTCTGGCGCGCGCGGTCCTCCACGAGACGGATCACCTGAACGGCGTTCTCTACGTCGATCATCTGAGCGCCGTGGACAAGCTCGCGATGGCGAAGCGCCTTCAGAAGCTTGCGAAGAAGAACGGTGGGAATCTGTGATCCCCCAGAGTGTCGGCTTGTTTGACAGAGGTTGAGATGACGATTGAAGAGTGGTTGAAGGGCGGCTTCGAGGCCGCATTTCCGGGTAATGACTTCTCGCGGGTCCGCGCGGTTCCCGCGACGGACGCGAAGTTCGGCGATTTCCAGTGCAACGACGCGCTTGCGAGCGCGAAGGTTCTGCACCTGCCCCCACGGAAGATCGCCGAGGCGGTCCACGCGAAACTGATGGAGGCGAAGCCGGACTTCATCGAGGCGGTCGAGCTGGCGGGGCCGGGCTTCCTCAACATCACCGTCTCCACGGCCTGGCTCGCCGCCCAGCTCGCGCGGCTCGCCGCCCAGGATGGCCTGGGCATTCCGCAGACGGGCGTCGGCAAGCGGGTCGTCATCGACTATTCCTCGCCGAACGCCGCGAAGCAGATGCACATCGGCCACATCCGCTCCACCGTGATCGGCAACGCGATCGACCGCATCTTCCGCGCGCTGGGCTACGACGTCATCGCCGACAACCACCTTGGCGACTGGGGCACGCAGTTCGGCATCCTCATCAAGGGCTACCGCGACCTCCTCACCCAGGAGGAGCGCGACAACCTCTCCGTCGCCTGCCTTGAGAAGTGCTACGTGCTTTCCGCGGCGAAGGCCAAGGAGGAGGACGGCGCCTGGAAGGAGGCCTGCAAGGCCGAGCTCGTGAAGCTCCAGCAGGGCGACCCCGAGAACCGCGCGCTCTGGCGGAGGTTCATCGAGATTTCGATCAACGAGTTCAACCGCATGTACGACAAGCTCGGCGTCCGGTTCGACACCTATCGCGGCGAGTCGTACTACAACGACACGATGCCGGGCGTCGTCGCGCGCCTTCAGCAGATGGGGCTCGCGGTCGAGTCCGAGGGCGCGCTCGTCGTCAACCTTGAGGCGGAGAAGCTCGGCGTCGCGATCGTCCGCAAGTCGGACGGCGGCTACAACTACACGACGAGCGACCTCGCCTGCGTCGAGACGCGCGTGAAGGAATACAACCCCGAGCGCATCATCTACGTCACCGACGCGCGCCAGCAGCTCCACTTCAAGCAGTGGTTCAACATCGCGGGCAAGATGGGCCACACGGTCAAGCTCGTCCACGTGCCGTTCGGCCTCATGAGCTATCAGGGCAAGGCCATCTCCACGCGCGAGGGCAACCTCATCAAGCTGGACGACCTTCTCGCCGAGGCCGTTCGCCGCTCGTTCGAGATCGTGAAGGACCGTGGCGGCGACGAGGCGCTCGCCGAGCAGATCGGCTTCGGCGCCGTGAAGTATTCCGACCTTTCCCACGACCCGATCACGGACATCGACTTCAGCTGGGACAAGGCCCTGGCGCTCGAAGGCAACTCGGGCCCCTACCTCCAGTACGCCTACGCCCGCGTCTGTTCGCTCATGGAGAAGGCCGCGGCGGTGGACGCCCGGCCCGCGGAGACGTTCGCCGTCGAGACGCCCGTCGAGAAGCAGCTTGCGCTTCAGCTGCTGCAGTTCGGCCCCACGGTTCTCCGCGCCGCCGAGAACTACAAGCCGAGCGTGCTGGCCGACTATCTCTTCCAGACCGCCCAGCTCTACAGCTCGTTCTACCAGCGTTCGCCGATTCTCAGGAGCGAGCCCGCCGTGCGCGATGCGCGCCTTGCGCTCTGCTCGCTCTTCGGCCGGGTCCTCTCGAAGGGCCTCTCCCTCCTCGGCATCGGAACGCCGAGCCGCATCTGACGTTGATTCCCAGGAGCACTCATGGCGACACTCAAACTTGGCGTATTGGGTTCGGGCTCGGGCTCGAACATGCAGTCCATCGTCGATGCAATCGAGGCGGGCGAGCTGGACGCGGAAATCCGCCTCGTCCTCGCGGACGTGAAGGACGCCTACATCCTCGAACGCGCGCGGCGGCACAACATCCCCTGCCAGTGGCTGGACTGCTCGCCGTGGAAGACGAAGCTCGAAGGTCCCGGCGAGGAGACGTGCATCCGCCTGCTCAAGGACGCGGGCTGCGACACGGTCGTCCTGGCCGGGTTCATGCGCATCGTCAAGTCGAAGCTTCTGGCGGCGTTCCCGATGCGCGTCCTCAACATCCACCCCGCGCTGCTGCCTGCGTTCCCCGGCGTCCACAGCTGGACGCAGGCGCTCGACTACGGTTGCAAGGTCGCGGGCGTGACGGTGCATTTCGTGGACGCGGGGACGGACTCGGGCCCGATCATCGTCCAGAAGAGCGTGCCCGTTCTTGAGGACGACACCCCCGAGACGCTCCACGCCCGCATCCAGGTGCAGGAACACATCGCCTTCCCCGAGGCGCTGCGCCATCTCGCGGCGGGGCGGTTGACGGTTGACGGTCGTCGTGTGAGGATCTCGAAATGAATGGTGCCTTGTTGCTGTTGTTGGGGTGCGCGGCCTTCGCCGTCGCCTATTTCGTCTATTCGAAGTTCATCGCCACGAGCCTGGGCGTCGATCCCGATCGGCCCACGCCGGCGCATACCCTGGGCGACGGCGTCGATTACGTGCCGGCGCATCCGATGGTGCTGTATGGACACCACTTCGCCGCGATCGCGGGCGCGGGGCCCATCGTCGGA
This sequence comes from Kiritimatiellia bacterium, assembly GCA_051884935.1. Taxonomy (GTDB): domain Bacteria; phylum Verrucomicrobiota; class Kiritimatiellia; order RFP12; family UBA1067; genus RUG572. The sequence goes on along the minus strand of JBJEWG010000099.1, from coordinate 2,386 downwards.
CCCGTCCTCGCGGCCGAGTTCGGCTGGGTCGCCGTCGCGCTCTGGATCGTCTTCGGCTGCATCTTCATCGGCTCGATGCACGACATGGTGACGCTCTTCCTCTCGGTCCGCCACGAGGGCAAGTCCATCGGCTCGGTGATCGAGGACGTGCTCGGGCGCCCCGGGAAGATGATCTTCCTCATGTTCTGCTTTGCGGCGCTCGTGCTTGTGATGTCCGTCTTCACGGGGCAGGTCGCCGATTCGTTCGTCTCGAACCCCGAGGTCGCGACCTCCTCGCTGCTCGGCATCTTCGAGGCCGCGCTCTTCGGCGTGTGCGTGTACCGGCTCAACTGGAGTGTCAAGTGGGCGAGTCTCGTCTTCGTGCCCGTCCTCTTTCTGCTCGTGTGGTTCGGCGTGGTCTTCCCGTGCGACCTCGTGGCGCTCTTCGGCGTCTCCGCGGCGACGGCGCGGACGATCTGGGTGGTGGTGCTCTTCGTCTACTGCTTCGTCGCCTCCACGCTGCCCGTGTGGCTGCTCCTCCAGCCGCGCGACTACCTCAACAGCTACCTGCTCTACGCGATGCTCGCGATTGGCCTCACGGCCGTGCTCGTGGTGCACCCCACCATCCAGATCGACGCCTTCTCCGGCTTCTCGGTGCCGAAGGCCGGCGGCGGCTCGAAATACCTCTTCCCGTTCCTGTTCGTGACGGTGGCGTGCGGCGCCTGTTCGGGCTTCCACGCGCTCGTCGCCTCGGGCACGACCTCCAAGCAGATCGACAACGAGCGCCACATCCGCCCCATCGGCTATGGCTGCATGCTGCTTGAGGGCGTGGTGGCTCTGCTCGCGCTGCTCGCCGTCGCCTGCGGCAGTCAGGCGGACCTCAAGGAGGGCCTCGCGACCTTCCCGCCCGTGAAGCTCTTCGCCCAGGGTCTCGCCTCCTTCTGCGCGAAGCTCGGCCTGCCGGAGCGGACCTCCGAGAGCTTCATGCTCCTTGCCGTGGCGGCGTTTCTGATGACCTCCGTCGATGCCTGCACGCGCCTCGCGCGGTTCGTCTGGCAGGAGATCTGGTCCACGACGGCCTCCGGGGACTCGTTCGGCGCGGCGGCGAAGGCCCGCCCCTCCCTCGTGGTGCGCCTCAACCGCAACATGTACTTCGCCACCACCGTGGTTGTGCTGATCGGCGTCTACCTGCTGGTGTTCAATCCGTCGATGTCCAGGAATCTCTGGACGATGTTCGCCTCCGCGAACCAGATGCTCGCTTCGCTCACGCTTCTCACCGCCTCGCTCTGGCTCTTCAAGAAGCACCTGCGCTGGTGGATTGCGTTTCTGCCGATGTGCTTTATGATCCTCACCTCCGGCACGGCCGTGTTCCAGCTCTTCCTCGACAGCGCCGAGAAGTGGATGAAGCAGGGTTTTGCCGCCGGCGGCGTCACGGCGATTGGCGCGGCGGTTCTCTTCTGCCTGGCCATCACGCTGCTCGTGCTCGGCGCCTTGAAGCTCCGCAAGCTCCTCCGGACCATGGTCCTGAAGAAGGTCGCGGCGAGAAAGTGACGCCTGTGCGTGCCCCTGCCGCTCGACCTTAGACTCCGAGCGTTGCCAAACAGCCGCGGCAAACCAGATGCCCGCGTCTTTCCTACCATCTGGTTTTGAACTCCGAACGCGATCGGCCAGTTTTGAACTCCGAGCGTTTGCAAAGGGCTCCGTTCACGCTCCGCCTGAGGCTTCGCACTTCCTCAACGACTCTTCATTGACCCAAATGGGTTTGGCCTCTGCCTACCACCACCTCCGGCCACTTGTCTTTATATACCTACAAGAGCGTTTGAGTGAATATCGCCATTATATAAGGAATAGGGGTTGGCAGGGGGCGAACGCCCCTGCTACGGAACTGAGAGCAGGCTTCCTGTCGTGTTCTTTTTGATCGCGAGAAGCCGCTTCGACAGGTTCATTGATTGTTGATGGGACTCGGCCCTCTGGCCCCCGATCCTTTTACATATCTCTCTGTCGGCCCCTATCTCTTCAAATTGGCAATCAACTTTACCCCATCTTTATAGTTTAGTCAACAAATAGTCGTTGAAGTTTGCGAAGCATCAGGCGGGGAAATTCCCCGGCGTCGAAGACGCCGACTCAAAATCAGCCGCCATTTGGTCAAAGAAAGGCCGTTGAGGAAGCGCGAAGCCTCAGGCGGTGCGTTAGCGCCGCCCCTTTGCAAACGCTCGGAGTTTATTAAAACCGGGCGGCGGGTCGGTGGCTGTGGCGGGGCGTCGGCGGCTGTGGCAGGGCGGTCTCGGCGGGGGGCGGGCGGTTCGTGCGCTACCCACCGGTCGAGGGTCGCGCCACCCTCCGGTCAAGTGCCGGGGCGATTTGGGGCTGGGTTGCGCAAGAGAATGAATTCAGTTGCGCAACTGAA
>JBJEWG010000098.1:0-15463 GCA_051884935.1 Kiritimatiellia bacterium | reverse complement strand
AGCCAGCGCAGAATCCGCCACGCGCGCGCCATGCCCTGGAAGCGCAGCTTCTCCTTCTCCACCTCGCGGAGGTGCGCGACGAGCGCGGGGTGGTCGCGCTTGATGGCCGCGAGGTCGGCGATCATCTCCTTCTGCCGCTTCGACTGGTGGGCGATGCACGTCATCTGCATTTCGTCGCGGTGGTCGTAGACGGCCTCAAGCGCCTTCCGCCGCGATTCCGGGTCCGCGATTTCGCGGGCGATGTCCCGCTCCTTCTTCCACGCCGCGATCTGTTCATCCGTCATTGCGCCACCTCCACAATCTCTCCGCCAAGCGAATACCGGCACGCGCCGCGCGCCGGATGGAACCGCCGCGCCACCTCGTCGTACATCCCCGGGACGCCGCCCGGGCCGAGCGCCGGGAAGAACGACGCGAGCGCCGCGTCGTCGCCGACGGACGGAAGAATCCGGCACGCCTTCAGCCGCGCGTGCGTCGTGCACTGGAGGACCTCGCCGGTCGCGGCGTCCACGGTGCCGAAGAACGCGAGCGGGAACGGCCCGAGCGCGCGCGAGGTCGTCCACCCGGGATTGTTCGGGCGCGCGACCTGCGGCGTCGCGTCAATGGCCTCGAACACGACGTCAGAGCGGATCGACGGGTCGTCAGACCCCTTGTGGGCGCGCACACGGCGGAACCCGCGCCCCTCCATCACGATGTCCGAGCCGGCATTCGTCAGGTAGATGCCGTTGAGGTACCACGTCGAGAAATAGCCCACATTGCTGTTGGACGCCGCCGTCGAGACCATCATCATGGCGTTGTCGTCGAGCTGGCACCCTGCCGATACGATCGCCGGCCAGCAGCCGTGGCCGTCGTAGACGTCGTTGTCCAGCATCTCGTATTCGATCTCAACTGGCCACGTGACGGACTCGTAGGAGAAGTCCGTCTCGACGATCATCGCGCCGAGCCCCTGCAGCCAGTCGAGGCGCACGACGCGGCCCGCGCGCGCCATCGAGACGATCCGAGAGCCGAGCGTCATGCCGCCGCCTCCAGTCGCGAGGCGTGGCGGTAGAATCGCGCAGAACGCGCATAGAAGCGTCTGTAGGAGCGTCCTATGCATTGGAGGTCATACCACCCCCCCCCCCCCTGTGGCGGATGCCTGGGCGCGCATCTGCGGGCCCGCGACGAACGCGCCGGCCCCCTGGTTGCGCAGGAACCGCCCCGTCACGAGGTCCATCATCCCGACCTCTCCGCCCTTGATCCACCCAACGCCGTCGAACGCGAGCGCGCCGCTTTTGAAGAACCGAATCGAGTAGATGCGCCCGTGGAAGAACCGCGCAGGCTCGTAGGAGTCCACCCACTGCATCCCGAAGACGGGGATTGTGTGCTCGGACGAATATGGATCGGCGTAGTATTGATCGTCCCAGCCGATGTCGCCGTAGATGCCGTCAGTCACGAATCCAGTATCGGCGTCGAATTTGAACATGCGGCGATTTGCGGTGAACGGAAATGAATATGTCGACCGGCCTCTGCGATCGAATCGCATCATCCCGCTTCCGGTCTTGATCAGCAGGAACGAGACGTCGTAGTCGCCGACCACGCGCGCGCCGTCGAACGGCCCGGTGTCCTCGGGACTCGCCGCGTCGAACGCGCAGTCGCACTCGACCCCCACGTCGCTCGCGTAGTTGACGCCGGAGTCGATCCACGCCCCGCCCGTCGCCTCGACGTATTCGAGCCGCTTTCCGGAGGCGCGCGCCATCGACGTGAATCTCGACGCGATCAGCATCTCACGCGCCCTCCAGCACGCACGCGGCGAGAATGGCCTCCACCTGCTCGTCGGTGACGCCGAGCGCGCTCTTCGCGCCCTTGATGAACGGCGCGAACATCTCGTCGTCCTCCGTCAGGTCCTGCGCGAGCTCGAAGGCCGTGTAGGCGTTGATCCCGTCCACCGTCTGCGTCTTCAGCCATTCGACGAGGCCGTCCCAGAGGCCCGCGCGCGCGAGCGCGGCGTAGAGCCTCAGCTTCGAGAACCGGCGCGCGCGGCGCGGCGCGGGCGCATACTCCCAGACGCGGACGTTCCGCGCGCCGTCCGTCGTCCACGCGGACGACACGGCCACCATCCCATCCGGCGGCTCCGCCCGCGTCTCCTCGTTCGGCAGCCACCCGTTGGCCGCGTAGGTCGCCGCCGACGGGTTGACCACCACGCCGCCCGCCACCGCGAGCGCGCTCGGCGCGTAGACGATCCGCCCGTTCTCGACTCTTCCGAATTTCCTGTTCATGCCTGCTCCTCCGGGATGATGAGATACCCCTCGTCCGCGCCCTGGCCCTGCGAACTGTCCTTGCGGAAGGAGAACCAGAGCTCGTGCTCGCCGCCGTCCAGCTCGTAGACGACCTCCACGTCCTGATTCTGCCTGCCCTTCGTCGATTCGACGAGGCCATCCGTGTCGCCGATCGTCGCCTGCGGCTCGTGGTCCGCCGCGAACGCCTGCGTGTAGTCGTAGTTCGACTCGGCGTCCGAGCGAATGACCACGCGGAAGCCCGTGTAGCCGACGACTCGCACCATCACGCGCTGCGCGGTCGAGTTCCTGCCGTTGTTCGTGGACGCGAAGACGACGCACCCGTCGCGCGCGGCGGATTCGCCCGCCTCCACGCGCCGCCACCCGGTCGCCGCCCCGTCCACGCCGTCCATCGAGTTGTCCACCTCGAACGACCTGGCGGCGTAGCGCGCGTAGAGCGTCGTCCACGAGCCGTCGTAGACGGTCTCCGCCGTCACGCGCGCGCCGCCCTCCGGCGCCGTCCACCACCCCGCGAAGAAGAGCTCCCCGCCCGTCTCCGGGTCGGTGATCGGCGACGGCCTCGCGGCGGCGACGTCGGCCGGGTGGCCCTCCCACGCATGGCCCGTCGCGTAGACGACCCAGTTCGACGGATTGCCTTTCTCCGGAACGACGAGATAGACATTCGCAGCCTCCGTGTAGCGCGCGCGGATCGTCTCGACCGGCGCGAGCGCGGGCGTCCTCTCCGTCACCGCGCCGCCGTGCGCGTCCAGCCAGCCCTCGAACCAGTCCGCGCCGCGCGTCGGGGATGGCAGCGGACCGACCGGCTCGCCCGCGACGCACGCGAGCGACGCCACCGCGAGCGTCCCGCCGTCCGCGTCTAGGTGCACCGTGAACGGCAGGCGCAGCGTGCGCCTGAGCGAGACGAACCTCGCGCCTGTTCCGCCGCCCGCGACGAGCTGCGCGGCGACGCGCCCGGCCGCGAACCGCGCGGCGTTGTCCGTGTTCGCGCTCATCTCGCGGTCTCCGTGAATCCGAAGTAGTTCGCGCCGACCTCCAGCGCGGCCCAGTCCTCGTCCTCCGCCTCGATGGAGAGGCCCGCGTCGGACGCGGCCTTCAGGAACGTGACCTCCGGCGGGGTCTCGGCGGTGACGTCGATCTTCACCACGAAGTCGCGCGCGCGGTCGCCCGTCGGCTCCGGGAACGTCAGCGTGAGCGCGTCCGACGTCGCGGCCTTTACGACGTTGACCGCGAAGTCCACGAGCTGGACGTTCGTCCCCGCGTGCTCGACGATGCGGTAGCGCTTCTCCGTCTCGACCTCGGCGCCCGTCACGAGCTTCTTCCCGTCCACCTGCACGTAGCTTCCGTCCGGGCTGGACGCGGCCTTCACGCCGTAGCCGACGTCCTCGCCTCCCGCGTCCGTCTGCCCGACCGTCAGCACGCCGTAGATGGTCCCGACCGCGAGCCTCCCGTTCGGCTCGCCGACCGTCAGCGCGCCCGTCGCGTGGTCACGCCAGACCTTCGTCTCGCCGCCGCCAACCTGCACATACGGCCCGCCCGGAAGGTCCGAGCCGTCAGGCGCGAGCGCGGCCTGCTTCGCGCTCCATGCGGCCTTCTCGGCGTCCGTCACCGTGCGGTGGCCGGCGTCGCCGGGGACGTCGGAGAGGAGAAGCGTCACGTCCGACGCGAGGTCCTTGCCGTTCACCTTCCGCGTCGTTGGCACCGCGCCAACCTCGGCCGCCGTGTACGACGGCTTCTCTGCCGCGAGCGCCCACGCGGACACCGAGGACGCCGGAAGAGCCGCATCGGCCTTTTCCAGCGATGTCTGCACGGACTTCGCCAAATCTGTTTTGGGGATGCCAAGAACCGGCTTCTCGTACTTCTTGGCCATTTCCTTCCGCAAACAGCCAATCTGTTTTTCAAGGCACGAAACCGCCACCTTGTAGTTGTCGAGATTCACGGGAACGTCCACGCCCGCGAGTTTGACCCACGGCAGAAGTGTCAGTTCACCAACGCCGTAGAGCTGGGGCGTTTCCGTGTCTTCCAGCACGATGTACACGTTCGCGCCGTATTTGCAGAGACGCTCCGCCTGTTCCGTCGCAAGGTTGAGCGTGCACGTCAAATCGTCTCCCGAAACCGTCCACTCGTCGTCTTCCTTGAGCGGAAACAGTCCAACCGGCATATATCCGGCCATGGCCCGAAGCTGGAGATGTCTGGCTTCAACCGTGCCAAAGCCGGAAATGGTCACGGCGACCTTCTCGCCGGACGCAACCGTTCCGGACAATTTCATCCGCTTCTTCGCACTGTCGGGCGTTATCGTCAATGTCGTCATGGCTGCACTCCTCACAGTACCTGGCTTGTGTCGATGAAGCGTCCGCCGGGCGGCGTTTCGCGCCTCATGCGTTCCTCGCTTTTCGCGTTCTCGTAGTTGATGCGCTCAAGCACGGCAACATTCGCGTCGCTCCACGACCGCCCCACCATCGAACACAGGCGGAACATCACGCCCGAGCAGATGGCCTCGCCGTACCGCTCGATGAATCCGCGCGGAACCTTCTCGGAGTTCAGCGACGGCATTTCCTCCTGCAACACCCGCATTCGGCGCGGATGAAGATGGATGTGCGCTTCCGCCGGAGGCACGCAGAACGGCTTCTCGAACTCGCCCGGCGTGGGAACGGGGAACACCATGCCGTCCGGCGGCGGACGATGCGGCGGGTGCGGGAATCCGCCGACCCAGCGACGCGACAGCACAACCATAACAGGATTGGCGCCGTTCGTGGAGTAGTCCCAGCCGGGCTTCAGACGCCGAGGGCCAATCGAAACGGCGCGGACGTCCGTCACGAGTCCGCCGAACACGGAGAACAGCGGATAGTCCGCCCGTCCCCGTTCAAGGTCGATCCACCGTTCCGCCGTGAGGCATTTCGTCTCGCGGCAGAAATCACGGAACACGTCCTGGATCGTCTTGCGGATCATGACGTCCTCGCACCGGGGAAGCCGGAGGACAAGGTTCTCGGCGAGCTCTGAAATCATCTCGAATTCAGGCCTCTCCTGCTCCTGCTGGAATGCGTTCGCCATTGCCCCCGCCCTCCGCGCCGTCAGACGTTCACATTCTTCTTCTTCGGCGGCTGATCGCCCGCGTCGCCGTTCATGTTCACGTCGAATGGCTTGGCCTCGCCCGTGTCCTGCTGCGAATTGTCCGCCTTCACCTGTGCTTCAAGATTCAACTCGCCTTCGCGCACGTTCATCTTGAGCTTCGCGTCCAGCATCTGTTCAAGCGTCGCGGGCTTGATCTGCATCTGCCGCGTGATCTGCTCGACAACCTCGTTCGCGGAAATCCTGCCGTGCTCGATCGCCAGTGCGATCTTCGCCGTGATCTCCTTGAACTTGTAGTTGTCCTCGATCTCGCTCGTCCACGGAACGACGCTCTTGTTGTCGATGTGGATGAAGTATCGCTGTGTGATGATCATGGTTCTCTTCCTTGTTCTTTATCCGTCTGAATTGTTGGGTAGTTCCCCGCGCCAGCGAGACGAATTTCCGGCGCGGGGAACGGGAATCAGGACTCGACCGTGTTCACTTGGACGTATTCGCCGGCGTCGAAATCGCCTGTTGCGCCCAGCGAGTCGTCCCAGTAGCCGGTCATCAGGTCGCCGGAAATGGCGATCTTGACCTTGCCGCCGGTGAACGCCGCGCCCGCCTTGACGGCCAACTGCGCATTGGCCGTTGCCAGCGCCGCCGCCACGAAGCCGGGCGTGGCGCCGCCGACCGCGAGCGACGCGAGCTTGGTCGCGCTGCCGCTCTCGGCGTCCTCCACCGTGCTGTAGACATCGACGGTGCCGGACGCGCGGACCTTGGCGAGTTCGATGATGGCGACGTTGCGCGGCACGAACCCCTTGGGAAGCGTGCCGATTTCGTAGTACGCGCTGGGATCGACCGTCCCCATGAGGGAGAAGTCGAGGACCCTCTCGAACAGATACGAGCGGACGTTCCACTGGAGACCGTCGCCCAGGAAGTTCTTGTTGTTGGAATGGGCTGCCATTTTCGAACTCCTTTCGTTTAGCCAAGGGCGATCACGGCGTAGCCCATCAGTTCCGGGTAGCTTGCGAACCAGTCGTAGATACCCAGCGAACGACAGAACGTGCCGTATTGGTCCTTGTCCTTCAAGTTTTCGTCGATCGTGATCTCGTCGGCGAACTCCAGCGCCTGCGTGTTGAGGAACATGCAGAGGAAGCGCTTCGGAAGCTTGTTCGCGGTGTCCTCGGCCCACATCGGCATCTGGTTGCAGCCGATGATGTTCGCGCCCGCGATGTCGCCGATGTACTTGACGCCCTTGCGCAGCACGCTGAGCTGGTCGCCCATGTGGTCGGCGTACTTCAGTTCCGAGTTGATGAGGCGGTTCTGGATGCACGTGGGCACCACCACCTTCACCTCGCCCATCGAGCCGCCGGGCCATTCCTCCAGCGCGGCGACCATGTTGGTGATCGCCTCGGTGGCGGAGGCCGTGTGCGTCTTCGTGGCGCGGTTGGACGCCGCCTCGGAATCCGTCTTGTAGATGTAGAGCGGCGCGGTGGCCGTGCCGAGCTCGTACATGCCGGAGCGGATGCCGGCCTCGTTGCCGATGTTCGCCGCGTGCGACTTGAACGGCGCGTCCGCGAAGAATTCGAGGTCGCGGTCTTCCGTGAACTGCGCCTGCGCCTCCTTGTTCATCTTGGAGTCCAGGTTCTGCGGGCAGAACAGGTTGTCCTCGATGCGGATGTGGAAGGCGATGTCGCGTTCGCGGTTGATCGTGAACACCTCGTCCTTGCCCTGGAGTTCCTGGTACACCACGGGATCGCCCGGCTTGCGCTTCTTCGACTTGAGAAGCGGCATCACGGGACGCCGGATCTGGAACCCGGAATTGCGGAAACGCCCCTTGAAGTTGTGGGACGTGAGTTTGTCGATGAGGGACAGATCACGCGTGCGACGACGGAACTCCGTCTCGAAGATGATCTGCTGCGTGCTGGGGAACGCCGCCTGCGCCCCCGGCTGCTGACCGAAATGCGGCAAGATGTCTGCCATTTTCTCTTCTCCTTCCGGCTCCCCGATCACGAAGGACTGCAAACGTGGCGGATTTTCTACCCCACGCGCCCTTCGTTGAGAGCCTTGTTGAGCCGAGCCGTCACGGCGCGATAGGTGGCCATGTCGCCGCCGTCACGAGCCTCTTCCGCCTTTTCAAGCTCCTTGAGGTATTCGTCCGTGGTGTATTTCTTCTGGCCGTCCGCGTCGTCCTGACCCGGTGTTGGATTGCCGCCGCCTGAATTTCCCGGCTCGGGGGCGGCGACCGTTCCCGAACCTCCGGCTGGATTCTTGACGCCGATGCGACGATAGAACGAACCGACGAGCGTGTTGAAGCGCGCCACGTCGTGCGTCGCCATGATCGCGTCGTAGGTCTCCTTGTTCTCGGCCTTGAACTGCGCCCAGATGTTCGCCTTGTCGCCGCCGGGAACGATGTCGTCGAAGAACTTGGCGTTGTCCCGGCCGATCTGCGTCATGAACGCGCGCTTGTCGCGTTCCGCAATCTCGGCGCGAAGACGGTCCACTTCGCTCTTCTGCGCGGCCTGGACCTCCTCAACGACCTGCGCGGAAACGGCTGCCGCCGTCTGCGCGTATTCCTTCGGGGTTTCGCCCAGCTGCTCGGGAGTGAGTTTGTCCACGACTTCGCCGGCGACCTTGTTCGCATGGAGCTTCCGCATCTCCTCGCGGAGCTGCTTCAGTTCCTCTCCCTGCGCCTTGAGCCGCCCGGCAAGCACGTCGTTCGTGTGCCGCGACTTCTCCAGCTCCTTCGCGATGTCGGCGTTTCCGCCCGCATCCGCGACCTCTCCGCCGTCAAGGGCGGCTTCGACCTTTTCGTTGTCGTTCATCTTGCGTCTTTCTCCTTCAATAAGCCCGGTTTGCCTTTCCGGGAGTTTATTGCCGTCGAAGCGAGGGGCAGACAATCCCAGTTCGCCCGGCGAATTTTTCCTTCCGCAGTCTCACAGGACGCCCCCCGGTGCGGGTTCCTTCGTCTCGCCCTCCGGCGGCTTTCCGGCGGCGAGTTCCAGAGCGCGGTTGGCCGCGTCCATGATTCTGCGGTAAGCTGAAATCTGCGATGCCAGATGGCAGAGCCGCGTGGCGCGGCCCTCGTCGGCTCCTTCGACGAGCACGACCTGGAGCGCGACGTTTTCGCGGATGAGTTCGTCCATCCACGCGATGAGCTCCTTCGTGCGCGAAACGTCGCCGCACACGGTCATCACCTTCTTCGCGTCGGATTCTTCGAGTCCCGTCATCTTGTTCATGCCACGTTCCTCCTCTCGGCCACGGTTCCGGCGTTCGCGCCGCCCTGTTCCATGGCCACCTGCTGCGGCTGGCCTTCGACGCGGGCGACGTTCGCCTGTTCGGGCGTCGGCTGCGCCTCTTCTCCCTGCGCGGGCTGTGCCGCCGCCTGCGCGTCCATGACTTCCTGCAGGAACTCCATGCGCTCCTTCGACGGGATGATCTTGTCGGGATTCACGCCGAGGCTGTCCAGTTCGGGACGCAGCAGTTCGAAGAACGCCTCCACCGTGAGCGCGCGCGAGTAGACCGGGTGGTTGCCCAGCATCGTGGCGAACTGGATGCGCCGCTGGGATTCCGCCTCGCGGAGAATCTTCCCCATCAGGCCGGACGGATTCACCTCCACGTCGCCCTTGATCGACATGTCGTCCGATTCGAGCAGGTTGTAGACGTGCGTGTTCTTCACCACCGGGATGATGAGGTTCAGCCCGATTTCGCAGATGCACATATTGATCACGCGGCACGCCGCCTCGCTCATCATCGCGAGGCCCGACGCGGTTCGTCCCGCGCCGGAAAGCTGCTGGGAAGAGCCGATGGAGTACTGCGGGATGCCGCAATCGTCGTCCGCCATCTGCCCCGCCGCCTTGAGCAGCGCCAACTGGCTCTGCGTCGTATCGGGGACGCTGAGGACGTTGATCGGCGAACCCGTGCCGCCGACGCCCTCCTTGAACCCGAACATCTTCCCCGCGCGGATCGCCAGCGCCGGTGAACCGTCGAGCGCGACGACCCGGTTCACGGCGTTGCACACGAACATGCCGTTGGACGACAGGGCGCCGTTCAGGATGATGTTCTTCAGCGCGTTGTTCTGCTGGCTCTGGGCCGAATAGAGAATGTCCGCAAGCGAATCGCCCCACCACGAATCCGGCGACTCGTAGAGGCAGACTTTGGCAATCGGCATCACCATTCGGTCGTCGATGATGCGGCAGTAGACGACGAAGCCCGCGATGACGATGGCCTCGGTCTTGTAGTACTGGTGGTAGACCACCTTGTCGCCGTCCGGCGTCTTGACGATTCCGAAGTTGATGAGCATCGAGCCGCGCACCGACGCGAAGCACCGGATTCCCTCAAGCGTGCAGTCGTCGTTGGTGATGAGGCTGTTGTGCTCCATTTCGCGCCGCACGAGGTCGTAAGAGTCGAGCTCCAGCCGCACGCCGCCCTTCGGATACTGCGAAAGAAGCGCCCGCACGGTCTTTCCCTGCCAGCCTTCCGGACGGTTCTCGGTCTCGGCCTCGGCGTATTGCCACAGCGCGTTGGCGGTGTAGCGCACCTTCATGCAGAAGGTCCCGTCGTCCACCTTCCGCGCATTCGGCGCCGGATAGCAGTCCCACGGGTTCACGGCTTCGTAGACCGGCCGCGTGACGTATTCGCGCGTGTACTTGACCGCGCCGTCGATGCCGTCAACCTCCTTGCACGCGCACGCCGCCTCCACGCGCGGAAACGGGCCGACCATGACGGCCGTGCCGTACACGCAGATGTAGCCGACGACGCGGTTGAACTCCTCGATGAAGCCGCCCTCCACGAGCTGGTCGTGTATCACCTGGTCCATGCGGTCGCACCGGGTGCGCGCCCACTCCATCTCGCGCCGCCGCACCTCGTCGTGCATGTCCGACACGCGCATGATTATCGAGATGTAGAACGCCGCGAGCTCCTTCGGGTCCTGAAGCGGAAGTCCGCCGCGTTTCTGGAAGAACACCACGATCTCGTTCGCAATCTGCGACATGATCTTCTTCGTCGCGGACTTCGGAATCGTCGGTTTCGGCGTGGGCGAAAGCACGTAGAACTTGTCGCCGGACTGCTTGATGATGTCGGTGAGCATCGCGCGGGCCGCGCGCATCTTCATCTTCGTGAGCGGGCGGTAGTTGCGCGGGTTGATGCCGCACGACTTCAGAATCTCCTCCTGCTCCGGCGTGTATTTCATGCTCGACGCGCGGGCCGCGCGTTCGAGCATCGCGTCAATGCCGCTCATGCGCCGGTGCTGCGCGTTCGTCCTGAACTCGTCGATGAAGAACGACGCCAGACGCGTCATCGCCGCGGTTGTCGGAACCGTCGCGGCGGGCGCGGGATTGCCGGGCGAAGGGATCTGCTCCCTCGTCGGCTCAACGTCGAACGCATCTGGAATCTTCTCGGACATCGCTTCCAGTATCGCGCCGCTTTATGGCCGCTTTATCCGGCGTTTTCGCGGCGGCTAGAGGCTCATGGACTGCGTGGCGCCGTTCCCGCACAGGCTGCCGTACCCGCCGTCCCGCTCGCGCCGGTACTGCGCGAAGTCAACGCCCCCCATGGTCAGCGCGATCATCGGATACTGGAGCGCGTCGTGGACGTGCGTGTAGAAGTTCCGCTTGTCCGGCGCGTCGGTGTAGCGCGGCGTTCCGTCGGCGTTGCTCCGCTGTTTCTTGTAGCAGTAGTGTCCGTTGAAGCCGTCGATGAGCGTCTTGCAGCGCGCGTCAACTTCCATGCGGCGTTCGCGCAGGAGCTTCTCCACGGCATCGCGCCGCGTGCGGAAGTCGTTGCTCACGTCGGGGCACGGCTCCGTCTGGATGCCGCGCTTGTTCAGCAGTTCGATGCAGGTGTCGCCGTAGGTCTGCGTCCGCTGGCGCCCGGCGGGGTCGCAGTAGTTCATGATCGCGGGGCAGTTCATCGGGTAGCCGAAGCGTTCGATCATGCGGGGTATCACCATCGTGCTGATGAATGCGTCGAGCGTCATGTCCTCGGAAACCAGTTCGTCGAGAACGCGCACGATTCCATCCGGCCCCTCCTGGAGAAACACCATCGCAGGCGTAAGCCCGAAGTCCGTGCCGAGAATCAGCGGCCAGCCGCGCAGGAACTTGATGTCCTTCTTCACGTGAATGTCCGCGTTCCACGACGTGTAGATCGGCTTGCCGTCAACGGAGGTGCCGTACTGGTTCAGGGCGAAGCGCTTGATGTCTTCCGGGTCTCCGCCCACGAGCATCTTGCGGTAGTACTCGAATCCGCCCTTCAGGTGGTTGATGTTCTCGGCGGGACGTATGCCGAATTTCCTGGCGTTTGCCGCGTCGTTGTTGAGGAAGATTTCCCGCCCCGTCTCGTCCACGGTCTTGATGAGTCCGGGCGGTTGGATGAAGAACAGCGTCTTCTCCGGCTTCTCGTCAACCTCCAGACGGTGCATCCAGTTCGTCTCGTTCGGCGAGTTGGAGTCGATGATCGTGCCGAACGAGAGGTAGAGCGGCGGGTCGTCGTCGTTCTCAGGCTTCACGGGCTGGAACCGCCCCACGCGCGAGTTCGCCAGCCAGATTCGCTTGAACGGCACCGTGTCGCCTTCGTTGATCCACGCGCCGGACGGCTCGAACGACTTGAGCGCGGCTTCGAAGGCGTCCTGGTCGAGGTCGAACGGCACGAACACGTAGTCCGTCCGGCACCATGTCCCGTCCTTCTGCATGGACGGCACTTCCATGCGGCCCTCGATGGTTGGCTGCTGGCGCGCGATGTGAAAGCCGGGCAGGACTTCGCGCATGGTTTTGATCGTCGTGTTCCACATCTCCGGCTTCGTGTCGCGCCCGATGAGCCACTTCGACCAGCGCACGGGATGGCGCCGTCCGTCCGGCATGATGCTGTTGTCGGGGTTGTTCGGGTCGTCGCCGAAGTCGAACGCGGGCTGGAACTCCGTCGTGAGCATCGTTTCCTTGCAGCAGCCGACGCTCTTGCCGCTTCCCATCGGACCGCGCACGATGCGGAACTCGGCAAACCCGGGCGGCACGGCGTGGAACGCGCGGAACGTCGGCGACGGTGTGTACCTGAACGTCCTTCCCATGCTACACTCCGTCGAGCGCCTTCACCACCGCGTCAACATCAACGGTCCCGCCGACAGGAAGGGCTTTGCGTATCGCGTCCGTGCCGATGAGGTTCAACTGCACGTTGGAGACGTGGTACACCATGGGATCGTGTCCGCCGGATTCGTTCCCGGTCGATCCGATTCCGCTCCTGTCTTCGCCGAAACGCTTCCGGTCGAGCCGTTCAAGCGTCTGCATCACAAGTTTGGCGTTTACCAGGCACTTGCCGTTGTCGTCTTTGAGAAGAATCTTCATCTTGTCGGTTGCAACATCGACGACTTCTTCCATCTCCTGCGAGCGAACGACCTCGCGCATCCGCTGGACGTACTCGTAGACGGTCTTCGATTCCGGCCACAGGTCATACGCAAGGTTCATGTCGTCCTTTGAGATTCCGGTCATCTCAAGTGCGATGTGATACCGCCTTGTCTTCGCGTATTCGACGAGTGTCCGCTTCACAAGGCAAATATCGACTGGCGGCGCATCAAGTCCATTGCGCTTGAGCTTCTTCGCCGCAGTCTCCTTGCGCTTTTCCTCCTGGGCTACACCATCGTCGTCAAGCATGAGCCGGGCGCGTTCGTAGAGCGCATCCCATTCGCTTTTCGCCTTTGGTGTTGTTTGAGCCATGCCCACATGGTAACTTGACTTTATGCCCACTTTATCCAGCCCATCTGTAGGTGCTGGAGTCCCACGTGCGCCACGGCCCCCCGGCGCGCGGCGGGCCTCTCGTCCCCCATACCCCGTCGCGCATGGCATGGCCGTGTCAACTCCAGCGAGGCGCGTCCGACGACAGTCAAGAACAGGTGCATTTGCGGCGCGAATCGGCGCGAGAGGGTACACTACCACATCCCGCCACCACCCGGGCCGCGCCAGCTAAGCCGCAAACGGACGATAGACGATCAGCGGACGGTCGGCCCGCAGCGTGAACGCGGCGCCCGTCGTGCGGTTCAGCGTCCCCATCCAGAGTTCGTCAAGCGCCACGCCGTCAAGCGGCCACTCAAGTCCCTGCGACCGCGCGTGCGTCCCCGGCTCGGGCGCGAAGACGGAAACCGCGTCGCGGGGCGCGCAGGCATATGTCCGCTCGCCGAGCACGACCGTGAAGACGCCCGCGTCGGTGATCATCTCCACGTTCGGCGCGCGGCGGGCGAATCGCGGTAGCCGGAACAGATTCCCGAGGAAGTGGTCCTCCCGTAGCCCGCCCGCGCCCAGAATGACGATCTCCCCCGTCGCGCCGAATCGGTCGAGGACGGTGCGGAACGCCTTGTCGAGGTCGTTGGTCTCCTGTTCCGCGATGCGGACCCACCGATCGCCGAGGGCGGTCGCCTCCGCCGCCGAAAGCGAATCGCCGTCCCCCACGACCAGGTCGGGCTCGCGCCCCAGCGCACGGGCCACGCGGCAGGCGCCGTCACAGCAGACGAGCCGCGCGGCTGTGGCGAAGGCCGCCCGCGCCACAGGGTGGGTCGGCGGTGCGCCGTTGACGAGAATCGCGGTTCGGGCCATCGCCGTCACTCGACCGTGAACGCCACGCCGAGGCGCGCCTCCCCCTCGGCGGGCATCGGCACGGTGAAGGTGATCTGCGAGCAGCCCTTGTTCGCGCTGTCCCAGGTGTTCGGCCCCGCGGCGGGGGCGACGGCCCACGCGCCAACCTGCGCGCCCGTCTGCGCGAGGCGCAGCGTCTTCCCCTGCTGGCGCAGAACAAGATCCGCACCCTTGATCTCGGGCGTCGCCCGCGTGACCATCGCCCAGCGAATCGGCGCGCCGGCGCGCAGCCCCCGCACGACGTCCGTCAGTTCGTAGCTTCCGCCGTCGGCCGCCATCACGCCCCGGCGCAGCACCTGCGTGGCGTTCGTGTAGAGCGACGTGAGGTCGAGCTCCACCGACGTCGGCGCGGCGGCCTTCACCTCGCGAACCTTGGCGAAACCCTTTACGGACTGCGGGCAGCCGTCGAGCATCAGTTCGTTGTGGGAGGAGGTCCCGAGGCGGTAGACCCTCCAGCGGTCGGAGTTCTGCGCCATGCTCCACAGGTTCATGCCGAGGGACTCGATCTTGTGGTAATTCTCCGCGCCGAGATCGATCGCCCAGCGGACGCCCCGCGCTTCGAGGATGAACGAGCCGCCGTCCATATGCCCGTGGTTGCTCGACGGGGAACCTCCCTTGAGGCCGACGAACATCGCCGTCGCGTCGTCCCAGCTCGAACGCTGCACTGTGATCGGCACGGGCCCGCCCGCGTCCCAGACCAGCGGGAGGTTCGGCTTCAGGTCGGCGGGCGGCGTCTGGACGCAGAAGAGCCCGTAGGCGAACATCCGGTCGTTCCCGTGCGCGAAGGTGGTCTTGCCCTTGTGCGTGCGGCGCGCCGTGCAGTAGCGGCGGAAGGCCTCCCGCTCGAAGTAGGCCAGCAGGTCGGGGCGGTTGAGGCGCCGCGCGAACCACCACGTCGCGAAGCAGGCCCCGCGCCCGGAGCCGCCGTCCGCGTAGTTGAACGTCATCCCGCTCGGCCCCGTCACCAGGTCCAGATACTGCGCCGTCTCCTTGAAGCCGGGCTGGGACATGAGGCCGAAGTCGCTCCCCAGCGTGCCTTCGAGCAGCATCATCGCCGCGACGTTGAACTCGATGCCGTAGTTCCAGTAGCCAGGCCCTTCGGGATAGTTCCCGTTCGGCGCCAGGGCCTTCATCGAGTAGGGGATGAAGTCCACGCAGCGCTGAACGAGACGCGCGGTCTCGTCGGGATTCTCCTCGGCGAGGGCGAGCGCGGCGGCGAGGATGCCGGCGTGGCAGACCTGCCCCCAATTGTTGTTGGCGCGAATCCACCACTGCGACTTGTTGCCGGCCTCAAGCCCGTTTCGGCGCAGCCCCGCGGCGATCTCCCGCCGCGTCGCCTCGTCCATGTATTCATAGAGCCAGTCGTAGCCCGTCGCGACGGCGAGGGACATCTCGGCGACGTCGAGGAAGTGGGAGGGATTCCAGTCCGAGAACGCGCAGACGGCGCGCAGCTCGTCGAGCGCGCGGGCCAGCACCTCGGCGCGGCCGTGGAGGCGGTAGTCCATGGCCAGCGTGTTGATGCGGTAGAGCGCC